>JAYUBB010000283.1:0-11259 GCA_043741015.1 Opitutaceae bacterium
GGACTGGAACGCGCCGAGCAGCACGCCGCCGTGCTCAAACTCATCAGCCAGCTGCCCACCAACCAGCAAGAGGTGGTGCGCCTGAAATTTCAAAACGGGTTCAGCTATCAGGAGATCAGCCGCATCACATCGCTGTCCGTCGGCAATGTCGGCTTCATCCTGCACACCGCGCTCAAGGCCCTGCGGCAGAACCTGGCCGCACAGCCAGAATGACAGAATACAGGGAACAGACGAAATACCATGAACCAGAATACAATTTTACCGGATGATCCCCGCCTGACCCTCTACGCCCTCCACGAGATGGAGTCCGCCGAACGCGAGGGGTTTGAAAAACTGCTGCAGCAGGACGCCACTGCGCGGGCGGCCGTGGAAGAGATCCGTGCCACGATCGCGACGGTCACGACCGCACTCGAACACGAACCCTCCTTCGCCGAGGCTACAGAGGGCAGGTCCGCGGCCCAGAAGGCCGGCAAAATTCTCCGGTTTCCCCAAATCTACTACATGATCAGCGGTCTGGCCGCGGCGTGCTTTGCGGTATTCTTTGTGTATTGGCAGCAGAACCGGTCGATTTATGCACCGCACAATTACGTCGCGGTGGATCTGGCCAAGGTGGCCACGGCCGAATCGCAGAAAAAGGAGCCCGAGAAGGCCAAGAACTCGGTGGCAGTCAATCTGCCTGTGATCCCCTCACCATCGGTCGCCATGGTGATGGCAGAAGCAGCAAAAGCAGATGAGTCTGTCGCTTATCGAGTGAATAAAAATGAGGCCAGCGGCGCGGCGATGGCAGCTTTGGTGCCGCCCGCTCGGCAGGATGAAGAAGTCTTTACTCTGAGCCCGTTCACTGTCGCTGCCGCATCCGCTGATGCATACCAAGCCACCAACTCTCTGGCTGGCACCCGGATGCATTCTGAGCTCAAAGGCCTTGGGGGTATCGGCTCAATCATGAACCGGCAACTCACGGTGGAGCAGGAGTTCAACACCGAGGCCTATGGCTTTCGGAAGGACAACGACTACATCCGGGTGAAGGATCAGGCCCTCTCCACCTTCTCCGTGGATGTGGACACGGCGTCGTATGCGAACGTGCGGCGCTTCCTTGCGCAGGGCCAGCGTCCGCCGGCCGATGCCGTGCGGATCGAGGAGCTGGTGAATTATTTCCCGTACCACTATGCGCCGCCGACCGGCAACGTGCCCTTTGCCGCGCACCTCGAGGTGGCGTCGGCTCCCTGGGCGCCGGAGCATCGCCTGGTGCGGATCGGGCTCAAAGGCCGCGAGGTGAGCGACGCGGCGCGTCCCGCCGCCAATCTGGTCTTCCTGCTCGATGTGTCGGGCTCGATGAACCAGCCGAACAAGCTGCCGCTGGTGAAACAGTCGCTGCGTCTGCTCGTGAACAAGCTGCGGGCGGACGACCGTGTGGCCATCGCGGTCTATGCCGGGGCCTCGGGCATGGCGCTGCCGTCCACCCTCGCTGGCAGAAAGACGGAGATTCTGGAGGCGATTGACCGCCTGCGGGCCGAGGGTTCGACCAACGGGGCGATGGGCATCCAGCTGGCCTATGACATCGCCAAGGCCAATTTTATCCCCGGCGGCGTCAACCGCGTGATCCTCGCCACGGACGGCGACTTCAATGTCGGCGTGACGAGCGAGGGCGAGCTCACGCGCCTGATCGAGGAAAAGGCCAAGAGCGGCGTCTTCCTCAGCGTGCTCGGCTTCGGCATGGGCAACTACAAGGACAGCACGCTCGAGCAGCTTGCGGACAAGGGCAATGGCAACTACGCCTACATCGATACACTGGCCGAGGCGAAAAAGTCGCTCGTCGAGCAGGCGGGCGGCACGCTCGTCACCATCGCCAAGGACGTGAAGATCCAGGTCGAGTTCAACCCCGCGCAGGTGCAGGCCTACCGGCTGATCGGCTACGAGAACCGGCTGCTGGCCAAGGAGGATTTCAACAATGACCAGGTGGATGCGGGCGAGATCGGCGCAGGCCACACCGTAACCGCGCTGTATGAGGTTGTGCCGGTGGGAGCGGTGATGCCGATGGACACACCCGCGGTGGATGGACTGAAATACCAAAAAACAGAGGACAAAGGACAGCAGACGGGAAACAGCGCGGAAATGCTGACGGTGAAGATCCGCTACAAGGAGCCGACCGGCGACGTGAGCAGCAAACTGGAGTTTCCGCTGCGCGACACCGGGGTGCGGTTCGAAAACGCCAGCCAGGACTTCAAATTCTCGGCAGCGGTCGCCGGCTTCGGCATGGTGCTGCGCGATTCGCCGCACAAGGGTTCGCTCACACTGGCGGAGGTGGCAGATTGGGGCCGGGCCGGGCTGGGCAATGATACGGGCGGCTATCGCAATGAATTCCTCGGTTTAGTGAAGCAGACAGAAGCGCTGGCGCAGTGAAGCCGGAATCAGGCCCGAAGGCTGATGAGCCATCCTGTTTTGCTGAGGGCTTGCCATCACGAAAGCCGCCTAATCTGCTCACGGTCATGGCATTTACCGGTCAATTTTCCAAGGTGCGTAGCGAGGCGGCGGCCGATCCGCGTTTTGCTGCAGCGTTCGCCTATGTCGACGAACTGTTTGTTGCCGGCTCACCGGCGCGCGACCGCCTCGGCCGGATTGCGGGGGGGGTGACTGGGCGCATCGAGCTGGCGGGCGGGGCGTTCGCCTTGGAGCAGGTTTATCAGCCCAAGGCACGGGCCGATGGGTTTTTCGAATCACACCGCAAGTATATCGATGTGCAGGTGGTCGTGGAGGGCGAGGAGCAGATGGAGCTGGAGGATATCTCCCGGCTGGTCGTGGCCGAGGCCTACAATCCCGAGCGTGATTTCATCAAATATGCCGATACCGCCGCCGCCTCGATCCTGCGGATGAGAGCGGGCGATACGGCGATCTTCTTCCCGACTGACGGACACATGCCCTCACTGCACTGGCGCGGAGCCGGTTTGGTCAGAAAGTCGGTGGTGAAAGTGCCGGTCGGATGAATTACCGCCATCACTACCACGCGGGGAACTACGCGGATGTGTTCAAGCATGTCCTGCTTCTGTTGCTCATCCGCGCGATGCAGCGGAAGGAGAAGGGCTTTCTTTACCTCGACACGCATGCCGGTCGCGGCGGCTACGATCTGGCGGTGCCTTCGATCCTGCCCGATGGCCGTTCCCGCGAGCCGGAACATCCGGCCGGCATCGGGAGGTTGTGGGGGGCGGCGGAACTGCCGGCCGCGCTGAACGACTACCTGGCGCTGGTGCGGCGCTTCAATGACCGGCGGGGTGAGACCGGGCCGGAACTCAAGTTTTATCCTGGTTCACCGTGGATCGCGAAGCTGCTGCTGCGGCCGCAGGACCGGATGGTGTTGTGCGAGCTGCGGCCGGATGACGCTGAGGCGCTGGATTTTGATTTTGCCCGCGAGACTGGCGTGAGGGTGCTGGCGATGGATGGCTACACCGGCCTGAAGGCGCAGCTGCCGCCGCTGGAGAAACGAGCCTTGGTGCTCATCGACCCGCCCTTTGAAAACAAGTCCGAGTTTGCCAGCATCCAGCGCGGCTTGGCCGATGCGCTGCGGCGCCTGCCCGGGGCGGTGTGCGCGGTGTGGTATCCGATCACGGAGCGGGCCCGGACGGACGAATTTCACCGGACGCTCCTCGGGCTGGAGACACCTGCCCTGTTTGCTGAGCTGAATATTGCGGGCGACAGCTCGCAGCTGCGGATGAAGGGTTGCGGGCTGCTGATCCTCAATCCGCCGTGGCAGGTCGACCGGGAAATCCGGACGGTTCTGCCGCCGCTGGTTGAACGGCTGAGAGTCGAGGCCGGCGCCTCAGCCGTCTGTGACTGGCTGGTACCGGAGCAGTGAACCGCAGCTCAGCCGCGCGAACGCAGCGTGACGCGCGTGGCGGTGAACGGCAGCGGATCGGGCGCGATGCGGGGGTTGGCCAAGGCCGGCGCCTTGAAGACGGGCTGGTTCCACAGGATGTCGCGATTGAAGCTCTGCCGCACGGCCGCAAACGCCTTGGCCGCCGGGAGGCCGGCACGCTGAAGGTGATGGTGTGGGAAGTAGGTCATGGCTTGGTGGTGGCTTGGTCAGAGCCGCCCTATTAAGAACCCCGGGGACGCCGGGTAGTTCCAAAAATAATGAAAAACCCGTGCCGCGCCACGATGACGCCACACGGTTCATTGCCCGCGACTAGGCCACCTGGCGTTGCGTGGCGACCGGGTCGGCGAGGGCCGGCCGGCGTTTCGGCAGCACGATGGTAAGCACCCCCCTGGCAATGGAAGCTTGGAGGGAGTCGAGATCATAGCCCGTGCCAAGGCGCAGGCTGAGCTGATAGTCGCGCTGGGCCGACTCAAGATGCAGGGCCTGCCAGTTCACGCGGACGTGGTGGGTCTTGCGGGCGGTCACGAGGAGGTCGGTGCCCTTGGTGGTGAGTTCCACGCCGGCGGCGTCCACCCCGGGCACATAGATCGCCAGCTTGAGGGCCTGCGGCAGATCCATGCACTCATGGTGCGGCGAACGGAAGTCCGGTTGGGGCTTCGCGGCGGGGAATCTTTGGTGTTGGTGGCGATGGATGATCGTATGCATGGACGGAAAAAATGAATGATAGCGGGCTCGTCGGTGGTGGCACCGGCGGGTCTCCTGGGAGAGGGCGATTACCTTGGGCGGTCTATCGCGTCAGGCCAGGCAGCCCGCAGTGTGTTTGTTGATCCAACGCGAAACGCACTGCTGCTGCTGCGACTGGCGCAGGCCAAAGCACATGGCGGCCTTCGTAAGCGAAGTGCCGGCATCGGTGCGTTTGACTGGAGTGGCGGTGGCCATGGATCAGATTGCGGAATGTGCCCAGGAGGGCCCGTTCCACAAGTGGTTTCTTGAGCCGGAAGCGTGCCAACCGTGTCATCACGCCGAATCTTGCACCGGCACAGTTTTACCCGCAGGGTGCGCGGCTATGAAACCGATGACCGATGCGACCGCGACGGTGGGGGAATTGCGTGAACGTGTGCTGGCCTTTGCGCGGGCGCGGGACTGGGAGCAGTTCCATTACCCCAAGAACCTCAGCATGGCGCTGGCCGCCGAGGCCGGCGAGCTGATGGAGCATTTCCTGTGGACGGAATCCAAGGCCTCGGCGATGGCGCTGACCGACCCGGTCAAGCGCAAGAAGATCGAGGACGAACTCGCCGACGTGGTGATCTACGCTTTGGAGTTCGCCAATATCGGTGGCATCGACCTGGCGAGGGCGATCGAGACCAAGTTGGCCAAGAACGCCGCCAAGTATCCCGTGGAGAAAGCGCGCGGTCGTTCCGACAAATACACCGAACTTTAGGACTTCCCGCCGAAGGCCGTGAAGTCATCGAGGTCGAGCAGCTCGAACCAGGTGCCCACATCCTCGCGGCGCGGGCCGACGGCCGTGTGGAGTTGGTTGAAGAAGGCCCGGCCCTCGACGGCGGTGGGCGGACGCTGTTCAAACCAGGCCGACCAGGCGACGATCTCGCTCATGCCGCGCTTGGGCTGCAGCCGGCTCATCACGAAGGTGAGCAGGTCGTAGTCGCACTTGCCGGTCTTGACCTCGGCGAGGAAGGCCTCGGCATTGAGGCCGGTGAAGGCCCAGAAGTGCGCGTCCATGGAACAGTCATAATGGTATTCGCCGTTGGTGCCGGCGAGGGTGGCGCGGGCCTTGTCGATCAGGCGGGGCAGGTGGGCAAAGCCGCCCAGCCGCACGCGCGGGCTGCGCGGCGGGGCCTGGGTGAGATCGGGAGAGTGGAAATTCATCATGACGGGATCGGTGGTTCAGGGTTGAGGAAAACGGGAGGGACTGTGGCAGGTGCAGCCGGGAGCACACGGGGCGGACTTCGCTGCGGGGGCAGTGGCCGAGGCCGAGGGTTTGCTCATGATGCCATAGCCGCCGCTGATCACCCGGCGCACGGGTTCGCCCGTGTCGGGATGGCGACTGAGCGGGGCATCCTTCATGCCTTGGATAACCTCAAAGCGATGGGGCGCCTCGCCGGCCTGCCGGGGGATGGTCTCGTAGACATAGGTTGCCATGGGTCCCTGCTTGGGAACGCAGATTTTCGCTTTTGGCAAGTGGCTAACTTTCCGTCATCGGGTAGAGCCATGAAAGCCTCCGCCACGCTCGAACGTCACTATGTGCTCCCGTGCTGCCTGCTCCTGCTGAACCTTTGCAACGAGATCATCGCCTACAAGGCCCGGCTGATCGGCGACCCCTTGCTTCGTACGCTCTTCATCATGGGCATGGTCCTCTTCGGCGCCTCGTTGGTGGCGTTCGCTGTCGCCCCCGGCCTCATCTGGCTGGTGCAGTCCCTCCGTCGCACCAGCCGCTCGGCGGCGGGCAGCCTCGGCGAGATCGCGTTCCTGTTCGGCCTCGGCGGGCTGATCTTCTGGCTATATTTCCGCAACTACATCCACGGCACTGATGCGATTTTGCCGGCGGTGTGGCGGAATCCGCTGATTCATTGAGATTGCCTTTCGGGAAGTGTGGGAGGGGCTTTGCGCCCCGACTCTGCGAAAGCTCCCGTCATACCGTCGGGGCATAGAACCCCTCCCACAGACATGCAGACCGCCGCTACAACCAGCCTGCGCGAATCTCTTTCGGTATCCGTCCCTGCTCCCGCAGCATGCGCAGAGCGAGGGCGTCATGGCGTTTGGCCAGGCGGACGCCCTGCTCGTCGGTGACGAGCGGGCAATGATAAAACGCCGGAGCCGCCAGGCCGAGCGCGCGATAGAGGAGCAATTGGCGGAACGTGGATTTCAACAGGTCCGCCCCGCGCACGACTTCCGTGATGTTCATGGCGGCGTCATCCACGACGCAGGCAAGCTGGTAGCTGGGTGTGTCGTCCTTCCGCCAGACGAGAAAGTCGCCAAAATCTCGGCCGGCCACGGCTCGTTGTTCGCCATAATGCCCATCGGTGAAGGTCAAGGTTTCACCGTCAGGCACGCGGAAGCGCCAGTTTATCGTGATCGGGTCGGTGAGGGGCGGAATTGGTGCGCCGGTAGCCGGACGAAATTCCGGCGGGTAGAGCGGCTCGTCGTTTTCGTCGCCCTCGTGCGGAGCACTGGCGGCGGCGAGGACGTCGCGGCGCGAGCGTGCGCAGGGAAAGATGAATCCGCCGGCGTGCAACCGGACGAGGGCCGCGCGGTAGAGCGGAATGCGTCCACTTTGGGAGACCGTTGGCCCCATCCACGCGAGACCGAACCAGCGCAAGTCCTCCAACATTGCCGTGACGAACTCCGGCCGGCAGCGCGCGGCGTCCAGGTCGTCATTGCGAAGCAGCAGCGTGCCACCTGCCGCACGGGCGCGTTCCTGCGCCGTCCAGAAGGTCTGGGCGTGGCCGAGATGGAGCAGGCCGGTCGGCGAGGGGGCCAGCCGGCCGCGATAAACTGGGGAGGATTTAACCACTGATGGACACTAATAAACACTAATGGACGGAAGTTCAGTCAGAAATTAGTACTGATTAGTGGAGATTAGTGGTTTCAAACTCAGTCATGCAAAAGTCCCTCTGCGTCTATTGTGCCTCCAGCGACCGGCTCGATCCCAAGTATTACGAGACGGGAAAGGGCGTCGGCGAGGAGATGGCCCGGCGGCAATGGACCCTCGTCTATGGCGGCGGCAAGACGGGCATGATGGGCGCCGTGGCCCGCGGGGTGAAATCCAGCGGTGGCCGGGTGGTGGGCATAATCCCGGAGTTCATGAAGGAGCGCGAGCTGGAGTTCACCGAGGCGGACGAGCTCATCTCGGTGCTGACGATGCGGGAGCGCAAGATGCTCATGGAGACGCGGGCCGACGCCTTCCTCGCACTGCCCGGCGGCTGGGGCACGCTGGAGGAGCTGATGGAAATCCTCACCCTCACGCATCTTGAGGTGCTGCGGAAACCCGTTGTGATCCTTAACCAGGACGGTTTCTACGACGACCTGCTCCACTTCAACGAAAAGATCGTGGCCGAGAAATTCATGCACGCGACGATCCATGGCAAATTTGCCGTGGCGCGCACGGTGGACGAGATTTTCCCCCTGCTTGAGAACTGGAGCCACCAGCCCGGCGACGACAAATGGTTCCAGACGCGCTGAACATGGAACCGGGGCGCGGGCGGCTGGTGGCAGCGCTATGCGCGCACGTCGCGCACTCCTTGGAGCCAGCTGAGGCGCAGGTGGCGGCGGAGTTCGTGCGCTTCGCGGAAGCCCATCCGGATTGCCTGTGGCGCTCATGCGTGCCGGGTCATTTCACCGGTTCGGCGTGGGTGGTGGACGCGGCGCGCCGGCACACGCTGCTGACGCACCACCGCAAGCTCGACAAATGGCTGCAGCTCGGCGGCCACGCCGACGGCGACCCCGACCTGCTCGCGGTCGCCCGGCGTGAGGCGCGGGAGGAATCGGCCTCACGCGGTTGGCGGCCGTGGGCCAGGGAATTTTCGACCTCGACCGGCATTGGATTCCCGAACGCAAAGGGGAGCCGGCCCACTGGCACTATGATGTGCGGTTCATGCTTGAGGCCGACCTGGCGGAGCCGCTGACCGTGACGCAAGAATCGAAGGATCTCGCCTGGGTGGACCTCGCGCGTGTCGGCGAACTCAACCCGGAGGAATCCATGCTCCGGATGGTGCGGAAGACCCTCAGCGGTAAAGGTTGATCAGGTCCTCGGTCCGCACCCAGCCGGACTGGCCGCCGGAGAAGTTGAGCTTGGTCCAGCCAAGAAAGGTCTTTTCGGCCACGGCGATCGAGCCGGGGGAGAGCGGCGAGGTCTTCTGCGCGGTGTCGACCTCGGTGGGGATGCTACGGAGGACGCTGCCTTTCCAGACAAACACCGCAGAGGGATTCGCCAGCGGGCCGTAGGTGTGGAGGCTTAAGGTCGCAGCGGCGGCGAGCAGCATGGCCAGCAAGATGGTGGTCAGGGCAGTGGGTTTGCCCCAACCGCCGATGCACCGGTAGCCCTGCAGCAGGAGCACGATGAGCGCGGCCGCCAGCAACAACGCAGCGACGACTAACGCGAACTGCCATTCACCCGGGGTGGCGAAACGGGCGAGTTGATAGCGTCCCTTGCCACGGGATAGCTCGACCAGTTGCGGTTCGGCGAGACCCGAACGTTGCAGGCCAAGGCTCAGATCCCAGCGGGTGGCGTCAGCGCGGGAGTTCAGGAGAAAGGCGCTGGTCCAATGGGCCGTGGCCTCGGCCCAGCGATCCTGTTGCGCGAGGGCGAGGCCAAGGTTGTGACGTGCGGTCCAGTCGGCCGGCGCGGCCTTTGCGGTCGTTTGCCAACCGCGCTCCGCTGCGGTGAAGTCACCGCGCTTGTAGGCATCGGCGGCCGGGTCGGCCTGGGCGGCGACGGGCGCGAGGAGCACGGCGAGCGTGAAAAGAAACGGCAGCAGGTTGCGGCCAGCAAAGGCGGAGAACGGATTCCAGCCCGGGACTCTCACGGCCTGCAGGGCGTTTTCGGCGCGCGGGAGCCAGTCTGGCGGCAAGGCAGACTCACGGCTGTGCATGGCGCGGTCGGCCTCGGACCACAGCTTGGCCCAAGGGGTGGCGGCGGCCTGGGAGTAACGGCCGACCGCGGCGTGGACCAGCGGCGTGCCGGGAGCGGCATGCGGGATTTCCCAAAGTCTGGCAGTTTCCGTCTGCCAGACTTGGAGCGAGGAGCTTTGCACGAGGAGCTGGGAGCCAGACCGGCGAAGTTCGTTCAAGGCAGTGACCAGCGTGCGGCGCGCGGCGCGGCGGCGGCGTTGCGGATCGAGTTCGCGAGAACGCCGGGCGGCGAGGACCAGCCAGAGAAGCAGAGGACAGAGGACAGCCGACAGAACACAGAGCAGAACCAGTGGAAGCTGGGCAAAGGGTGCGAAGCCGGTGGCGGATTCCGTGATGGGGTCGCGCGGGAGATTTTCCGGCGGAACCGGAGCGGCGGCAGCAGGCAGCGCGGGAGTTGCAGATGACTGGCTGGCGGGAGCGAGTGAAAACTGGATTGGGGCGCCCGAGCCGGCCGGTGGCTGCACCGCCGGGGCCGGGATTCCCGCGACGGTCACGGTGAATGGCTCGGTGGCGATGGTTTTATAGGTGCCGGACTTGGGATCGAAGTAGCTGAAGTGGACGGGAGCGAGGCGGTAAGAGCCGGGCTTGGTCGGCACGAGGACGACGTCCTCACTGAGGCTGCCCTCGAAGAGCGAGGCGTCCTTCATGGTACGCTTGGACTTGGGCTGGACCACCTGGAAATCGTTGGAGACTTCACGCTGGGGCAGGCCGGTGAGGTCGGGCCAGTTGCCCGTGCCACTGAGCTCGAGAGTCCACGTGATCGGTTCCCCGACACCGGAGGTGACGGGCACGACCTTGGAAACAAACGCGAATTCGCCCACGGCACCGCTGAAGTCGGGCGGGGCCGGCGGGAGCGCCTTGACGGTGAGTTCCAGTGGATTCGACTCGAGCTGGCGCTGTTCGACATTGGGCTGCGTGAACAGTCCAAAACCGGTCGAGCCGACCATCAGGTTCACCATCTGCGAGGCGGGCTTGAGGGTGTAGATGCCGGGCTGCTTGACATAGGCGCGTGTGTCCTGGGTGGAGACGACGCGACGCTCGCCCCGGATGAGAACCTCGCCGGGGTCGGGTTTGCTCCAGTCCTCGGCGATGACCGGTGTCCCCGGCCAGTCGAGATTGCTACCGAGCGAGTGGAAGTAGCGGCGCACGACGTCGAGCGTGTAGGAAACAGGAAACACTTCACCGGCCCACACGGAGCTGCGGGGCACGGCCAGTTTGGCCGAGGCGACATCGTCAACGGAAAGCCCCGAGTTTCCCACGGTGGCGTCGCCCACGGTGTATTTGGCGGCTGGCACCTTGAGCGCGCCTTTGTCGGTCTTGATCTCGAAGGCGGGGATCGTGAGGCTGGCGCGCTTGGCCGGGCGGACGGGAAAGACGAAGGAGAAGGTCCGCGACATTTTGAAGTTCACGATGCTCGTCTGGCTGCTCTGCGAGGGCCGGCCGAACTGCAGGCCCTCCACCTGGGGAATTCGCGGGTCGCCGTCGGGTTCGCAATCCTCGAAGATCAGGGAGAGCTGGCTGACCTGGTTGAAGCCGAGCTGGCCACCCGGCGGATCCCAGCGCACGGATTGGGCGACCACTCTTTCGGAGAGAAAGAGAACGAGAAAGAGGGCGAGAAAGATTTTTGACTGACGCATGGAAATTACCAATCCTTGCCGGTGGCTTTGGGCTTCTGTTGCTGCCCCTGCATGAGTTGCTGGAGCTTGGCGGGTGAATCCTGGTTGCGGACCTGGTCGAGTTTC
>JAYUBB010000284.1:0-3498 GCA_043741015.1 Opitutaceae bacterium
TGGGACCTGAAGCTGAAGATCGGCCACTCCACCCGCACCCTTAACGAGGTGTTTGCCGAGGCCCACCGCGACATCAAGACCAAGACGGCCCTGCTCGAATCCCGCCTCATCGCCGGCACCGAGACCCTCTACGAAAATTTCGCCGACGCCTACCGCAAGCACTACCTGCAGACCGACCCCAAGGCCTACATCGCGGCCCGCCTCGCCGACCAGGGCAGCCGCCGCGCCCAGCACGGCGACACCGTCTTCCTCCAGGAACCCGACATCAAGAATGGCGTGGGCGGCCTCCGCGACTACCAGAACGCCCTGTGGATGTCCCGCGTCCGGCTCGGCATCACCCATCTGGAGGAACTGGTCGAGCAGCACTACCTGCCGGCCCCCGAACTGCGTGATTTCCAGAACGCCTACGACTTCCTCCTGCGGATCCGCAACGAACTCCACTACATGAGCAAGCACCCCACCGACGTGCTAAACCTGGAGGTCCAGCCCCGCCTCGCCGCCAACATCGGTTACAAGCAGTCCGACCTGCTTGAACGCGTCGAAGCGTTCATGCAGGACTACTACCGGCAGGCCCAGGCCATCTACCGCATTTCCAAGACCATCGAGCAGCGCCTCGCGCTCACCATCGCGGCCGGTCCCGGCTTGGTCGGTTCGCTCAAGAACCTGATGCTGGCCCGCCGCTCCGAGAAGACCAAGCGCATCGACGGTTTCCTGCTGCGCGGCCGTGAGCTCGCCTTCGAAAACAAGGATATATTCCAGCAGGATCCCATCCGGCTCATCCGCGTGTTCCGGCACTGCCAGCAACTCGGTTGCACCCCCGACCTCGACCTCGCCTCCCTGATCCGCGGCTCCGGCCACCTGATCACCCGTCAGGTCATCGAGTCCACGGATGCCAACCTGAGTTTCCGCACGATTCTGGAGGAGGCGGGCCAGGTCCACCCGTCGCTCTCCCTCATGCATGAGCTCGGCGTTCTGGGCCGCTTCATTCCCGAATTCGCCCCGCTGACCTGCCTCGTCCAGCACGAGTATTACCACCGGTACACGGCGGACATCCATACGCTCAGCACCATCCGTGAGCTCGACATCATTTTCACCTCCGCCGAGCCCCGCGCCCAGAATTACCGCGAAGTGCTCCACCAGACCAGCCGGCCCACCCTGCTCTACGTCATCCTGCTCCTCCACGATATCGGCAAAAGCGAGGGCATCCAGGGCCACGCTGAGTCCGGCGTCACTGTCGCCGCTCCCGTCCTCGACCGCCTGGGGGCCAACGCCGACACCCGCGCCACGATCAATTTTATCATCAAAAATCATCTCATCATGGCACGCTTCTGGCAGAAGCATGACCTCGATGATCCCCACAGTTCAGCCGCATTTGCCGAGATGGTGGGCGACGCCGACCAGCTGCGCTATCTCTACGTCCACACCTATTGCGACGCCAACGGCACGTCGGCCAGCCTTTGGAACAGCTACAAGGATTCCCTCCACCGCCGCCTGTTCGATACCACGCTGGAGCGCCTCGCCTTGGGCGACAAGGTCGAGACCCGTCTCCAGGAGCGCAAGGAAATGACCCGCCAGACGCTCATCGCGCAGACGATCCCCGGCATCAGTCCGGACGAGATCAACGCGCACTTCAATCTCCTGCCGGAGCGCTATTTCATCCAAACCGACGTGCCTGAAATCACGCTGCACATCCAGATGGTCAACCGGCTGCTGCACTCCATCTCCACGGCCGATTCCCTCAATCCCCTCCGCCCCGTCATCGAGTGGAAGGACGATCTCAACCGCAGCTACACCACCGTCCACGTCGTCACGTGGGACCGCGCGGGCCTCTTCTACAAGCTGGCCGGCGCGTTCAGTGTCGCCGGCCTCAGCATCCTTTCGGCCCGCATCACCACGCGCTCCGATCATATCGCCATCGACACCTTTCACATCGTCGAACCCGGCCGCGGCCTCGTGCAGAGCCAGCAGGCCATGGAAACCTTCGCCCGCACGGTGGACGACGCCCTGGTCAGCGAGAAGGACCTGCTGCCCGAGATCACCGCCCAGGCCGCCCGGCTGGCCAACGCCAACCGCTACAAGGCCGCCTCCGAGCTGCCCGCCACCTTTCCCCCGACGGTCGAGGTCTACCACGAACTCTCCCTCAAGCGCATCATCGTCGAGATCCAGGCCCACGATCGCATCGGCCTCCTCTATCAGTTGGTGAAGACCATCTCCGATCACGGCTTCGACATCACCTTTGCGCGTATCAACACCGAACGCAGCATCGCCCTCGACACCTTCTACATCGAGCCCGAGAAGATCGATGCCGGGGTCGACGAAGCCGAGTTGCACAGCCTGCGCGACGCGCTCCGTGCCGTCATCACGCCAGCCCCGGCGCAAGCTGCCGGCTAATTTACGCTCCCCAAGCCGCCCCAATCCTGCTCACTTCTAGCCGAATGAGCCTGGAAGAGACCAACGATCTGGCGACCCTTTACGCCCTCGCCTCCCTGGCGACCAATGCCCCCGACGCGACCTCCGCGCAGAGCAGCATCCTCGCCGCGGTCATGGCCGCGTTTCCCGCCGACAGCGGCTCGCTCTCCCTGCTCACCCCCGAGAGCGGCAGCCTTGAAATCTGCGCCCAGCAGGGCCTGCCCCCCGAGACCGGCGACTTCGCCCTCCGTCCCGGGCAAGGCATCACCGGCTGGGTGGCCCTGCACAGCCGGCCGCTGCTCGTCGCGGACGTCAGCCATGAGCCCCGCTACATCGCCGCCCGCCGCGGCGTTTGCTGCGAAATGGCCTCACCCATCCTCGTCGAGGGCCAGGTCATCGGCGTCATCAATCTCGACGCCGACCGCGCTGCCGCCTTCAACTCCACCGATCTCGACCGCCTCACGCGTTTCGCCCACGAGGCCGGCATCGTGCTGCACCGCCTCTGGCAATTCGAGCGGCTCCGCACCAACTCCACGCAGCTCACGACCCTCGTCGAGCTCGGTCATGCCCTGGTCACGGAGCTGGCCCCCGAGGAGTTGCTAAATACCATCACCCAAAGCGGCCGGGCCCTCTTCAACGCCCGGCTCTGCCTCTTGCACGACTACAACGGCACCAACCGCGAACTCCGGCTCCACGCTTGGTCCGCCGCCGGCGATCTGAGCACCACCGCCCTCGCGCTCCAGCAACAGACGATTTCCGCCGACGACGCCCTGCTCGCATCAACTTTGCGCACCGGCCGCACCACCGAGTTCCAGCAGATCGACGGCCCTCGCTACCGCGAAGCCGCCGACCTGCCCCGCGACCCCTCCCTGTGCAGCGCTCTTGCCACCCCCCTCACCCTGGAGGGCGCGCCCGCTGGCATCCTTTCCGTTTTCCACAGTAAACCCCACCGTTTCAGCGACGACGAGAAACGCCTCTTCACCGCCCTGGCCAGCTTTGCCGCCGTCGCGCTGCAAAACGCGCGGCTCTATTCCCGCGTCTTCCAGTCCGAGGAAGTACTCCGCAAAAACGAGACCCTCACCACCCTCG
>JAYUBB010000285.1:0-3482 GCA_043741015.1 Opitutaceae bacterium
TTTCTCCGCCAGCTACGCCTTTAGCAAGCAGCTGACCGTCACCCTCGATGCCACCAATCTCCTGAACCAGAAATTCCAGGACTACTTCGGCACCGACCCGCACCTGCATCCGCGCGATTCGCGGCTTTACGACCGGACCCTCGAGCTGGGCGTGCGTTACCGCTACTAAAGCTTAGCCCTCGACACGTTTCAGCCGCTCGCTTTCGTGAGAGCATCCTGCACGGGGCAGGATGCTCTCTTGCGAGTCCATGGCTTTCTTTTGATCTTACCCCACCGCGAACCCCGCACCGCCGGCTGCTCCTTTCCCCTCATGGCCTTAGTTCACTCAGTAGCCCGCAACTTGCTCCTGCTTGGCACTGGCACCGCCGGCCTTCTCGCTCTGCCAGTCGCGGGACAGGCCCAGGAGACACCGACCACTGCGCTGGCGATCGCCGCCGGTCCCTTCTCTCCCACAGTCGAGTCGCTGAAGACCTACCAGACGCCCGACTGGTTTCGGGACGCGAAGTTCGGCATCTGGGCGCACTGGGGCCCGCAGGCTGTACCGCGACAGGGCGACTGGTATGCCCGCCAGATGTATCTGCAGGGGCATCGGCAATACGAACATCACCTCAAGACCTACGGTCACCCCTCCAAATTCGGCTACAAGGACATCATCCCGCTTTGGAAGGCCGAGAAATGGGACCCGGACGCGTTGATGGCGCTCTACGTCAAGGCCGGCGCCAAGTATTTCGTCAGCATGGGCGTGCATCACGATAACTTCGACCTGTGGGATTCGAAATTCCATCGCTGGAATGCCGTGAAGATGGGCCCGCACCGTGATGTGGTCGGCGAGTGGAAGCGGGCAGCGCAGAAAGCCGGCCTTCCCTTCGGCGTCTCCGAACATCTCGGGCCCAGCTACTCGTGGTTCACGCCCAGCCACGGCTGGGATCAGTATGGCCCCACGCCGGGCCTCCGCTATGATGGAGCCGACCCCGCCTATGCGGACCTCTACCATCCGGAGCACAACGAGCCGTTCAAGTGGGGCCGCTCCTGGTATGCGACCAACCCGCAGTGGCATCAGGAATGGTTCAACCGCATCAAGGATCTCGTCGATCACTACCAGCCCGACCTGCTCTACACCGACGGCGGCATCCCCTTCGAGCAGACCGGCCTCAGCCTGGTGGCCCACTACTACAACGCGAATCAGGCCGCACACGGCGGCAAACTCCAGGCCGTCTACACCCACAAGGACATGGGCACGGGCATCTTCATCCGCGAAGCCGGTGCCCAGGACGTCGAGCGCGGCGTCATGCCGGGCATCAACCCGCTGCCCTGGCAGACGTGCACTTCAATCGGCGACTGGTTCTACAGTGACGGTTTCAAATACAAGACCACCACCGAGGTCGTGCACATGCTCGCCGACATCGTCAGCAAGAACGGCAACATGCTCCTCAATGTCGTGCTCTATGCCGACGGCAGTCTGCCGCCCGAGCCGCGCCAGTTCCTCGATGAGATGGCTGCCTGGATAGCGGTGAACAGTGAGGCCATCCACGGCACCCGGCCCTGGAAAATATTCGGCGAAGGCCCGACCGTCGCCGCTGCCGGTCATTTCAAGGAGGATACCGCCTACACCCCGCAGGACATCCGTTTCACCACCAAGGCCGGTGCGCTCTATGCCATCACCCTCGGCGTCCCCGCCGGCGAAGTCCGCATCAAGTCGCTCGGCCGCGACGCAAAAATTGCGGACCGGCCCGTCCAAACCGTGCGGCTGCTCGGCAGCAGAGAAAAACTCATTTGGTCGCAGGAAGCCGGGGCGCTGGTCATCAAGCTGCCCGCCCAGTTGCCGATCGCGCACGCCGCTGCGTTCCAAATCGGATTTTAACGCCTCGCGACCAACCACCGCCTTCTGCCAATCTCCATCCCAGCCCGCGTCCCCTCCTCATGAAAATCCCGCGCCTGCCCCTCCTTTCCACCGCATTTCTTGCAATTATTCTGGCCACCCTCCCCGCCGCCACTGTGACGGTGAATGTCGCGCAGCCCGGCGCACCGATCAACCCCGCCATGTGGGGCGTGTTCTTTGAGGATATCAACTTCGGCGCCGACGGCGGCCTGTATGCGGAGCTGATCAAGAATCGTGGCTTCGAATTTCCCGAGCCTTTGATGGGCTGGTCGAAGCTCACCCCCTCGAAGGCGAAGGGCGAGGTGTCCGTCCGCAACGAGGGACCCTTCACCGCAAAGAACCCGCACTACGTCCGCGTCCAGTCCGAAGGCACCGACCTGCTCGGCCTGGCCAACGAGGGCTTTCGCGGCATCGGTGTGCGCGCGGGCGAAACCTACGATTTCTCCGTGCGGGTCCGCGGCGTGGCGGGCACGCCCAAGCTGACGGTGCGGCTCTATGGCGGTGACGGCACCTTGCTGGAGTCCGTTGACCTGAAGGACTTCACCGGCGACTGGCAGAAATACTCAGCCACCCTGCATCCCAAGGAGACCTCCGCGAAGTCGTGGCTGGCCGTGCTCGTGGACGGCAAGGGCACGCTGGACCTGGACTTCGTCTCGCTCTTTCCCCGCAAAACCTGGAAAGACCGGGCCGGCGGTCTGCGCGCGGACATGGTGCAGGCCCTCGCCGACATGCATCCCGGATTTCTGCGCTTTCCGGGCGGCTGCATCGTCGAGGGCAGCGTGCTCGCCCGCCGCTACCAGTGGAAACACACCCTCGGCCCGGTCGAGGAACGCCCGCTGCTCATCAATCGCTGGAACTACGAATTCCTTCACCGGCCGGCGCCGGACTACTTCCAGTCCTTTGGCCTCGGCTTCTTCGAATACTTCCAGCTCTGCGAGGACATCGGCGCCTCGCCGCTCCCGATCCTGAACTGCGGCATGGCCTGCCAGTTCAACTCCGGCGAACTCTGCGCGTCCGAGGATCTCGGCACTTACATCCAGGACGCGCTAGACCTCATCGAGTTCGCCAACGGCCCCGTCACCAGCCCCTGGGGCGCCAAACGCGCGGCGCTGGGCCACCCCGCCCCATTCAACCTGAAGCTGCTCGGCGTCGGCAACGAACAATGGGGCCCGGAATATATCGCGCGGTATGCGAAGTTCGCCGAGGTGCTAAAGGCGAAGCATCCCGAGATCGCCCTCGTTTCCGCCGCCGGCCCCTCGCCGGATGATGATCGCTTCAAGTTTCTTTGGCCCAAGCTACGTGAGCTCCACGCCGACATCATTGACGAGCATTCCTACGCGAAACCGGAATGGTTCCTCGACAGCGCCCATCGCTACGACTCCTACGACCGCAACGGCCCGAAGGTTTTCATGGGCGAATACGCCGCGCAGAGCGACTACACCGTCAGTGTGAAGAACCGGAACAATTTCGAGTGCGCCCTCGCCGAGGCGGCTTACCTCACCGGTCTCGAACGCAACGCGGATGTCGTGCGCATGGCGTCCTACGCGCCGCTGTTCGCCCACGTCGATGCCTGGCAGTGGACCCCCAATCTCCTCTGGACCGA
>JAYUBB010000286.1:0-11171 GCA_043741015.1 Opitutaceae bacterium
GAGGAGAGCGCGAAGGCCCGCGCGGAGCCACGCCCGATGGCGCGGGTCCAGGGTGAATCGGTAGGCGATGTGCCCAGAACGGTCGAGGAGGAGGAAGAGGTTGGCGTGGTCGATGACGCCGGTCTGTGGGTTGCGCGTGGCGGAGAACTGGAGCTGCGTGAGCAGGTCGTGCATCTCGGCCGGCCGCTGGCCATTGACGTAGCGGAACTCGGGGTGGCTGAACCCGCGGCCCTGCGTCAGGGCGTCCATCATCGCCACCGTCTCGTATTCCGGGTTCAGCGAGAGCGCGACGACGCGCAGGCCGGAGCGCTCGGCGGGCGCAAGTTCCGCCAACACGGCCTGCACCTCCTTGACAATCTCGGGACAGGCGGTCGTGCACGTGGCATAGACGCCGGTGACCAGCACCACCTGCCCGCGCAGGTCGGCCAGCCGGAAAGCGGCGCCCTTCTGATCGACGAGCGGCACGTCGGGCACGTCGAGCCGCACCCGGATGGACTCGCCGGGAAACGGCGGCAGCATCTGCCCGCGGGCCGCATCGGCGCGGGCGTAAGCCACGAGGCCGCCCACGCACGCGGCAATCACCCCCAGCCCGGCGCCCGCCGCGCGCGCATGGGCGAGCCAGAGGCGCAGATGGCGCAACTGCACAAAAGTGTCGCGCCACAGCAGGGCCGCCACCCCGACGATGAAGACGGGTTCGAGCATCATCACCAAGACGGCCGGCCACGAGATGCCGCCCGTGCGCGGGTCGCCGCGGTAGCACCAAAGCTGGAAATCGCGCACAAAGTCCCCGAGCAGGCCGCCCTGAGTCGGGCCGAAGATCGTGAGCAGCAGGAAGGCTTCGTAGGAGGCGAGCGCGGTAAACAGGAACACCAGCAGTCCGGGACCAGTCAGGAAGCGTTCACTGGCAGAGTCCGTCCGGCCAGTGGTCGCCGGCAGAGCGGTGGGCTCGGGCGCGTGGGCAGGGATGAGCATGGGGCGTTGGTCTCAGCGCACCGGCCACACGTCGGCGAGCGCCTTCCAGTTGGCGAAATAATACACGGCGAAACACGCGAGGAACGTGAGCGTGAGCACGATGGTGCCTTTCGTGGCATAGTGGTCGTGGGCCAGCGAACCGGGCTGGCTGCCGGCGAGCGCCGGAGGCGTGCCCCAGTCGGTCATGGCGCGATTCTCAATTTTCCGGCCGAAAAACAGGGTGCCGACGCAGAGCAGCACAAAGGCCAGCAGACCGAGGAAGGCCAGCACCCCGCCGAGGCCGAGCACGCCGAGCCAGAAATGCGCGGCCGGGCCGTAGATGCCCTGTGCGTCGATGTCCCAACTGCGGCGGGAGACGCCCATCGAGCCGGCGAATGACATGCCGAAGGAGAGCAGCGTGATGCCCCCGCCGAACAGGTAGGGTTGCAGGCGGGCAATCCCGCGGAAGATGAAGTCGCGCTGGAAGATCAGCGGAATCACGTAATAGGCCAGGCCCATGAAGGCCAGCGACGTGCCGCCGACGACGGTGACATGGAAATGGCCGGGAATGCGCAGGGTGTTGTGCGCGATGATATTGATCTGCTGCGTGCCCAGCGTGACCCCGGTGATGCCGCCGAGGAACCCGAAGATGACCAGCGACAGGGCGGTGGCGGAGAAGGCCGGGTTTTTCCACGGCAGGGCCGTCACCCAGCCGAAGATGCCGTTGGTGTAACCTTTCTCGCGCATGGCGATCTCCACGCCCGCCGGCACCGTGAAGCCGTGGATCATGGACGCCAGCACCGCGAGATACATGGCGTAGGAGGTGTTCCAGATTTTCCAGGTGGCGCCGACGCCGGGATCAACCAGCAGATGGTGCGCCGAGGCGAGGTTGATGAACAGGATGTAGAGCACGAAGGCCGTGCGGCACACGGCCTCGTTGATCGGCCGCGCGCCCAGGACGATGTGCGAAAGCAGATACCAGACGCTGACCATCGCGCAGACGTTGACCTGCTGCGACTGGTGGCCGAGGCCCCACCAGATGAGGCGATACCACGCGGGGTCGGGCTGGACGGTCCAGCCCATCGAGTAGGTGAAGGTCGGAATCATCACGATGGCCCCGTGCAGCAGCGTGACGACGGCGATGATGGCCGCGGCGGTGGCGCCGAAGGTCACGATCGGCATCGAACCGGTGTAGGCACCGTCCCGCTTGGCGACGTAGAGCGTGGCGAAAAAATTGAACACGCCGATCAAGGTGCCCACGGCCACGAGGATGATGCCGAGGTAGAAAGCCGGGTGGGCCAGCAGCGGCAGGTAGGACGTCATCATCACGTCGGCCTGGCCCACCAGAATGATGTAGTCCACCATCACGGCGCCGGTGAGCATCAGGCCAAACGAGACCCAGGCGATCTTGCGCGAGAAGAGCCGGGCGTTGAGCGGCGTGGTGCACGCGAAGTAGAGGATGGCGACCTCGAAGAAGAGGATCCACAGGATCAGCATGTTGATGCCGTGGAACGTCAGGAGGCGGTAGAACCATTCCGCCGGCAGCAGATGCACGGCCTGCCAGCGCGTGAGGGCCAGCAGCAGCGCAGCGATGCCGCCGAGCAGCAGGAAGACGATGCCGCTGACGGCGTTGAGCTTGATGAAGCGCTGGGCGTCGAAGCAGACACTCAGGCCCGTCGTGCCGCAGACGCGCCGGGGAACTCCGGGCGCGGCAAGGGAGTGGGAAAGCGAGGAGGGAGCAGTAGTCATGGTGGTGGAATGGCGCGGTTACTCGACGAATATTTTCCCGGACATGGCGTGGTGGCCGATGCCGCAAAACTCGTTGCACACGATGGTGAACTCGCCCTTCGAAGTCGGGGTTATGGTGAGCACGTGGTCGTAGCCGGGCAGCACCTGGAAATTCATATTGAGGGGCTGGAGCGAAAAGCCGTGCTGCAGGTCGAGCGACGAAAGGTGCAGCCGGTAGGTCTCGCCCATGCGCAAACGCAGCGCGGGATACCACGACCACATGCGACCGATCAGGTAGGCGTCCCCGCCTGCCGGGGGCTCGACGATGGGCAGCTCCTGCATGAGCGCGTTGGCGGGGTTGGTGTTCTTGAAGGTGCCGACGCGGTTGGCCGCGGCGAACTTCTCGGTGCGCGCGAGGAAGTCGGCGGGCTTGACCGTATAGGCTTCGCCGGTGCTGTTCTGTTTGCCGCGGAAATGCCAGTAAGGCATCATCAGCGACATCACGAAGCACCAGAGCAGGGCGAGGCCGAGCCAGAGTTTCTCGTGGCCGGCCGGACCGTGGAACCAGGGGGTGGTGAGGGGACGCAGGCTCATGGGGTCGGCCGTTTAGGGCAGCAATGCGGGTTTGGTGAGCAGGAGTTCGATCCAGCCCCACGCGGTGTAGGACAGGAAGGGAATGAGGACGCCGAGCACGAGCAGCAGCCACGGGTTATCGAGCACTTTCTGCCAGGGGTGTATCTTGGGTTCGTTGTTCATGAAGTCATGCAGGTTGTGTTGAGTGGTGGCGCCAGGCGCCGATGCGGCGCAGCATCACCGCGAGGAAAAAGATCCCGCCCGCCACCGCCACCAGGCCGCCGAGGCCCATGATGCTCAGGCCGAAGTATTCGCCGAGCGAACGCACGTGCTGCTCGGCGCCGTACTGCTTGCGACCGAGCCCGTAGGCCCCGGCCAGGGCAAATCCGAGGCCAAATATCGCCTGCCCGCCGCCGAAGAGCATGAGCTGCAGACGCGCGCGGCGGGGCCGGGCCGGCGCCGGACCCTCCCGCGCCACGGCGGTGCAGAAATCGTAGGCCGCGGCCATCAGCGCGATGGTCACCGCGCCGATGGCGCAGTGATAATGCCCGGGCACCAGCGTGCTGGAGCCGCGAATCAGCGCTCCGAGGACGAAACCCAGCACCGTCAGCGTCGCGCTGCCCGCGAGGCCGACGAAACGGTAATCGCGCCAGTCCAGTCCGGCGCGGTGCCGCCACAGGTGAACCGCGGCCGCACCCAGCACGACCAGCACCACCGGGAAGAGGGTCCAGCGCATCAGGTGCGTCGCCATCGGGAAATAATTCGTGGTGGTCGTGCCACCGAAGGCCAGAGGGGGCATGACGGTTTGCGGCAGCACGAGCGCGACGAGCAGCGCGGTGGCCACGGCTGGTGACAGCGCGGCGCGACCGGTCCAGCGCTGCAGCAGATGCAGCCACAACGCGAGCATGGCCGCGACATTGGCCGCCTGCAGCACATGGCCGCCGCCCCAGAAGACCAGTTCGTAGTAGACCGACGGCACCGCCGCGGGGGTCGTCTGCCAGGCGCCCATGAAGGTCACGATGGCCAGCAGGTTGGCCGCGGCCGAGGCGCGCAGCGCGATCACGGCACCGGGCGTCAGTGCCTTGGCGTCCGTGCGCGCCGGCGTGGCCAGCGCCAGGGTGAAGAAAATTCCCGCGCCGGCAAACCAGCACCCCAACCCTCCGAAGAACACCGGGTGGTCGATGACCGGCACATAGTTGGAGAGGACGGGTTGCGCGCCCGGCATAACCGCCCCGACCAGCAAGCCGGCTACGCCGGCGGCGGCCAGCGCGAAGGCGACTGCGGTCACCCCGCGGTGCAACCGCGGGCCGAGCGCCAGGCCGAGGAAAGCGAGTGTGCCGGCCTGAAACCAGACCACGATCGCCAGGTCCACGTGCACCACCAGCGCGCGCTTGAAGAACAATGGATCGGTGAAATACGGCGCCATGAAAGGCAGGCGGCCGACCACAAGCATCAGCGAGAGCAGCCCCGCCATCACCAGGCTGCCAATGGCAAAGACAAACCAGGTCCGGGCGATCGTTCTCCCGGCGTGGCGGGCCGTAACCCTGCTGCCGGGATTCGCGGCCGGCCGGCCGGCCACAGGAATGGTTGCGGATATGGATTGCACGGTGCCATGCTACCGGAATGCCGCCGCGCCGGCCTTGACCCGCATCAAGCATAGGGTGGATATCGGGCCAAAGTCCACTGGCGCGCCGGCTGCTGGCACCCGTTGAGGCCCGCAGGATGGTCACCCATCCCGGCAGTGGCCGCGCCCCTCCTGGCAGCTCAGGCCCGTCATGAAGCAGGATCAGCGATCGTCCTGATATTAAGTTACCACCATCCGAGATGGTCCCGGGCTCAATCGGTGCAGCCGGGCTGGAGCCAGCACCGGTCACCTCGGGGAACGAGGCGAGATCGCGATCAACGTAAGGCTGGGTTGGCGCAATGAAAATGATGCCACCGGATTGCGGTGGTTCCCAATGGGCAAGTGATTGTGATAGGCGCCAGCCAGTCCGCCCAAGTAGATAATCCCAATAGCCGCCTCCAGCAGGCCGACCCGTTTTGCCGGCCAGGCGGGGCGAAACGGAGTGACAAAAATGATCGTGCGCAGGAACAAACCGGCGGCAAGCAGCGCGCCCGCAACCGGCACGATGGCATACAAACCAAGCACCGCTATTATGGCGAAAGCCCCGCCGGCCGAAGCAAGCGCGCCAACCGGATGCGCCCGCAGGCCTTTGGCCTGGCGCAGATAGGTTCGCACCGTCAGCACCGTCGGCAGACTGCGGGTCAGCATCAGCGCGGCCAGACCGAGCGTCGCTGGGGCGCTCCAGCCGGCAAGCGTGGCCATGGCCGCCGGGACCAGCGCAAATGCGGCGCTCCCTGATAATTCAGCCTCGGCTTCGCGCATTTCGTTGCGCAGGTCGAACCAAAGGAAAATCGCGCCAAATGGCACGCCCAGCAGCAAAGGCCACAACGCCGGCCACGACCCCACGATGGCGGCTCCTCCGAGACAGCTCAGGGCCAGCCCACTGAAAAGGATCGCCCACAATAATGCCGGTCCGCGCCGGCAATCATCCGCCGGAATGGTTGCCGCGAGCTTCAAAGGGCGTCGGACGAAAAAACCCGCAATGACGGCAACCGCGAGGAACAGTCCCGGGCGTGATGTGGCCACCAATAAACCCAGTGCCACTGGCTCGAAAGCAAGCGACCAGCTGCCGTGTTCCTTGGGCAGGATGATCGCGCGAACCGATGACGAGTGCGTGGACATACAGCTACTATACAGAAATAGGGGATCCGTGCCTTGATCCGCCTCAAGTTCTCACGGGTGGCACCCAAACTCTGGATTATCTCTGAACGTTGGCGGCGAGGGCGGCGGCCGCCTCGTCGTGCCCACCCTTGAGGCCGACGCGCTGGTGCACGATTTCCCCCTCGGGGTTGAGCACGGTAATGAGGTTGGAATGCGAGAATGAGCCATCGGACTCCTGCTTGTATTTCACGCCGAGGAGGGCGGCGAGTTCGCGGACGGAATCGTCGCTGCCGTGCAGCAGGACCCACTGGCTGTCGAGGCCACGCCGGGCGCGGTAGTGCGCGAGCGCCGCCGGCGTGTCGCGCGCGACATCGAAGGAGACGAGGACGAAGACGGCCTTGCTTCTCAGCTCCGCGGTCAGGCGGCCCTGGATGGCCTGCATGTCCGTCACCAGTAGCGGACACGCGTAGCCGCAGGAGGCGAAGAACATCGTCAGCACCACCGGGCGGCCGCGCAGTTCGCCCAGCGCGACGGTCCGTCCGCTGTCATCGGTGAAGCTGGCCTCGAGCTGGTAGAGTGATTCCTTGCTGAAGGCGGCAGTCTCCATGGTCTCGCAGCAGGCGTCCTTCTTGGCGGGCCCGGCGGCGAGGGCGCCTGCGGCCAGTGAAAGAAAAATTGCGTTCAGGGTGGTTTTCATGGCGGGGAAGATATTTTTGTGCCGGCATCGCGCGCACAACGGAAGCCGAGGGAGGACGTGGTGTTGTTGGCCTTGAGCGAGGAGCGGAGCGCCTGGCGCATGAAGGCCGCATAGTCGCTGGGGTCTTTCGCCCCGGCGGCGCCCGCGCCGCAGAAAAGGTCGCGCTCCAGGCCGCTGTCGCCGCGCGACTCACCGGTGACCATGGCGGTGTTGAAGTCGTCCACCCACTCCCACACGAGGCCATGCAGCCCGCGTGCGCCGTGGAACGTGGCTTTAGCCGTGCTGACCGGCGGCAAAACCTCCGGCACCGGCCGGGCGAGCCAGGCGTAGAGATCGCGGTTGAAGTCGGGTTCGGCTTTCCCGGCGAGGGTGGCGTAGCCGGCCGCAGCCGCCAGTTCCCACTCGGCGGTGGTGGGCAGGCGTTTGCCGGCCCAGCGCGCGTAGGCCCGGGCGGCGAACCATGACACGTGAACGACCGGCGCATTGGTCGGGGCCGAGGCGCCGGGGTCGAGATCGCCAGTCCAGTTTCCCAAGTAGGATGAATCGGCGAACAGCCGGCTCACCTCGGACCGACGCCACTTGGGGTTCAGGGTGACGAAGGCAAGAAACTGCGCGTTGGTGACCGGCAGTTCGTCGAGCAGGAACGCCGGCACAGCGACCTTCACGGGATCGGTGACCGCGCGAATATTGGGGGCGTACGTCCCCGCCGGGATGGGCACCATGGCAGCATCCTCGATTTTTGACTTCTGATTCTCGATTGCCTCCGACGCGATTCCCCCGGTGCCCAGCAGCAGCGCGAGCACGCCCCAAACCGGTTTGTAACGTAATACGTTACAAACGGCTGGGCCTTGACCGGGAATGGACCGGGGCGTGGACACGGTCGGAGGAGTCAGCTTCGCAAGCGTGGATCAGTGGGCCTCGTTTTTAACGCGGCGCACATCGTCCACGGTGATCGCTTCGCCTTTGTTGCCCCAACTGTTGGTCACGAAGGTCAGCACGTCGGCGACCTGCTGCTCAGTAAGCACGGCTTCCTGCGGAGGCATGGCGCTGTTGTAGGCGGCCCCGTTGACCGTGACGGGCCCGGTGAGGCCCTTGAGGACGATCCGGATGGCGCGATTACGGTCGGCCATAAGAAAATCAGAGCCGGCCAGCGGCGGGAAGACGCTGGCGATGCCCTTGCCGTCGGGCAGGTGACAGGCGAAGCACAGTCCCATGAAGACCCGCTTGCCCCGTTCCTGCTGTATATCCGTGGTCAAGCCCGCAATCGCGGGGTTGGACTTCAGCGCAATGGCGAACAGGGCCTTCAACTCGGCCTCATGCTTGGCGGACTCGGTGCCGGCCTCCGACTGGGAACCGAGATAGACAGCGTCGATCTCCTTGCCGGAGTAAATCACGCGGTTCTCGGCGCCGGAAACCTTGAGCATGCCAAGGGCGCCCTTGTTGAAGGCACGAGTGAGCGAGTGGTCGACGAGGATGAAGGTGCCGGGCACGTCCACCTTGAACTCGACGACGGTCGCGCCGCCGGACGGCACGAGGGTGGTCTGCACGTTGGCATTGGGCAGGCTGAGGCCGGCCTCGGGGTAAACCTTGTCGAAAATTTCGCCGATCACATGGAAGGATGAAGTGAGGTTGGGGCCGCCCACGCCGAAGTAGATGCGCACGTGCTCGCCGACCTTGGCGGTGAGGGCCTTGTCGCCCACGAGCGAACCGACGGCCCCGTTGAACACGATGTAGGGCGGGCGCTCGTCGATGGCCTTGGCCATGTCAAAGGATTGCAGGCCTTCCTCGCCGTATTTGCCCGAGGTGTAGAACTCACCCTGCATGACGTAGTATTCCTTGTCCACGGGCGGCAGCCCGTCCTTGGGCTCGACGAGGATCAGGCCATACATGCCATTGCCGATGTGCATGGGCACGGGCGCGGTGGCGCAATGATAAACGTAGAGCCCGGGGTTCAGCGCCTGGAAGGTGAACTGCGAACTGTGGCCCGGCGCCGTGAACGTCGAGGCCGCGCCGCCGCCGGGGCCGGTGACGGCATGGAGATCGATGTTGTGCGGGAGCTTCGAGGACGGGTGGTTGTTCAGGTGGAACTCCACGACGTCGCCCTCACGGATGCGGATGAAGGATCCGGGCACGCTGCCACCATAGGTCCAGAAAGTGTATTCGACCCCATCGGCGAGCCTCGCCACGACCTCGCGCACCTCGAGGTTCACGACGACGCGGGCGTTGTACTTGCGGGTGATGGGGGGCGGCACCTGCGGTGCCGCCGTCAGGATCGCCTGTTCGACCGGCAGGGACTGCACCTCGGCAGGCAGGATGACCGGGCCCTTGGCATCGGCCGGGCCCTCGGCGGCGTTGGCCAGGGTGGCAGTGACGAAGGCGATGGCTATAACGAGGCCAGCCAAGGCCAGGGGCAGGAGGAAGCGTGGACGGTTCATATCGATATTCTACGGACATGCCCGAGATGCAGCTAGGCGCTTCTTGTCAGGTATTACCCGTATATTGCCCTGCCCCTTTCCACCAAGTTTCGGTTGGACAATGCGCGGCCGGTTCCTTGTGTTGCCGGCATGTCATCGCCCGAGAAAAAACCGTTTTCCGTCGTCAGCCTCGCCATCGACCTGGTGCTCACCGGCATCGCCTTTGTGATTTTCTATTCGCTCGTGAACTCGCACGTGCCGTCCAGCGACCCGGCGATGATCAGGCTCTGGGGCGGCCTCACCGCCGGCTGCCTGTCGGGCGTCTTCTGGCTCGCCTGGCAGATGCTGAAGGTCGTCTTCAATTTCCAGCGCGAGTCGCGCAAGTAAGCCCGGCCCTCCGCGGCGGCGCCTCGTCCGCGAGGCTCAGAGTGAATTGTCGAATTTCAACTGCTCGTCCTTCGCCTTCTTCGCTGGCTGGCCAAAATTGTAGAGGAAGCCGAGATAGACGATGCGCGAGCTGCGGCGACGGACGATCTCCTCGCGCAACGCAGGGGTGTCGAGCACCGTGGTCTCCTTGAGGGAGTTGAAGAGGTCGGAAACCGTCAGGATCAGTGCGGCTTTTTTCCGCCAGAGATCGTGGCGCAGGCCGGCGTTGGCGACGAACGACGGCCGGCGCGAGCCCTGCGGCGTCAGGCGCGTGGAGGTGTAGTTGGCGTTGAACTGGAAGAGTGTGTCTTCCGCCAGATGCACCGTCGCGCCCAGCTTGGCCGTCCACGAGACATCGGACTTCGTCGAGGTGAAGCCGAGATTGGAGGCGTCGATCGTGTTGAAGAACGTGTTCGAACTGAAGTTGAGCGTCACCCGGCGGCCGAGGTCGGCGTTGGCCGTGAGCTCGAGCCCGGTCGCGCGGCTGACGGCCAGATTCTCGCGGGTGGTGAGCAGGACGTTGCTGCCGAGGTCGCGCGTGACGGTGGTAAAACCGTGGTAGAGCTGGCGGTGGTAGACGGTGGCGGTGAGGCTCGTCTCGCCCCGGTGGTAGCCGTAGCCCGCCTCGATGGAGTGGATGTCCTCCGGCTTTAGCAGCGGATTGCCGGCGCGGAGGTTGAACGGATCGATGTATTCCGGGAACGGATTGAGGTCGTCGATCTCGGGCCGGTGCACGCGATGGCTGTAATTGAGCTGGAGCTCATGCCCGTCGGCGAGCTGGTAGGCGAGATGCAGCGTGGGGTAGACGCGGTTGTAGTCGTTGGGGACCGTGACGCCGGTGTTGACGAGGTGCGACGTCACCGCCGCCCATTCCGGGCGCAGGCCGGCCATGAACCCGAACGACCCGAAGGCATGCGTGTAGGTCGCATAGCCGGCGTGGATGGTGCTCGCCACGTTGAAGCGGTTCGATCTCGTGGGATCGGTGACGAACTGCCCGCTCAACGGGTCGAGGTTAGTCGCTTGGAAATTGGCCTGAAATGTTTCGTCCGTGAGGGTGTAGCCCGCCTCAAGCTTGGCGTTCTCGCCCAGCGGGCGGACATATTCCACGATGCCCTCCCTTTGGTGACCGGAGTTCTGGTTGAGCAGATTGTCAAAGGTCGCCGGCTGGACCGGGCTCCGGTAGGTGTTGGTGTAATGGTTGTCCTCCTCCTCCTTCGTCGTGGACGACTTGTACTCGATGTTCAGTTCGTGGTTCTCGCCCGGGAAGGTATGCTGCCAGGTCGCCGACCACTCCAGGCTCTGCTCGTATTCCGGATCGGTGCGGATGCGGTCGTAATCGCCCGTGACGGTGCCGGCGGCATCGCGCACGAGGTTGTGGTCGGTGGTGCGGCGCAGGAAGGTGCGGCGGTCGTAGTTGAAGGCGGCGCCGAGCTTGTCGTGCTCGGTGGGATTCCAGTCGAGGCCGCCGCGCGCCAGGCGGGTGATGGGACGCGAGTGTTCGCTCGTGGTCTTCGCGATGGAGCTGGTCACGCCCGTCACCGGATCGACCGTGGTGCGGGCATCGGTCGCCCGGCGCAGCCGGTCGTCCTGCCGGATGCTGTAATTGCCAAAGATGTTATACGGGCCGGGATTGTAGTTGAGCGTCAGGCCGGCATTG
>JAYUBB010000287.1:0-3469 GCA_043741015.1 Opitutaceae bacterium
ACGGGCATCGCGCCAGTAGCGTTCGACCGGGATGTCACGGGTGTAACCGTAGCCCCCGTGGATTTGCAGGGCGCGGTTGCAGATGCGGGAGGCGGCCTCGGACGCGTAGAGCTTGGCCACCGAGGATTCCAGCGTATGGCGCACCCCGCGTGTGGCCAGAGTGGCCGCTTGCAGCACCAGCGCCTCGGCGGCGCGCAGTTCGACCTCGCAGTCGGCGAGCATGAACTGCAGGGCCTGAAAGTCCGCCAGCCGTTTGCCAAACTGGCGGCGGCTGACCGCATGCTTTAACGCGGCATCGAGCGCCGCGCGGGCGAGCCCGAGCGAAACCGCGGCCACGCCGATCCGTCCCTTGTCGAGGCAGCCGAGGGCCGCCGCCTGGCCCTGGCCGCGTGCGCCGATCAATTCGCCCTTGGCCTTGGTCAGGCTGAATTCCGCCGTGTCGCTGGCCCGGAGCCCGCAGGTGGGCACCTTGCGTCCCGGCTGGATTTCCGAGCGGTTCACGAGAAAAGCGCTGATTTCTTTCCGGCCCTCGGGTGTCTGCCCGCTGGCGGCAATCACCACGAGGATATCCGCCATGAGGCCGAGGGTGATGTAGCGCTTGAAGCCGGTGAGTTCCCACTGGCCGCGGGCGACCTCGGTGGCCACGGTTTGCACCCCGCCGCTGTCGCTGCCCGCTTCCGGTTCGGTCAGGGCCCAGGCCGCCAGCCAGGTGCCCTTCAGCAATTTTGGCATCACCCGCCGGTGCTGCGCCCGGCTGCCGGCGGCGAGCAGGTGGCCGCAACCGAGAGCGTTGTGCGCGGCGATGTCGAGGGCGAGGGCGGCCTGGTGCCGGGCGATTTCGCGGACGGCCAGGGCCGAGGCCACGTAACCGAAGCCCTGGCCACCCAGCCGGCGCGGGGCCGTCATGCCCAGCAAACCGAGCCGGCCCGCCTTGGTGAAGATGGCGCGGGGCAGCCTCTCCTGTTTTTCCCACGCCTCGGCATGGGGGGCGACTTCGGTGGCCGCGAAGATCGCGACTTTCTCCAAAAAAGATTTTTCAGCCGGCGAAAGTTGTTCGAGCCAGAATGAAAGTGCGGCGGGGTTGGCAGGATTCATGGGTGACGGATGTTGGTCCGGTCGGGGCACGGGGGTATGCCGACAATGGAACATACGCACGCCGTGCGGACGAGTCCGATAGCGGTTTGCCCGGGCGGGCGGGCCCACAATACTCCGTTTGGGGTAGAACGATACCGCGATTGCAGTTTGCCCGGGGCGGAACTTATAGTGAGGTTGTATTCCGAAAGGTTCAACTTACCCCGCCCCCCGTGCCCCCCTCCAAGAACCTACCCGATCGCCACCACGAAATTGCCGAGCAGGAAGCCGGACTCCGGGAAGGCGGCGGCGCAGACGGACAGGCCCGCCAGCACAAGCTGGGGCGGTTGTTCGTGCGCGAGCGGATCGCGGCCCTGGTGGACGATCAGGCGGCCTTCCTCGAACTCGGCCTGTGGGCGGCCCACGGCATGTATCGCGAATGGGGCGCTTTTCCCGGCGCGGGCGTGGTGACGGGCATCGCCGACATCGGGGGCCACCCGTGCATGATCGTGGCGAATGATGCCACGGTGAAAGCCGGGGCCTTCGTACCGATGACCTGCAAGAAGGTGCTGCGCGCCCAGCGCATCGCCTTCGAGTGCAATCTCCCGCTCGTTTATCTGGTGGATTCGTCGGGGGTCTTTCTGCCCATGCAGGATGAGATCTTCCCCGACGAGGACGACTTCGGACGGATTTTCCGCAACAATGCCGTGATCTCCGCGGCCGGCATCCCCCAATATGCCGCGATCATGGGCAACTGCGTCGCGGGCGGCGCCTACCTGCCGGTGCTCTGCGACAAGATCCTCATGACCGAGGGCAGCGGACTCTACCTCGCCGGGCCGCAGTTGGTGAAGGCGGCGATCGGCCAGGAAACCGACCAAGAATCACTGGGCGGGGCGACCATGCACGCCGAGGTTTCCCGCACGGTGGATTTCAAGGAGAAGGACGACCCGGCCTGCCTGAAGCGTCTGCGCAGCCTGGTATCGCTGCTGCCCGTGGAAACGCCCGCGGCGTTGACGACCACCGGGCCCGAGTTTCCCGCCACCAAGATCCTCGACCTCGTCTCGGCCGATGGCCGCCGCGAATACGACGTGCGCGACCTGTTGCGCTGCGTGGTTGATGCCGGGTCGATGGACGAATCCAAGGCCGACTGCGGCAAGTCCCTAGTGACCACCTTCGCCCGGCTCGGCGGGCGGCCCATCGGCATTGTGGCCAACCAGCGGATGCGGGTGCACTCGAAAACGACCGGACTGCAGATGCCGGGCGTCATCTACGCCGATTCCGCCGACAAGGCGGCGCGGTTCATCCTGGACTGCAACCAGACACGCCTGCCCCTGCTATTCCTGCAGGATGTGTCCGGTTTCATGGTCGGGCGGGATGCCGAGCAGAGCGGCATCATCCGCTCGGGGGCGAAGATGGTCAACGCCCTCAGCAATTCCACCGTGCCGAAAATCACCGTCATCACGGGCGGTTCCTACGGGGCCGGCAACTACGCCATGTGCGGCAAGGCCTTTGACCCGCGCTTCATCTTCGCCTGGCCGAACGCCAAATATGCCGTGATGGGCGCCGCGCAGGCGAGCGAGGTGGTCTATAACATTCTCGCCAAGGCGGCGAAGGAGCGGCCCAAGGAAGAGCTCGACCGGCTGCGCCAGCAGGTGAAGGAGAATTACACCGAGCAGGCCGACATCCGTTACGCCGCCGCGCGCGGCTGGATTGATGCCATCATCCAGCCGCACGGGACGCGTGAGATCCTGCTGCGCGCCTTCGCTCTGGCCACGCGGCCCCCCGCCAAAGCCGCGTTCCATTCAGGCGTGTTCCAAGTCTGAGTCATGACCGCTCCGCTCAAGATTGCCAATGCGGCGGGTTTCTGGGGCGACCAGCCCGGGGCGGCGGCGCGGTTGGTCGCGCAACAGCCCGATCTCGATTTTCTCACCCTCGATTACCTCGCCGAGGTCTCGCTCTCCATCATGGCGATCATGCGCGCCAAGGATCCCGCCGCCGGCTATGCGCAGGACTTCCTTGCGGTCGTCCGGTCGCTCGAGAAATTCTGGCAGGAGGGTGGCCGGACCAAAATCGTGACCAACGCCGGCGGCCTGGACCCGCTGGCTTGTGCGGCGGCCGTCCGCGCCGAACTGGCCGCCGCGGGCCTCGCGCACCGGAAGGTTGCGGTGGTGTCGGGCGACGATGTGCTCGCCGCGGTCAGATCCGGCCTGGCGGATTTCCGCAATTTGGAAACCGGCGCCGGGCTGGCCGAGGTCGCGGACCGCCTTGTCACGGCGAACGCCTATCTGGGCGCGGAGGGCATCGCCGCCGCGCTGCGGGCCGGAGCCGACATCGTCATCACCGGCCGCGTCGCCGATCCTTCCCTCACGGTCGGCCCGTGCCTGGCCCATTTTGGCTG
>JAYUBB010000288.1:0-3457 GCA_043741015.1 Opitutaceae bacterium
ACGTCCTGTTTCACCACGGCGGTAAACCGCGTGGTGACATAGGTGGCTTCAAACGCATACGTCAGCGGCCCGTGTTCGAACAATGCGCCCCCGGATAACCTGATCGTGTCGTCACCCAGTTCATTTTTCTCCAGGGCTCCCCGCGTGGTCGTCTGGGTGACATCATCCCACGCAAAACCGGCGAACACCCGCCACGCCGGCGCCTGCTCCAACTGATGGGAGGTGGTGATGAATGGCGTGATATGCCTCAAGCCGTCCGTGACATCGATCGGGGGACTGCCCAGGGGCCGCTGCCAGTCCACCCCGACTGAAGTATCCCAGCCGAGCCCGAACGGATCGCCGAGCCGGTATTTCGTCCCGAGATGCAGGGTGGAAAAGCCGGTTTCGTTGAAGAAGGCCTTCTTTTTCAGGCCATGGGAAAAATAGGCATCGGCCTCGGCGGTGGCCTCCCAGAGACTGGTGAACCCGTAGCGGAACCCCAAGGCGGTGCGCAGGTGGTCGCGTTTGGTGAGATCGCCCAGATGGGGGTGCACAATCAGCCGGAGAGAGCTCTTCTTTTCCGTGCGCGGCAACACGCTGTTGAAGACGCCCTGAATCCGCAGATCATCATCCGTGGGCCGGGTGGCGGGCGGGGTGGCGGCCGCCCGGGCAGCCGTGGCGAACAGGAGGAGGACGGCGGATCCGAGGACGGCGTTAATTTTCATGCGGGGGCGCAGCTGTGGCAGGGACGCGGTAGAGGTTGTGTTCGTAGAGATAGCTGGCGGTTTGGTAATAGCTGACCGCCTCGGCCAGAAATGCCTGGTTCAGGGATTGCTCCGTAAGACCAAAGTTTGCGCGGTTGTAGCGGTATTGCGTCTGCCGCTGCACGGGGTTGAGCACGATAAAATCGTCGCCCTTCAACAGGCCGAGTTTCTGGTAGGTGCCGACGAGGATGCGCGCTTGCTGCGGGTCGGTTTGCCGGATGTCGCGGCCGAAGAACCGGCTCGGGTAGGTCCAATTCAGCAAACCGAGCAGTGTCGGTGCATAGTCCATCTGGCTCATGAGCGTCTGGATGTGCCCGGATGCAATGTGGCCGCCGGGCGAATAAATGATGAGCGGAATGTGATAGTTCTGCACGGGCAGCTCGGTCTTGCCCGCACTCGCGGCACAGTGGTCAGCCACGATGACAAACACCGTATTCTTGAACCAGGGTTTGCTCTCGGCCTCGCGCAGGAATTTGCCAATGGCGTAGTCCGTGTATTTCACCGCGCCGGCCCGACCGGAGACCTTCGAGGGCAGGTCGATCTTGCCTTCAGGAAAAGTGTAGGGCCGGTGGTTGGAGGTCGTCATCACGAAATAGTGGAAGGGCTTGCCGGCGGCGGCACTCGCGTCGGCCTCGCGCATCGTCCAGCGGAAGAGATCCTCATCACACGCGCCCCAGATGTTGGCGAAAGTGACATCGGCCTCGGGGCTGTTCCGGTCGATCACGCGGTAGCCGTTGTGTCCAAAAAAATAGTTCATGTTGTCGAAGTAGCCGTAGCCGCCGTAGATGAACGCCGTGTCGTAACCCTTGGCGTGGAAGACGGAGCCGAGCGTGAACATGTTCTCGTTGCGCGGCCGTTTGATCGTCGATCGGCCGGGCGTCGGTGGCAAGGAGAGCGTGAGCGCCTCCATGCCGCGGTCGGTGCGCGTGCCCGTGGCGTAGAAGTTGTCGAAGACCAAACCACGACCGGCAATCTCGGCGAGGTTGGGCGTAAGGCTGGAGGCCCGGTTGAAGATGCTCAGGAAATCCGCGCTCAAGCTCTCGACGGTGATCTGGATGACATTGGGGCGCAGCTCGGGGCCGGGGTTGTTCACCAGGCGCAGCGTATCCCGCAAATCCTTGCCCAGCGTGACCGACCGGTCGTGGGCCAGTTCCCGCCGCACGATGCCGAACGCCTCGTCCACCGGCAACGTCGTGTAGAATTTGTCGTATTCGAGCGCATTGTTCCAAAAGGCGGCGAAGAGCGACCAGGGCCCGTTCTTGCCGAGCTCACGGTTGAAGTTGTTGCGAAAGTCGGGCAGCCAATCGGACGACAGCGCGCCACCAAACCCGACCGCCCCCGCCAGCCACAACGCCCCCGCCAGATAGCGGGCTTTCGCGGCCTCGTGCTCCGCACCGAGCCACCGCGCCGGCCAGCCCGTGCGCACCACGAACCAGAGGCCGAGTGCGGCGCCGGCGGCCACACTGGAGAGAATCAAAGGTAGGTTGTAGGACTCGCGAATGTTGCCGATGACTTCCGTCGTGTAGACGAGATAGTCCACGGCAATGAAGTTGAGGCGCACGCCAAACTCATCCCAGAAAGTCCATTCGGCTACTCCGCCAAACATCAGGAGGAATAAGATCATCAGCCCCGCCCCATGCGCCAACCTCTTCGTCCAGTGGTTGGTGAAGAACCTGGCTGGCAGCACGGTCAGCAGAACGATGAGCGGCAGCGAGGCGAAAGCCGCCGCCCCAAGGTCGTAAACCAGCCCCCAGCCGAAGGCGGCTAGCAGGCTCAGCGTCCAAGTGACGTCGTGGGCGGCTTTGATGAGCAGGGCCACGCGAGTGAGGAGCGAGATGGCAAGGAAGGTGGCAAAAAACAGCACGAGGCCGCCGTGTCGGCGGGCCAGCAGCTTTGCGAATATTCCGGGGGTGGGGTTCAAAGGAAAATTAGACGCAGCAGCCAGGCCACCGCCTCGGGCTGCAGTGAAACGCGTTTCCTCCCGCACAGGCAAGCCGGGGAAATCACCCGCGGCCTTCATTTTTTTGACCGGCAGCAGACGGATGGCGCCGGGCCCGCCCGCGGACGGCAAACAAGACCACCACCAGCGCCCCGCTCGTGCCCAAAAACCAGACTGGCACGCGGTGGAGATTCTCGGCCATGCCTATGCCCAGCGCAGATCCGGTCCAGCCGGCCACCGCATAGACCAGTGCCGCCAATCCCGGCCGGCCGGAGCGCGCCGGATAAAACACGAGCGCGGTGGAATAGAGCGACACTCCTGCGGTGTAGAGTCCGGCCTCGAGGGAATATCGGCCCGAACCCTGATTCAGCAAAATACAGGCGGTGAGCAAGAGCGCCGCCCCGGCCCCGACCGCACCCACGATCCACCGGCGGTCGAGCAAGAGGCCCGCCACCACTCCGGCCACCAGATGCACGCCTGCGTTGAGAAAAAGTTGCGGGCCACCCGCCCAGGTCGCCAGCTTCAGCTCCGCCGTGTGCTGGATGATGTAGAAGGCGGCCGAGTCCAGCCCCACCAGCGCCAGAAAGACTCCCGTCCACACCGCCTTTCCGGCCGGGCTATAGTCGTATCCGCCCGCCTGTTGCCGAGGCGCCCGCTGTTCGAACAGCTGTACCGCGATCAGTCCGGTGCACGCCGCCGCAATACCCAGCATGGCCTGGGTGTGCGCTGCGCCACCGAAAACCGGCGGCAGGTTGCAGAACGCGTAGGCCACCCC
>JAYUBB010000289.1:0-11078 GCA_043741015.1 Opitutaceae bacterium
CCGCGGTCACTTCCTCGACGGTCATCTTCTGCAACTCTGATTCCTTCAGGTACCGCTCGCGCACCACCTGTGGATCAAGGTACCGTTTCCGCCGTTGCCGCATTTCCTCCAGCGGACTCATCAGCGAATCGGCAAAATCACTGATCGACGACATATCCACCAGCCGCTTGAGGATTTCGCGGGGCATCGCCATCTGGATCTGGTCTTGGCTCTCGACCATGTCGGCGGAGAGATGCGTGATCTCGCTCCAGCGGCTGGCGAGCAGCAAGGTGCCCGTGTCGTCGAGCGAGACATCGTTGAACAATTTCAGGGTGCGCACCACGTCCAGCTTGTAGCCGGCGCTGCCGGGCAAGGGGGGCAGCTTTGGCCGCAACGCGTCCGCCGCCCGGGGGAAGCGTGTATCCATCAGCTTCAGCAGGGTGCGCATCTCTGTCCACCGCTGCCATCTCTCGAGCTGGATGGTCAGGCCGTTGACCTGCCGCCAGGCCTCGGTGACGGCATCGGCCACGGTGCCCTTGAGCAGTTCCTTCCGCACCACATCGGGTGGCGATTCGGCCAGCACTCCCAGGCGTTTTTCCGCGGCGGCTTCCGGCACGAGGGTTTCGGGCCGCAGTTGTTTCGCCGTCGCGACGAAATTCGTGATTGCGGCCTTCAGCGGGTCATTCGGCGCCCACAATTCGGCCGTGCGATCCAGGCGCCCGGCGTTGTTTTGCAGATCGATCAGCCAGGTATCCCAGGCGCGGCAAAGCAGAGCCCAGTCCGGCGTTATGCTCTCACGAAACGCGCGGGGATTGCGCACCGTTTCCGCCAGTTTCCTCAGCTGGAGCGGCATGATCTGCGGGTCGCCGAATCGCGCAAAACCCAGCACCGCCCCCGTCACGAGCAGCACCACCGCCGTGCCGGACAGCACCGCGGTCCGGACCGGATTGGAATCTTTCGGTACGCGTCGCAGGAGGCGGCGGGCTTCCGCAATCGTGAGTTCACCGTCCTTCGGGCTGGGGTTCAGCAGGTAGTTGCAGTAAGCAAGCCACGCCTTGCCGGCATTCCCCAGCGCCCGCCATTCGGGGGCTTCTTCAATCGGCCACGCGCCCGGCGGCCTCCGGCGAACAACCTGCGCCAGAATCGCGCCGATGGCTGCGAGATCACCCACCCTGAGCGAGTCAATTTTTGCTCCGGGCATGAACCACGGATCGGAGAGCTGCGCCGTCATCCCGGCCAGCGGTCCACTCCGGTCCAGAAAGACATTCGCCGGTTTCAGGTTCCCATGGGGCCCGCCGGTTTGAGCCTCCCACTGCTCGATGGTGTTCAGCAAACACTCGGCCAGCGCGCGCAACACGTCACCCTTGGCGCCCAGCGTCTTGACCAGGGGCTCCAGCGGTCGTTCCTGCCATGGCGTGATGGCAAAGGCGCCTTCCTCACAGCGTCCGCAGGCCAGCACCGCCAAAACCGTCCCGTCTTTCTTAACACTCTGCTGCTGGCGCTCGGCCGCGAGCAACCATCCCTCGATGGCGTAAAACCGGCGAACATTGGTGGAAGCCGGCGGATGGAAAATCTTCAGCGCAAACCGGCCCGGCCGGCCGTCGGCGGCGACAGCCTCATGGACGCTGGCGAGTGGCGTCAGCGCGTGAGGCCGTTTGATTTTGTATCCGCTATAGTCGGCCATACATGTTCGGGCGCGGCCCCGGCCCGGGGAAAATGCTCTGCCCGGGCCGCCCCGCTAATTGCGCTCGGTTCATTTCGTTACGGAGGTGTGCACGATGTAATTGTTTCCCAACCGGCTGCAGCAAAGGCCCTCTTGCGCCGGCAGGCAAGAACGGGTTCGCAAAAGCTGATAGCCTCATTCCCGCCAAAATCCGGCCTCCGCGTTGTCGGCGGGAAATATTTCCTGCCCGCCCCCGGGGGGCGGGAATCTCTGCGGATGACACCGGGCAACGGCCAGCCCGGCCAGCCACCTCACACCTCATACAGCCGCAGCGGCACGGGGTCGATGACCTTGGCCTTCGGCAGTTGCTCCGCGAGCTGGGATTTGAACCAGTCGCGCGCATCGGGGTCGCCGTGCGTGAGCACGATGCTGCGCGCCTTCGTCTGCACCGCAAACTCCAGCAACTCCCCGCGCTCCGCATGGCCGCTGAGCTCGAAGCGCTCCACGCGGGCCTTGACCTTGGCCTTCACGTCGAGGGCCTCGAACAGGAAACTCGCGCCGGGCTTCGTCGCCAGCAGCTTGCCGCCCGGGGTGTCCGGGTCGCAGTAGCCGACAAATCCGATCGTGTTGCGCGCGTGACCGAGCAGACCCGAGGCGAGCGCGTAGCTGGGCGTGCGCTCGACGAGCATGCCGGAACTGACGATGTAGAGGCCCTTGTGCTGCGGTTCATGCCCGGGGGTGATCTTGCGCGGCAGTTTCCCGATTTTCAGGTCTTTCAAAATCCGGCGGTCGAACTGCACGTCCTTGGTCTTCCGGGAGACCTCGTCGAACAGTTCGGAGAGCCCGATGCCCAGGCCGCCGGCGTAGATCGGACACTCGATCAGCCGGCCGAAGCGCCGGGCATCGTGAAAGACCGCGAGGAGCTCCTGCATGCGGCCCAGCGCGAAGACCGGCAGCAGAAACGAGCCGCCCTTCGCGATCGTGTCGTTGATCGAGTCGATGAGCCGGGCGATCTCGTGCACCCGCTCCTTGCCATACGCGCGCTCCGTCATGCCGCGGGTCGTCTCGATGATCAGGGTGTCGAAGTGGCCGATGGGAAAGTGGGCGCCCTTCAGCGTGCGCAGATTCTCGAACAGCACGTCGCCCGTGAGGAAGATTTTGCGGGCCCCGTGGTGGATTTCCACGGCTGTGGCGCCCGCCACATGCCCCGAGGGGTGGAACATGAGCTCAAGCTCGCCCCGCTTGCCCTTGATTTTTTTGACCTTCTTGAAGGGCAGGCCGACGAAGCGTTTCGCCAGCCCCTCGATCTCCTTGTGGGTGAAGAGCGGGTAGCCGGGGATGTTGTCCTCCTGCTTCTGCTTCTGCATCACGTTGGCGGAATTGTGCAGCATCTTCTCGATCAGCATGCGGCTCGACTGGGTGAGCAGCACCGGGGTCTTCGGATGCTGGCGCATGACGACGGGCAGTCCGCCTATGTGGTCCAGATGGCAGTGCGTGATGATGATGAGATCGAGCTCGATGTCGCGCAGCAGCGTGAGATCCGGCAGGGCGCCGAGGCCGGGTGTCTTCGGGTTCAGACCGCAGTCCACCAGGATGTTGAGGTCGCCGATCATCAGCAAAAGTGAATTGGCGCCGATGCCGCCCTGGCGGTTGAGATCAATGAGTTTCATGAATGTAAGGTGGCATGGAGAGGCCGCGGACCCCCTCAGGCAAGCCCGGGTTTGGCCCGGCCGGGTTCGTCTACCCGCCCTGCGTCCAGCGCCGGCGCCACCGCAGGGCCACCGTCACCAGCGCGATCAGGGCCGGCACCTCGACCAGCGGCCCCACGACCGCGGCGAAGGCCGCCCCCGAAGCCAGACCGAACACTCCCACCGCCACCGCGATCGCCAGCTCGAAATTGTTCCCCGAGGCCGTGAAGGCCAGCGTGGCCGCCCGGGTGTAATCCGTGCCGGCCCGCACACTCATCCAGAACGTCGTGAAAAACATCAGGCCGAAATACCCGACCAGCGGCAGCGCGATCCGCAGCACGTCGAGAGGGATGAGCAGCACCGTGTCGCCCTTCAGGCTGAACATCACGAAAATGGTGAATAGCAGCGCCAGCAGCGTCAGCGGGCTGATGGCCGGCGCAAATTTCCCGTCATACCAGGCCATGCGGCCGCCCCGCCGCAGCGCCCACCGCGTCGCCCACCCCGCCAGGAACGGCACCCCCAGGTAGATGAATACGCTCCGGCCCACGCTCGCGATCGTGATGCTGGAGAGGTCGAGCGCGCCGAGGTCGACGCCGACCAGCGGCGGCAGGACCCGCAGGAACAGCCACGCCATGGGCGCATAAAACAGCACCTGGAAGATCGCGTTGAACGCGACCAGTCCCGCGCAATATTCGCGGCTGCCGCCGGCGAGGTCGTTCCACACGATCACCATCGCGATGCAGCGCGCCAGCCCGATCAGCACGAGACCGGCGAAGTATTCCGGCCGGTCGCGCAGAAACACGGCCGCCAGGGCGAACATCAGCAGCGGCCCCACCAGCCAGTTCTGCACCAGCGACAGCCCCAGGACTTTCCGGTCGCGGAAAACGTCGCGCAGCTCCTCGTAGCGCACCTTCGCCAGCGGCGGATACATCATCACGATCAGGCCCGCGGCGATGGGCACCGAAGTCGTGCCCACGCTCCAGGCCGTCAGGGCCGACGGGAGCTGCGGCAGAAACCGCCCGGCCAGCACCCCCGCGACCATCGCGAGAAAAATCCAGGCTGTCAGGTAACGGTCGAGGAAGGAAAGTTTTTTCAGGAGCGGATCCATCACGGGCGGCCTGGGATAAGTGCGTTCAACCGCCGCCTCGGGCCGGCCAAGGCTGCCCCGCCGCCGGAACTTCCGGAGTCGCTCATCGTGGCATCGCCTCCTCGCCGGCCAGTTTGCCCTGCTCACCCACGCCGCGCACCGCCACGGCGTCGCACAGCTGCGCGTCGGAGAAGGCGCAAAAGAGGTCGACCCGCCGGGCGATCTGCGAGGCCACCCGCACGAACTCGCGATACTTCTCTTCCTCCGTGCCGTCGGCCGCGGCCGGATCCGGCGAACCCCAATGGGCGATTATCGGCTGACCGGGCCAGAGCGGACACGCTTCCTTGGCGTTGTCGCAGACCGTGATGACCAGGTCAAAATTCACGGTCTTGAACTCATCCCACGACTTGGAGCGGCCGGCCGTGGCATCGAGGCCATAGTGCTCGGCCAGCACGCGGATCGCGAGCGGATTGACCCGCCCGGTGGGCCGTGAGCCGGCGCTGTGCACCTCGAATCGACCCCGGCCCTTGGCCCGGAGCAGATATTCACCGATGATCGACCGGGCCGAATTGCCGGTGCAAAGGATCAATACTTTGCCGGAGGGATTCTGGTTCATGGAAAAATATTCAGCGGGAGGCGGCGGTCGTCTTGCGCTGGCGCCGGCCCGAACCTGCGGCCCCGGCCGGGGCCGGGCAGCAGCCACGGAGGCCGGCCGGATCGGGGGCCAGGGCCTTCAACCGGGCAAGGTCGCGCTGGAAACGCCGGTCCTCCCGCGCACAGTCCTGCAGGCAGGCGAGGTTGGCGCGCAGTTCGGGCGACGGCTTGGCGGGCAGGACGTAGACCACCCAGTTGCCCAGTCGCTGGCCCTCCACCAAACCGCGGTCGCGCAGGTACGCGAGGTGCTTGGAAATCTTCACCTGCGATTCGCCCAGCACCGCCTGAAAATGGCAGACACACAGCGGCCCCCGGGCGAGCACGTGCAGCAGGCGCAATCGCGTCTCATTGCACAGGCATTCGTAGATTTGCACCAGGGGCATGCCAAATTCATATACCTGTGCAGGTATATAATTCAAGCCCCGATTCGCGGCGTCACCCGATTGATTGTCCCGCCCGCTTCCGGCTCGACTCGCCCGGCGCGGCGCGTTCAATCCGGCCGCACCCACCCCCTCCATGAAAAAATACCTCGTCGAGTTCATCGGCACGTTCTTTCTCGTCTTCACCATCGGCCTGACGCTGGTCGCGCCGGGCGCTGGCGCCATGGCACCGCTCGCCATCGGCAGCATCCTCGCGGTCATGATCTTCGCCGGCGGACACATCTCGGGCGGGCATTTTAACCCCGCAGTGACTCTGGGCGTCTGGTTGCGCGGTAAGTGCCCGGCCTCCGATGTCGTCCCGTACATGGGAGCGCAGGCCGGCGCGGCCGGGGTCGCCTCGCTCTGCGTCAAGGCTCTCAAGACCGGCCTCGTGGCCCGGGCCGCCACCCTCAGCGGTCCGATGACCCCGGAGATCCTGCCCGCGCTGCTCGCGGAGTTCCTGTTCACCTTCGCGCTCGTGTGGGTGGTGCTGCACACCGCCACCGCCAGGGGCACGGCCGGCAATTCCTTCTACGGTTTCTCCATCGGCTTCACCGTGCTGGCCGGTGCCTACGCGGTCGGGAACATCTCCGGCGCGGTCTTCAACCCCGCCGTCGCCCTCGGCGTCTGCCTGATGGGGCTCGTCTCGTGGGGCAGCCTCTGGATCTACCTCGTCGCCAACTTCGCGGGCGGCATCGCCGCCGCCCTCGCCTTCAAGGCGATCAACGGCAGGGAATGAGCCGGCGCCCGCAGTCCAAACTTGCCAACCGGCGCGAGCTGGAAAGCATAACGCCCATCCTCCCGGCATGAACAACGAGACTCTCTGGCTAATCCGGCTCGGCCTTGACCAGAAATTGTTCAACCGCGACCAGGCACTGACCGTGGTGCGCATGATCGGCCGTGACGCCGAACTGATGGATTTCGCCCAGAAACTCATCGACGACAGCATCGTCAGCGATGTGGAAAAGCTCGAGGCCATCGCCGGCGACGCCATGGCCCGCGCCGCCCTCGGCCCGCCCGAAGGCAACCCCCTCGACGAGTCCGCGTCCACACCGCCCATGCCCGTCGCCAGCCAGGCCAAGGCGGCCGGCCCCGCCGGCGCGCCGCAATTTCCCTTCGATAAGATCGCCTCGCTCGACGACGCAGCCCTCTCCAAGGCTGTCCGCCAGTTGCTCATCGACTCGGGCAAATACGGCGCGAGCGACCTGCACCTCTCGGCCGGCTCCAAGCCCTTTGTTCGCAAGCACCGCGTGCTCACGCCGATCACCGAACACACCCTCACGGAGCAGGAATCCCTGCGGCTCAACACCGTCCTCCTCGCCGACCACCAGAAGAAGCTCTATCTGGAGCGTCGCGACTACGACCTGGCCCTCGCGCTCGACGCCGACAACCGCTACCGCGTCAACCTGATGTTCCACAAGTGGGGCCCGTCCGGCTCTTACCGCATGGTGCCGTCCACCATGCCCAAGCTCGACGAGCTCGGCCTGCGCAACCTCGACGCCATCCGCAAGCTCCTCTCCTACCACAACGGTCTCATCCTCATCACCGGCCCCGTCGGCGCGGGCAAGACCACCACCCTCGCCGCCATGGTCTCCGAGCTCAACGAGCAGCGCACCGACCACATCATCACCGTCGAGGATCCCATCGAGGTCGTCCAGCCGCCCAAGGGTTGCAACGTCACGCAGCGCGAGGTCGGCCCGCACACCAAGTCGTTCTTCACCGCCCTCAAGGGCGCCCTGCGCGAGGACCCCGATGTCATCATCATCGGCGAACTCCGCGACCTTGAGACCATCGAGATGGCCATCAGCGCCTCCGAGACCGGGCACCTGGTCATCGGCACCATGCACACCAGCGATGCCTCCACGACGCTGAACCGCCTGCTCGACGTCTTCCCGCCCGCCCAGCAGACGCAGATCCGCGCCAGCGTGGCCGAGAGTCTCCGCGGCGTGGTCTGCCAGCGCCTGCTGCCCGCCATCGGCGGCGGCCTCGTCGTCGCCTGCGAGATCATGATCTCCAACACCGCCATCCAGGCGCTCATCCGCGAGGGCAAGACCGCCGGCCTGCGCAACGTCATGGAAACCGGCGTCAAGGAAGGCATGTGCATCATGGAGAACGTCGTCCTCGAGATGTATCAGCAGAAAAAAATCACCAAGGAGACCGCGCTCATCAACGTCTCCACCAAAAACGTCCGGCAAAAGGTCGACCCACCGCCCGCTCCACCGCCGGTCGTGCCCGCGAAAAAATAGCCATGGCCATCCGTCAAACCACCGCCTCCTGTCATCCCGATCCCGCCATTGCGGGAGAAGGATCCATCACGACGACCGCAAGCGGCCATGCTGCTGGATGTCAAACCAGCCTGCGGCTAGGCTGCACTTCGTTCAGAATCACAATCCGGGGAGTCTCCTCTCTTTGCGCCTTTTCGTGGCCAGAAATTCTGCGGCTCGGGGTTTCCTCTCCGTGTCTCTGCGCCTCTGTGGTTAATAATCCCTCCTGACCCATGGCCGCCATCGACGCTCTCCTCCGCACCATGCTCGACAAGGGCGGCTCCGACCTGCACCTCACCGTCGGCCTGCCCCCGAAGTCCCGCATCTCCGGCTCACTCCAGGTCATCGGCGACCAGCCGCTCGACGCCAAACAAATGGAGGCGCTGCTCAAGGAGATCACCCCCGAGAAACGCTGGAAGGACTTCCTCGAGCGCAAGGACCTCGACCTCGCCCACGAAGTCGAGGGCCTCGCCCGCTTCCGCGCCAACTTTCTCTACAATCACTGGGGCCAGGCCGCCGTCCTCCGCCAGATCCCCGCGAAGATCCTCTCGTTCAGCCAGCTCAACCTCCCCGAGGCGCTGAAGAAGCTCTGCCACCTCGATCAGGGTCTCGTCGTCGTCACCGGCCCCACCGGCTCCGGCAAGTCCACCACGCTCGCCGCGATGATCGACTACATCAACGACAACCTCGCGCGGCACATCATCACGATCGAAGACCCCATCGAGTTCGTCCACCCCTGCAAGAAGTCCACCATCGTCCACCGCGAGGTCGGCGAGCACACCGAGACCTTCGGTGCCGCGCTCAAGGGCGCCATGCGCCACGATCCCGACATCGTGCTCCTCGGCGAAATGCGCGAGATGGAGACCATCAAGCTCGCCCTTTCCTGCGCCTCGATGGGCATGCTCGTCTTCGGCACGCTGCACACGAACAACGCCCCCAAGACGGTGGACCGCATCATCAACACCTTCCCCGCCGAGGAACAGAACCAGGTGCGCGTCATGCTCGCCGGCTGCTTGGCCGGCGTCGTCGCCCAGCTCCTCTGCAAAAAAATCCCCAAGGGCCGCGTCGCCGTGCACGAAATTCTGCTCCAGCACGAGGCGCTGCCCAACACGATCCGCTCCGGCATGATTTCCAATATCCGCGGCATCATCGAAAGCGGCTCGAACGAGGGTATGATCACGATGGACAACAGCCTCATGGCGCGCGTGAAGGACGGCACCGTCGAGGCCAAGGAAGCCTACATGAAGGGCTCCAACAAGGCCCTCTTCGCCCCGCTCCTCAAGCCCGGCGACCTCGACCCCGGCGCGGGGCACTAGTCCGGCCGCGTCGCGAGTTCGAGTCCTGCCAGGCTTGCCATCGCCTCAGCGCGGTTGATCCCGCACATGCTCTCGCTCGGCCGCAGGCTCGTGCAGAACGCCGGGCGTTCGGGTTTGCCGAACAGAGCGCACCGGTAGTCGGGCAGCAGTTGCACGCAAGGAATCCCCGCCGGCTTGCTGTGTGTTGTCATTATATACTTTTTGTTGCCGTTCGCTCGCCGCCCCCCATCGACACGAAGATTCATTGCCGGTCAGAAAATCGCATACGGCACTGAGGGCATGCGAGGTGCGCGGCCAAGACCTGATCAAGACGCGGCGCGCTCTGCAATTTGTTGCGTCGTTCGAGCTGGAGCCCCAGCGGGAGTAATTTGACTCGAAAGGCCGCCGCAACGCAGCTAGTAGCGACAGCTACTTTCTGCTGCATGCCTGAGAATCCCTCCACGCCCGCCACCCGCGCGGTCTTTTTGAGCTACGCCTCGCAGGATGCTGAGGCGGCCAACCGTCTCTGCGAGGCCTTGCGCGCTGCCGGCATCGAGGTGTGGTTTGACCAGAGCGAGCTGCGCGGGGGCGATTCCTGGGACGCAAAGATCCGCAAGCAGATCAAGGAGTGCGCACTGTTCGTGCCGGTGATTTCCGCGAACACCCAGGCGCGGCTCGAAGGCTACTTCCGTCTGGAATGGAAACTGGCCGAGGATCGCTCATACCTCATGGCCAAGGGCAAACCGTTCATCGTGCCCGTGACCATCGACGCGACGAATGAACGCGACGCTCAGGTGCCAGATGCATTTTTGGCGGTGCAATGGACGCGTCTGCCGGGCGCAGAGGCGGCGGCGTTTGCGGCGCGAATGACGGGTTTGCTTGGCGGATCAGTAATTCGCCGCGAGGGCCGGGATCCCATCGTGGCTGCACCGGCGCGCAGCGAGGCTAACACCCGCGTTGTTCCGTCCAATACGTCGCGCAAGGTGCGCCTTAAGCCTGCGATTGCCGTAGCATTGATTGTGGTCGTGTTGGCGGGCGCCTGGGGCATCTACCGAAATGCCCGCACTTCACTTTCGACCAAGGAGCCGGTCGACGCCCGCCTCGGTTCCGTGCGTTATCTGCCGCCGCACCCGGTCCTCGTCGGGCCGGAAAATGATGAGTGGCCCACGCCTTCGCCAGATGGGGCAACCCTTGCCTTCGTGCGGCTGGTGAACGGTTACAAGCAGGTTTTCCTCAAAAGCCTGACCGATGATGGCCCGGCCCGGCAACTGACGGACGAGGAGAGCGATCATATTCAGCCTCGCTGGGCACCGGACGGGAAGGACGTGATCTACTGCCGCCCAACGACCGGCCAGCCGCCCAGTATCCGGCCGTCCGATGTGTGGGGTGGATTTTATACACCCAACTACCTCGATGTCTGGATCCAAAACGTCGCGACCAAAAAAGCGAAAATGCTATTAGAGCGCGCTTGTGACGCCCGATTCAGCCGCCAAGGCGTGATCACCTATACCCGTTTTGTCGAAGGCAGTAACCGAATTTGGATCTGTGATCGAAACGGCAACGAACGAAGACTGGTAACGGAGGATCCGGACAAAGTGGAGCATTTTGAACCGGACTGGTCGCCCGACGGGGAACGGATCGTTTACCGGCGCATGCAGGGCAAGACCTCAATGCTGGTTGTGGTGGATCTCGACACCCGCAAGTCCACGCCCCTGACCGGCACCTATTATCTCTCCGAACCCACATGGTCGCCCTCCGGCAAATACATCTATTTTTCAGCCAACCTCGCGAGTGGCTTTAACCTGTGGCGGCTGCCCGTGACGGCCGAGGCGGCGCGGGCCGGACCATTCGAACCCGTGACCTTCGGCATCGGCCGCGACCTGCACCCGGCCTTGAGTGCCGACGGTACCAGACTTTTCTACTCCATCGTGAGCTGGAATTCCGACATCTGGGCTCTCCCCATGAATCTCGCGAATGGCAAGCCCGCCGGCGAACCATTCCCGGTGATTGAATCATCGCGCGAAGACAC
>JAYUBB010000290.1:0-11066 GCA_043741015.1 Opitutaceae bacterium
CCACCCGCTACGACAAACTGGCCGAGACCTTCCTCGGCTTCGTTTGTCTCGCGGCGATCCTTGATTGGCTCACTCATTGATTTTGCAAACATACCCTAGTAAGATTTCTTTGTTCATGAGACCTGACGACGCGGGTGGCTTGATTGTGCGGCAAGTAGATAAAGGGGCGGGCATCGTCCTTCTTATACCGGTCGCCCTGGGAGATGATTTTTGGTTTTACCTCCCCAAGAAGTCGAATCAGCCACACGTAGAGGCAACCCCAGTCTATCACCCTCGTGGCTGACTTAAACAAAAGGTCGAATGGTTGCGAGAAGCCGAACCACTCGACAGAACCACTCTCGCCAAGCCGAGGTGGTTCATCGTAACGTCGGCAAGAATGAAATTCTTCCATTATCTCCTCGTTCTCCCTGTTTTTTTGCTAGGCGGTTGCGCGACAGTTTCTCGCCAAGCGGAGATAATAGCTCTTTTCACCACTCCTCCGCGAGTCGAGCTCCGCGAGCAGGAAGTCAGCATAGCGTTGGTCGTCGGGCAAGGTGGGAGACGTTATGTGCCGGTTGAGATCCATGGAAGAAGATTGCTTTTCCTACTCGATACCGGATCGCCGACGGCGGTCGTGGCAGACACTGTTGCGCGGGATGACAACATCACGACTATTTCTGCACCGCGCGGCTTCCTGCGTGGTGCAGGCGGTGCGGCTTCCGCAAGCGCAGGCATCATTGAAGAACTGAGAGTGGGGCCCGTGATTATCTCACGCCTTCCTGTCCTATTCACCGATCTCAGTGTGGCGTTTGGAAATGAGCAGGTGTCAGCAACCGAGCACAAAACGATAGTTGGCGTCATGGGGTCAAACTTGCTCGAGTTCCTCAGGGCCTCCATCGATTACACGACAAATACGCTCACGATTAGAAAACCGAACCAAAGCACTACAGACAACTCCGGGGCTTTGCCCCCCCGTGTCTGACTGCAATCGTTGAAATCTAGTGATGTTGAGGCGAAGGCTTCTTCTCTAGCATCGGTATCTGCGAGAAGTTTATCGGCTCCTTTGCTTCCATCTTTTTGCCTTCTATCGTCAGCTTAAGTTGCATTTCCTCGCGAGTGGTTCCCTTCTTGGGATACGCGTAGAGCGAAAAACCATTTTCTGCGGCTGTTTTGCCGCCTTTGAAGAAATTAAACTCCAACCAGTGGGTGGGGTGATTATCGAAGGCCACCATCAACCGCGCCTTTTCGAATTCCTTCTCGTGAGCAAAAAGATTTGGGATTTGCAGGTCCTTAAGGGCTTTTTCTACCGGCTCGTCTACCAGGTTGTAGACGACATCCGGATCTAATTTAAGAATATTGAAGTCAGCTGGCAGCGGTTTGATTCGCTTCATCATTTCACCGACCCGCTTTCTAAGCTCCCCCTCGTCAGGGGTAATCGGGGGGCATCCTTGGCCATACCACCAACGAATAATGTCCCCGGCGTATTCTGTCGGCGCTGCTTTAACCGCTTTAGCATGTTTCTCCATCTCTGCCGATACGTGGTCCGGTAGAGACACGTTATACCGCGCTTTTACTGCCATGAAACGACCATGCACTATAAAGTATCAAAAAGCACTTGAATAATGAGTATCTTTAGATACTTATTGATTCCGTGACCGAAAATGTATTCAGACCATCAAGGCGAGTGAAGGGAAAGCGGGTGCTTTCCAGGCTTTATAGCGGGCGCTACAGCCTGGGCCGTGGCCTGAAGCCGGTCACCGTGCCCCTGCATACACCGGATGAACAGGTTGCCCGTAAACGGCTCCGGGACTTGATTGTAGAGAAACAACGCGAGTCGGTCGGACTGATCGCACCGAGGGCACAACGAGAGGCTCTGTTGATTCCGCTTTCTACGTTAGTCGAAGACTATCGCGAATTTCTGCGCTTAAGGGTTTCGGCGCTCTACCTTCGGGACACACTCAACAGGCTGCTTCGCATTTTTGCCGAATCAGGGTGGAAGTTTCTCGGAGATATCCGGCCAGACACGTTCCTGAAATGGCGCAGTCGACAGACAGGGGCCGCGAAAACTGTCAAAGAATATCAGATCTCGCTAAGCGCATTCCTAAATCATCTGGTGATGCTGGAAAGATTGGAGCGCAATCCACTCGCAAAGATCGAGCATGTGCCGACACGAGGCAAAGAGCGACGTCCGTCCCGACACTATATCGAACAAGAGCTGCGTTCGCTGTTCTCCATTTCTTCTGATCGAGTCCTGTTCTACGAACTGCTGTTCTACACAGCAGGTCGCAAAGGTGAGGTAGCTGCATTAGTTTGGGGTGATTTCTCGCTCAGCAATACTGAGATGGCATCCGTTACTTTTCGCGCGAATACCACGAAGACAAAACGTGAACGAGTCGTTCCTCTTAACCCTTGGTTGGCTCAAAAACTGTGGCTTCTTCGAGGAAACAATTGCCGCGATGATTCGGCAATTTTTCAGCGCATACCAACTCGCAAACAACTGCTGCGTGATCTGTGCTCGGCGGGGATTGAGCGCAAAGACAACCTCGGCCGGGTAGTTCATTTTCATGCCTTCCGGAAGACTGCGCGGACACTCGCCATTGCGCACGGAGTCAGTGAGCGCGTGTGCGACGCGATACTGGGGCACGAGAACGAACACAGAATGGGCACTCGTTACACTGATATGCACGGAGTGCCACTAAGCGACTGGCTTAAGCTGCCGTGGTTGGGCAAGGGAGGAGACAGCGCACAACTACACTCACTGGTAGACCCCGAAACGCTCAACATTCGGCAACTTGTCCTACAGCTTTTCGAAGCCGTAAAAGTCCACGCCACAGAGGGAAATGAATGGTCGGGGCGACAGGATTCGAACCTGCGACCTCCTGGTCCCAAACCAGGCGCTCTACCAGACTAAGCTACACCCCGTTGACAGCCCGTTAATGGGAAGGGTGGCACCGGGCGTGTCAATGATGCTATGGACGGATTCCGCTCGATTCCGTCGGGCCGGCAGACCAGGTGCGCTGGTATTAATCCATGGGACTGCGAGCGATCTGCGGTGAGCCGCGGGGGTGAAGAAAGCCAAAAAATGCTTCTTGCCTCACCCAAAAGCCGCCCCTAAACACTCCTCCTCAATCTCTTAAAAAAATGGATACTCTTTCCCGTGACAGCAACAGCTCTGGCAGCGTCCTCCCGCTCGTGGGTGTGATCGCAGGGGCTCTCGGCCTGATCCTCTCGATCGTGGCTCTCGTTAAATTATCCACGGTTCAAAAGACCGTGGCTGCGCATGATGCAGAAATTCCAAAAATCGCCAGCATCGAAGGCGAACTGCGTGCCGCCACCGCCAAGACCGAGACCGACATGAAGGGTCTGCGCGAAGGAGTGCAGAATGCGCTCAATCAAGTAGGTGAACAGCTCGGGGCCATCAACGCCAAGCTTGCCAAGATTGAGGAAGCGCAGAAGGCCAAGCCTGTCGCGGCTGGCAAGCCCGGCGCTGCTCCGACCGGCGTGCTCAACGCCGATGGCACCTACTCCATCGCCCCCGGTGACACTCTCGCGAAGATCGCCCGCAAGTTTGCCGTCAAGTTGGACGCCATCGAGGCGGAGAATCCCGGTCTGAATCCCGCCCACCTCAAGGTCGGCCAGAAGATCCACATTCCGAAGAAGTAACTTTCGGAAAGATTTCCCCCATGCCTCCCAGACCTTGTGTCGCGGAGGCATTTTTTTCGCCATGCCCAAGAATCCCAAGCAGCCCCAGCGCTGGCAGCATCTGCGCGACGAGCCGCATGCGACCACCCGGATCTTCGACGTGGTGCGGGCAATCTATCGGCATCCGCATCGGGCCAAGGAACAGGACTTCTTTGTCATCAACGCACCTGATTGGGTGAATGTGGTCGCGCTTACGCCCGGGAGACACCTCGTGCTGGTCCGTCAATTCCGCTATGGCATCAATGATTTTTCGCTCGAGATTCCGGGTGGCGTGATCGATTCCGGTGAGGATGCCGTCGCGGCCGGAGTGCGCGAACTTCGGGAAGAATCGGGCTATGTCGGCAGCTCGGCGCGACTGCTCGGGACGGTGCATCCCAATCCGGCCATGCAAAGCAACCGCTGTCATCTGGTGCTCGTCGAAAACGCGCGCCCCATGGCCGATCTGGAGTGGGATCCGGACGAGGAGTTTGAAATCATAACCAAGCCGGTCGAGGAGATCTACGCTCTGGCTGGCAGTGGCGGCATCACTCATGCGATGGTACTGAATGCCTTGCTCCTCTTCGCTCCACATTGGGAGAAGCTGAAATCCCGCCCCGTTTGACTTCACCCCGGTGACGGCTTAACTGCCCGCACCTGATGGAAACTCCCTCTGCCACTGCGATTTTCGCCAACGCCCCCGAAAGCCTCGTGGGTGGTGGTGCCGGGCTGCCGGCCCCTTTGGAGCAGGAAATCCGGGCCATCTACCGTCGCAGTCCGCTCTATGCCCGGCGGTTTCGGTTGCATCCGGATCCGTTGCAATGGTCCTGTTACCGGGAAATTCCGGTCCTGACCAAACAGGAAATAGTCCAGCACGGACATACGGCATTTTTCGCCGACTACACGGAAATTGAGCGCGGATTAACCCTGAAGAAATACGAATACGAGCACACTTCGGGCACGACCAGTGGGCCGATGACGGTCGTCATGGAAGACGGATGGTGGAATGCACAGACGCGTCGCGCCTACCTCGCCCATCCGCGGTTGGCGCAGTATGTCGACCGGCCCTACCGCAAGTGCGTCCTGGCCCCGGTGGGGTGTTCAAGCAATCTCTGTCCCTACGAGGATCATCCTTTCCCGCACCGCTATTTTGACGGCACGGTGTATCTGAACCTTTCGAGCGACCCCTTTGCGTTTCCCGAAGCGGAGTGGGACCGCATCGCCCTGGAACTGCAGGCGGTGAAGCCGCAGGTGATCGAGGGCGAGCCGGTGTATCTATCCCTGCTGGCACGGGCCTTGAATAAGCGCCGGGTGGGGGTATCAAGCGTGGAAACGGTCATCCTCACCTATGGCAAGGCCAGTCGGCAGCACAGTCGGCGGATTGAGGAAGCTTTTCCGGGTGCAGCGCAGGTGGACCTCTACGGCTCAACCGAGGCAGGCTACCTGTTCGTCGGCGATGCCTTCGCGGACAACCTTCAGGTGGTGGAAGGCAATGCTTTCATTGAGCTGACGCCGTGGCGCGAGGGGGAGGAGGAGGTGTTCCAGATCAATGTCACCACCCGCAACCGCGAGGCGATGCCGCTGCTGCGTTATAACACCGGCGATATTGTGCGGCGCACGCCCACCGGTTATCGGATTTTAGGCCGGGAGAAGGACCTGTATTTTCGCCCCGACGGCACGGTCGTGTCGGCGTTCGAGGTGGACGCGGCGTTGCCCGCGGAATTCGCCTGCTGGCACTGGAGTCTGGTGCAGGGGTCGGAGCTACGCTGGGAATTCCAGTATGTCGCCGATGAAGTCGCGCCGGAGGCCATGGCCGATCTCCTCGCCGGAGTGCTCGGAGCCGGTGTCCGGGTGGCGTTGTTCCGCCGGAAATTTATCCAGCCGGCAGTGAGCGGTAAATTCGCCCTGCTGAAACCGCTGGCGCGTTAAACGCAGCCTGCTTCAGGCGGCGGTTAGGGTGACTAATAAGCGGCCGGGCACTTTCCCGTGCCTTGCCAATGAGCCCGGGCCACGGTTTCTTCTGCTTCGACATTCCGCCCAACTCCGGCAAAATTTTCCCGATCCGCACGATGAATCTCCTTGGCCCGCTCTTCAGCTCATCCATCGGCAGAAAGTTTCTCATGGCGGCGACCGGATTGGTGCTCTTTGGGTTCGTGACCGGCCACCTGCTTGGCAACCTGCAGATCTTCCTTCCGCCGGAAAAGATAAACGCCTACGGCCACCTGCTCGAGTCCCTTGGCGCCGGTCTGTGGCTCATTCGCCTCTTCCTGCTCGCCTGCGTGCTTATCCATATCTGGCTCGCCATCCAGCTCACGCTCGAGAATCGCACCGCCCGTCCGCAGGACTACGGAGTCGGGCACATCAACCGCGCCACGCTCGCCTCGCGCCTCATGGCCCGCACCGGACTCGTCGTGCTGGCCTTCATTCTCTTCCATCTTGCGCACTTCACCGTCCGGGTCGGACATCCGCAATGGAGTGAGCCTTCCTTCACGCTGCTCAATGGCACCAAGGTGCGCGATATCCACACCATGATGGTGCAGGGCTTCAGTAACGTTTCCGTCTCGGTTTTCTACATCATTGCCGTTGGTCTGCTCAGCTTTCATCTCGCCCACGGCATTGTCAGCATGCTCCAAACCCTCGGGCTGAAGAACGAGAAATGGACCCGCGGCCTCGAGCAGTTCACCGTTGTTTATTGTTGGGCCTACTTCCTCCTCAACGCCGCCATCCCGCTCGCCGTGCTCGGCGGATTCGTGAAACTTTCCGCCTGATCCTTTCCCGCCATGGCCACCCTTGAATCCAAGACCCCCTCCGGCCCGCTCGCTGACAAGTGGCAGAAACACAAAACCGAGATCAAGCTCGTCAACCCGGCCAACAAGCGGAAATACGAGGTCATCGTCGTTGGCGCCGGTCTCGCCGGCTCCTCGGCTGCCGCCACGCTCGCCGAGCTTGGTTACAAGGTGAAGAACTTCGTCTTCCACGACAGCCCGCGACGCGCCCACTCCATTGCCGCCCAGGGTGGCATTAACGCCGCCAAGAACTACCAGAACGACGGCGACTCTGTCCACCGCCTCTTCTACGACACGCTCAAGGGCGGTGACTATCGGGCCCGGGAAGCCAACGTCCACCGTTTGGCCGAGGTTTCGGTTAACATCATCGACCAATGCGCCGCGCAAGGCGTCCCCTTCGCCCGCGAATATGGCGGGCTCCTCGCCAACCGGTCCTTCGGCGGCGCACAGGTCTCGCGCACTTTCTACGCCCGTGGCCAGACCGGTCAGCAACTGCTCCTCGGTGCCTATTCGGCGCTGTCGCGAATGATCGGGCAAGGCGGGGTCGAACTGCACCCCAACTCCGAGATGCTCGACCTCGTCGTAGTCGACGGCCACGCCAAGGGCATCATCGTGCGCGATCTAAACACGGGTGCGATCACCCGGCACAGCGCTGATGCGGTCGTCCTTGCGACAGGTGGCTACGGCAACGTCTTCAATCTCTCCACCTACGCCCGGCAGTCCAACGCCACCGCCATCTGGCGCGCCTACAAGCGCGGGGCCTGCCTCGCCAATCCCTGCTACACGCAGATTCATCCGACCTGCATTCCCGTCAGCGGTGACTACCAGTCGAAGCTCACGCTCATGTCCGAGTCGCTGCGGAACGACGGCCGTATCTGGGTGCCGAAGAAAAAAGAAGACGCCAAGAAAGACCCTGCCTCCATTCCCGAGGCCGACCGCGATTATTATCTCGAGCGAATTTATCCCAGCTTCGGCAATCTTGCGCCGCGCGACGTCTCCTCCCGTGCGGCCATGCGCATGTGTGACGAAGGCCGCGGCGTCGGCGAGACCGGCTTGGGCGTCTATCTCGACTTCGCCGACGCCATCAAACGCCTCGGCGAACCTGCTGTGCGCGAACGCTACGGCAATCTCTTCGACATCTATCACGAGATCACCGCGGAGAATGCCTACCAGGCGCCGATGCGCATCTTCCCCGCCGTGCACTATACGATGGGCGGGCTCTGGGTGGACTATAACCTGATGTCCAACATCCCCGGCCTCTTCGTGCTCGGCGAAGCCAACTTTTCGGACCACGGGGCCAACCGCCTCGGCGCTTCCGCCCTCATGCAGGGTCTGGCTGATGGCTACTTCGTCCTTCCTTACACGCTGGGCGATTATCTGGCCGGCCAGAAACCCGGTTCACGGCCCAAAACCGATGCCGCTGAATTCAAACAGGCAGAGGAAAATGTCACCTTGATGACCCGGCTTTTTCTCGCCAATCAGGGCAAGGAACCCGTCAGCCATTTCCACAAGCGCCTCGGCAAAATCATGTGGGAGCACTGCGGCATGGCCCGCACCAAGGCCGGCCTCGAGGCCGCGCTCCAGAAAATCCCCGCGCTCCGTGAGGAATTCCGGGCCAACGTCAAGGTCCCCGGCTCGGCCGACACGCTCAACCAGTCGCTCGAACAGGCCGGCCGCGTCGCTGATTTTATCGAGCTTGGCGAGCTGCTCTGCCGCGATGCCCTCACCCGCGAAGAGTCGTGCGGCGGTCACTTCCGCGAGGAATACCAGCACCCGGATGGTGAGTGCAAACGCGACGACGAGCATTACGCCCACGTGGCTGCCTGGGAATACCAAGGCGAAGGCAAGACGCCTCTCCGCAACACCGAGCCCCTTAACTACGAATTCACCAAGATGAGCGTCCGCTCCTACAAATAAGCCGCGAGGAATCATCATGGTCGCTCCCACCGCCAAGAAACTATTCTCCGTCCTGCTGCGCGTCTGGCGCCAGGCCGGCCCGTCCGCCCCCGGCCGGTTCGTCGATTATCCGGCGTCGAACGTAAGCCCCGACATGTCTTTCCTCGAGTTGCTTGACGTCGTGAATGACGGACTGACCAGGAGTGGCGGGGAACCCGTCGCGTTTGCCCACGACTGCCGCGAGGGCATCTGCGGCACCTGCTCCTGTACGATCAACGGCAAGCCGCATGGGCCGGGCAAAGGCATCGCCACCTGTCAGCTCTACATGCGCAGTTTCGCCGACGGCGATACCATCGTGGTCGAGCCTTTTCGCGCCCGCGCTTTCCCGTTGGTCAAGGACCTCGTCACCGACCGCAGCGCCTTTGACCAGATCCAGCAGGCCGGCGGTTTCATCTCGGTCCGCACCGGGGCGGCGCCCGAGGCCAATTCGATTCCCGTGCCGAAGCAGGACGCCGATCTCGCCATGGATGCCGCCAGCTGCATCGGTTGCGGCGCGTGTGTCGCGGCGTGCAAGAACGCCTCCGCGATGCTGTTTGTCGCCGCCAAGGTCTCACACCTCGGGCTTATGCCCCAGGGCCAGCCGGAGCGTGACCAGCGCGTGCTCGCCATGGTGCAGACGATGGACGCCGCCGGCTTCGGCAACTGCACCAACCAATACGAGTGCAGTGCCGTGTGCCCGAAGACGATCACGCATGACTTTATCGCGCGCATGAACCGCGACTATATCGGCGCGCTCTTCCGGGCGAAATTCAAGCCCGTCTCCAGTGCCTCTGGTGGCGGTGCCGGCTGACCTCGTCAGCCAGAAGAGAATCCTAAGGCTTCGGTGGTATTCTTTTGCTGGGGTTTTAATTTGGGTGCAGCCATTTGCGAAAGCCTGCAACTTTTCACCCCGTGGTGGGTTTTCATGGCAACAAACAATGCTACTCATGAAAACCGCTCTTATCTCCGTTCTCACCGCGACCCTGCTGGGCTTCGCTTCTCTTGCGAGCGGTCGTCCATTCGACGCCGCCGACTTTACCGCCATCATCTTCACCACCGGTCTGGTGGCCTGGACAGTGAACCAATACAGCCGGGTGCCGCGTCCCCTGCTGCGGGCCCGCCCCATCCACCTTCCGGCACCAAGCCAATCCCAAGTGGCGGTGAGCGGAGTCCAGCGCTTGGCAGCCTGAACCGGCCTCTCTTTTCAACCCACGGCGCGGGGTCATTAATCCCGGGGCCGTTCTATTTTACGGGCACGGTGCCCGAGCCGGTGAGCTGGGCCTTCTCGATTTTTTCGTCAACAATCAGGATGAATAGATCGGAGTCCATCCGGTAGGTGGCCGAGCCCTGCGCCACGGCCTGGTCAATGACCGGCCTCGCAGCAGGATTGGCCGTAACGAGCACTCCCGTGCGCTCCACCTGATTTTGCGCCGGCACGCCGAGAGGTGAGGCCTCGACAACGGTGCCGACAACCGTGCCGTTGAGCGTGATCTTGTGGGAGCACTTCGACAGAAGGTAGGAGACGACGTTGGGATTGCCCACGCGCCAGGTCACATGCACCGCCCCGTCGCCCCCCCGTTCAATCCGGGTTAGCTCGACCTTAAGGCCACCGGCAATGATTTCGGAGGTGCTGGTGCAGGCACTGAAGCCGCAGATGAGCAGGCCGGCCAGGAGCAGGAGGGGCAGTTTCTTCATGGGCGAAATGGTGGGGACAGGGGAAAGCGCGGCAAGACACTAGTCATCCTTTGGCTTGGATTTCCTCGGCTCCTTGGTATCGCCCAGCTCCAACTGGACGATCACCCCGACTGCGGCCAAGGCGAGAATGGAAGGGAACATCCAGCTGTTGCCCTCAATCAAGGCCGGCATCTGGTCGGGCTGCTTGAAATAGAACAGCCAGTCGATCTGGCTGGTGAAGAAGGACAGGGCCAGGATTGTCCGGAACGAACCCAGCAGCGAGGTGGAGAGAATGATCAGGATCCGCTGGACATTCACCGCCAGAAACCCACCGATGATTCCCAGCACCACGCCAGTGAGCAGGGCCACCATGTGATGGTAATTGGCGAGCAGCAGAATGCCCAGAGTGGCGCCAAAACCGAAGCCCGCGACAAACACGGCGGCGATATACAGCAAGAAGGCCAGGCCGGCTCCGACCACAGAGCAAAGTATCAGGGTGGCGGTTTCCGCGCCTTGCCCAAGGCCATAGGTGGTGGCGGCGAAATGGCCGGCCGCCAATCCGATCAGCCCTCCGACCACGGCAAGCGTGATCTTGAAAACGCGGTAGCCGAAGAAGCAGTCGATCACGCCCCAGGCAATCGCGCCGGCGGAGATCCACGGATAGAGATCTGCGAGGTTCGACATGACTCTACGCGGTTGGGAGCGGGAGCCGCTGCACAGAGGCAGGGGCGGGGAGGGGACTCATGCCCTGATGCAAGGGCGGCCTCGAGCGGCGTCAATGCTGGTCGTTTTAAATTACACTATCGCGCGGATGCTTTCCAACACGATCCAAGCGACGGCAAAGACGATCGTCCAGCGGATGAGGCCACGGACGAAGCGCTGGCGGCGCAGACCGCGCCCGAAATGATTGGCGCGGAGCGCAGGCCGGGCCCGGAAGGGTGCCTGGCTGCGCCACTGGTCGAAGGGCGTGGGTTTGTGCCACGAGGATTTAAGATACATCTGGTGGCTGCGGCC
>JAYUBB010000291.1:0-3415 GCA_043741015.1 Opitutaceae bacterium
ACACGGTGAAATTCACTGACGCGCGGCCACTGGCAGAATTTTTATCCGCCCAGTCCGCCAGGAGCGCGAGCGTGGTTTGCTCCGTGCAGGCCCAGTTGACACCGACCGTGCCGAAAATGAAATTGCGCAGATCGGAGCCGGCCGGGTTGCCCAGCCAGCGATAGCCCAGCGTCACAAAAGGCGTGAGCGAGCCGGCAGTGTAGGCGAGATCCACGTGAGTCGCAAAATCGTCCTCACCCGTGCCGAGGGACTTGTCGGTACTCGCGGTGCCGAATTTCACCTCCGCGCCGGCGGCCCACGACCACGGCTGGTCGGCGGAGGCCGCAAAGTCCTGGATGACCCCGAGGGTGAGGTCGCCCAAGCCCCGGTTGACGGCTTTGCTCCGCAGGAGACGGCGGGTGTAACGGCCGATGCCCGGCACAACTCCACCGGGCCCGTTGATGCGCAGGTAGGGCAGGCTCAGATCCCACGTGGTGTGGTTGACGACATACGACACGGACAGGGGGATGGTGACGATTTCGGTGGAGACCGGCAGACCGTAACTGCCGGTCGAGTAATCAAAGCCGGTGTGCAGGGAGATTTCCTCCGCACGCAGGAGCCCAGTGAGCAACAAAACGCTGGCCAGAATACGGCCAGGACAGAGGCGGGTCTTCACCGCGGCATAAGGGCAATATTGCGCACCGGCCGCAAGCTCAACCAAGGCCTGGAGGAGGACCGGCGATGGTTTCGCCGGCGACATATTCCCGCCGGACTTAATGCTCTCCCACATGAAGACATTGCCTATAGCGGCGTGCGACTGCCGCCCTCGCGAATAACTTTCTTGAGCAGGCTCAGCATGGTGTCAGCCGAGTAGGGTTTGGCGAGGAAGTGTTGCACGCCGACATGGGCAACTCGGGTCATGTTGGCATTGGCGTTGAGCCCGCTGGCGGCGATGATGCGGACTTTGGGATTGATGCGCCGGAGGGCGGCGATCAGGGCCGGGCCGTCCATCACCGGCATCATCATGTCCGTGAGCACCACCGCGATCTTGTCGCGATGCAGTGCATAGAGGCCGATGGCCTGGGCGCCATCCTCGGCCGTCACGACCTGATAGCCGAAGGTCTCCAGCGTCTGTTTGGTGATGTGCAAAATGGAGGTTTCGTCATCGACCACCAGGATCAGCTCGCCTTGGCCCCGGGGCAGCCGGTCTTCCGCCAGCCTGCCATCATCCGCCAAGGCTCCGTCCGGCTGCGCCGGCAGGTAGACCGTGAAGGTGCTGCCCTTGCCGGGCTCGCTGTAGACGTTCACGAAACCGCCGTGGCTGCGCACGATGCCGAGCACGGTGGAGAGGCCGAGGCCGGTGCCATTGCCCAGTTCCTTCGTGGTGAAAAACGGCTCGAAGATGCGGTCGATGATCTCCTTGGGGATGCCGATCCCGCTGTCGGTCACCTTCACCGCGACATACCGGCCGGGGGCCACGCTGCGGTTCATGACGGCATACTGTTCGTCGAGTTCGACGTTGTTGGCCACCAATTCGAGGCGGCCGCCGTTCGGCATGGCGTCGCGGGCGTTCACGCAGAGGTTCAGCAGGACCTGGTTGAGCTGGGTCGCATCCCCCAGGACCAGCCACAGGTCCTGGGCGAGGTCCGTCTCGACGGTGATGTTTTTGGGAAAAGTGTTTCCAGCGATCGACAGGATGTCCTGGATGATGTGGCGGAGCTGCAGCGCGACCCGGGTGCCCTCGACTCCACGGGCGAAGGACAGCACCTGCTTGACGAGATCGGCCCCGCGCTTGGCGCTGCGTTCCATCGTGTCAAGCACCGGCAGGCTCTGCGGAGTGGGGTCGTATTGCTTCAGGAGGCCGACCCCCATCATGATTGGCGCGAGGAGATTGTTGAGGTCGTGGGCGATGCCGCCGGCGAGAGTGCCGATACTCTCCATCCGCTGGGCGCGGAGGAACTGCTGCTCGAGTTTTTTCCGCTCGGTGATGTCAGTGTCGATGGTGAGAATCGACTTGGGCTGGCCCTGGGCGTCGCGCAACAACGTCCAGCGACTCTCCAGCGTCAGCTTGGCCCCGGTTTTGGTGGCCTTCTCGATTTCTCCGCTCCACTCGCCCGTCCGGAGCACGTGCTCGAGCGCTTTTTGGAACATGGCAGAGTCGGGTTGAATCAGCGTGTGGATGGGGCGGCCGGCAGCCTCGGTGGCGGTCCAGCCGTAAAGGCGCTCCGCCCCTTTGTTCCAAAAGAGAATGCGATGTTCCAGGTTGCGCACCAGAATGGCGTCCCGGGCCTGGTCGATCAGCGCCGCCTGCTCGGCGATGCGTTCCTCGGCCTGCCGGCGCACCGTGAGGTCGGTCATGCCGCCGATCATGCGCACCGCCTTGCCCGCGGCATCACGGATGAGGTGGCCCCGATCCAGGACGTAAGCGTAGCTGCCGTCCTTGCATTGGAAGCGGTATTCGTCCGTCCAGGCTTCGCCGCCATTTTCGATGACGTGGAGGACGCCGCCCTTCACTCGCGCCAGATCCTCCGGGTGGATGTGGTCCGTCCAGGACTTCAGCGACGGATCGACCGCCTCGCGCCGGTAGCCGAAGAGTTTTTCGTAGCCTTCGTTCCACCAGAGGGCATTGGTGACGAGGTCCCAGTCCCAGATGGCATCGTTGGTGGCTTTGGCGAGCAGCCGGAAGCGCTCCTCGCTGGCTTGCAGGGCCTGCTCGGCCCGTTTCCGTTCGGTGATATCGCGGGTGACGCTCAGTACCGACGTGATCGTCCCATTGGGATCACGCAGCGGCGTGGAATGCGTTTCCATCCAGCGCTCGGTCTGTTTCAGCCCGATGACGCGAAACTGAAGCTGGCCGGTCTCGCCGGCACCTGACCGGTGGTGCAGCCCCATGAAGGCCTCGCGGTCTGCCGGATGGACCAGATCGATGACCGGCCGGCCGAAGACCTGGCCGCCTTCGTCCGCCTCGATCATTCGGAGTCCGGCGGGATTCATTTCGAGCAGCCGGCCATCCACCGAAACAAGTTTCACGCATTCCGGCTCATTCTCCACAATCGTGCGCAGCCGCGTTTCGCTGGTACGCAGCGCCTCCTCCGTCCGCTTGTTCTCCGTGACGTCACGGGCCACGCCGAAGACCTGACGCGACTCCGTCAGCGGGTGGACATTCCACGACAGCCAACGGTAGGAACCGTCCTTGCAACGATAGCGATTTTCGAAACCACGGACCAGCTTGCCCTGCAAGATATGCTCTCTCGTGCGAATCGTGGCCGCGTGATCCTCGGGGTGAATGTAGTCGAGCATCGGCCGGCTCGTGAGTTCTTCGGCGGACCAGCCCAGGTACTCCGTCCAGGCCGGGCTTACCTGTTGGAGCCGGCCGTCGAAGCCGGCCACACTCAGCATATCGAGCGAAAGGTTGAAGAGCCGGTCCCGCTCATTC
>JAYUBB010000292.1:0-10979 GCA_043741015.1 Opitutaceae bacterium
CTGGTCGGTGCCGCCCACGGTGAGCGAGTCGATGTTGAAGTTGCGACGGCGGAAGAGCGAGGCGACGCGGTTAAGCACGCCGGGCACGTCTTCCACATAAGCGATGAGGGTATGTTTGGCCAGGACGGGGAGGGGTTAGCGGCGGGCGGTTGCACCGCGCTTGCGGGCGGGGACGGAGGTTTTGGCAGTTTCGCGTTTCGCCGCGCGGACCGTGGCCGCCTTGGCGGCGGCGGCGGCAGCGGGCATCTCCCACTCCTTGTCGGAACCGGACTCGAGCATGACGTCCTGCTTGGGGCGGCGGATCATCTTGTCGAGGTCCGCGCCGGCGGGAACCATGGGGAACACGGAATCCTCCTTCTCGACGACAAAGTCGATGACGACCGTGCCCTTGTCGGCGAGGGTCTTCTCGACGGTGGCCTTAACATCGGACCGCTTGTTGCAACGGAGGCCCTTGAGGCGGTAGGCCTCGGCGAGCTTCACAAAGTCCGGGCCGGTCATCGGCGTGGCGGCATAGCGCTTGTCGTAGAAGAACTCCTGCCACTGGCGCACCATGCCGAGGAAGGAGTTGTTGATGATCGCGACGTTGACCTTGATGCCTTCCTGCTCGGCGGTGGCCAGTTCGCAACTGGTCATCTGGAAGCCGCCGTCACCGACGACCACCCACACGTCCTTCTCCGGACAGGCGAACTTGGCGCCGATCGCGGCCGGCAGGGCGAAGCCCATGGTGCCGAGGCCACCCGAGGTGATGAGTGAGCGGGGTTTTTCGTGGCGGTAATATTGGGCCTCCCACATCTGGTGCTGGCCGACGTCGGTCACCACGATGGTGTCGCGCTTGTGCGTGAGACGCCAGAGGTCGTTGATGACGTGCGCGGCATAGAGGTGGCCGCTGTCGGGCAGGCTCTGGATGTCGCGCACGGCGGCATCGCCGCGCTGCGCGTTGATGGTCGCCCACCAATCCGCGCGGTCGGCCTTCTTCACCTGCGGCTGGATCTCGGCGAGCACCTCGCGGAGGTCGCCAATCAAGGCGACATCCACCGGGACGTTCTTGTTGATCTCGGTCGGGTCGATATCGACGTGGATCTTCTTCGCGTTGAGCGCGTAGGTCTTGAGGTTGCCGGTCACGCGATCATCAAAGCGCATGCCGAGGGCGATGAGCAGGTCGGCCTGCTGGATGGCCTGGTTGACCCAGGCCTCGCCGTGCATACCCATCATGCCGAGGTTGAACTCGGACGAGGCGGGAATCACCCCGATGCCGAGCAAGGTGGTGGTGATGGGAATTCCGGCCGTCTTGGCCAGCTTGAGCACCTCGGCCGTCGTGCCGGATTTGAGGATGCCCTGGCCGGCGAGGATGAGCGGACGCTTGGCGGCATTGATCAGCTCGGCCGCGCGGGCAAACTCCGACGACGGGGCGCGGTGGGTGGGCCGGTAGCCGGGCAGGCGCGGCGCGGCCGCCTCCCAGTCGAACTCGGTGGTCATCTGTTGCGCGTCCTTGGTGATATCGATGAGCACCGGGCCGGGCCGGCCGCTGCTGGCGATATAAAACGCCTCGCGGATGGCGCGCGCGATGTCGCCGGGCTTGGTGACGAGGTAATTGTGCTTGGTGATCGGCAGCGTGACACCGGTCACGTCGGTCTCCTGAAAGGCGTCGGTGCCGATCGCCTTGGAGCCCACCTGGCCGGTGATGCACACGATCGGCGACGAGTCCATCATCGCGGTGGCGATGCCGGTGACCATGTTGGTCGCACCGGGACCGGAGGTCGCGATGGCAACGCCGACTTTGCCGCAAGCGCGGGCGTAGCCATCGGCCATGTGCGTGGCGCCCTGTTCGTGGCGGACGAGCACATGATGGATCTTGGGATACTTGGTCATCGCGTCGTAGGTCGGCAGGATGGCGCCGCCCGGATAGCCGAACACGACATCGACGCCTTCTTTGGCGAGGCATTCCCAAATGATTTCTGCTCCGGTGAGTTTCATAGAGGTCCCTGGTTGGATTGGATGATTGAAAGATTAAGAGGTGACCGCGCCCTCGGCGGCGGAAGAGACGGTGTTGGCGTATTTGGCCATGACGCCACGAGTGTAACGCGGGGCGGGCGGTGCCCAGCCCTGGCGGCGCCTGGCCAGCTCGGCGGGCGCGATCTCGACCTGCAACTTGCGGGTCGCAACGTCGATCTCGATGGTGTCGCCCTCGCGAACGAAGGCGATGAGGCCACCCACGAACGCCTCGGGGGCCACGTGGCCGATGGAAAAGCCGCGCGTCGCGCCGGAGAAACGTCCGTCGGTGAGCAGCGCAACCGTCTCGGACATGCCGGCGCCGGCGAGCGCACCGGTGACACCGAGCATCTCGCGCATGCCGGGGCCGCCCTTGGGGCCCTCGTAGCGGATGACGACGACGTCGCCAGCCTTGATCTGGTTGGCGGTGACGGCGGCCATGGCGTCTTCCTCGTTGTTGAAGACGCGGGCTGGTCCGCGAAAATGTTTGATCGCGCTACCCGCCACCTTGAGCACCCCGCCCTCCTCGGCGAGGTTGCCGCGAAGAATGACGAGGCCGCCGGTGGGCTTGAAAGGCTTGGCGGTCGGACGGATGACCTGCTGGCCGGGTGCCTCGTGGGCGTTGCGCACTTCGTCGCCGAGCGTGCGACCGGTAACGGTCACGCAATCCGCGTGGAGGAATCCGCCCTCGAGGAGACGGCGCAGGAGCAGCGAGATGCCGCCGGCCTGGTGCATCTCGACGGCGGTGTAGAGCCCGCCGGGCTTGAGCGTGGCGATGGTGGGTGTCTTGGCGCTGATGGTGTCGAATTCGTCGATCTTGAGCGCGATGTTCGCCTCGCGCGCAAGGGCGAGCAGGTGCAGCACGGCGTTGGTCGAACCGCCCGAGGCGGCGACCGACGCGATGGCGTTCTCGAAGGCCTTTCGCGTCATGATCTGCGAGGGCTTCAGGTCCTGGCGCACGAGGTCCATAACGAGCTCGCCGCAGCGGAAAGCCGCCTGGTTCTTTTCCTCGGCGACCGCCGGGATGCCGTTGAGCCCGGCCGGCGAGATGCCGATGGCCTCCATGATGGTCGCCATGGTGTTGGCGGTGAACTGGCCGCCGCAGGCACCGGCAGTCGGGCACGCGGCATTTTCGACGCAGTTAAATTCCTTCTGGTCGATCTTGCCGGCCGAGAACGCACCAACGGCCTCGAACACATCCTGCACCGTGAGCGCCTTGCCGTGGAGGTTGCCGTGGTTGATCGAGCCGCCGTAGAGGGCGAGGCCGGGAATGTCGCAACGCGCCAGCGCCATCATGACGCCGGGGTTGGTCTTGTCGCAGGCGGAAAGGCAGACGAGGCCGTCGAGGTAGTTGCCCCGGACCACCAGCTCGATGGAGTCGGCGATGACCTCGCGGGAGATGAGGGAGGTCTTCATGCCCTCGGTGCCCATCGTGATGCCGTCGGAGATGGAGACGGTGTTGAACTCGAAGGGCGTGCCCCCGGCGGCACGGATGCCGGCTTTTACATGTTCGGCGAGGGCGCGGAGGTGGTAATTGCAGGGCCCGATCTCGGTCCAGGTGTTGGCGACGCCAATAAAGGGCTTTTTCAGGTCATCATCGGTAAAACCCACCGCTTTGAGCATGGCGCGGGAGGGGGCCCGCTGCGGTCCATCGGTGATTGTGTGGCTGTGGCGTTTACCGGTTTCCATGGGGAGAAAGATTAAGCCACCCTGCCGGAACAATCGCGGCAGGGCGAGAAATGGCTTGGTTGGGTCTGCGTCATATTGGATGAAGTTTGGGAAATAAAAAAGCCGCCCCTTTTCGGTGGGCGGCTTCCTGATTTCGAGAATTTCTCTTAGGAGCTAGTGGCTTCAGCGAGCCGCCCATGTGTATTCGGGTCCAAGGCCAGGACGGCCAGGACGACGGTAATAAGCACAACCAAGGCGACGTTGAGAATCATGGGAGAACGGGCCAGACGCTGTAAATCGGAACAATACCTGTCAACCCTCAGTTTTAAAATTTTCCGGCCAAATGGAGTACATGTAAAAAGGCCCACACCGAAGGGATTCCAAGCCATCCACCTGCAAGTGTAATCCATGTCCCCGGACAGCCTGTTACCCACGCCTCTGGATCATACCAGCGCGCTTTTGGTCGCGTTCAGAGCTTCGGCTGAAGCTTGCGGGATGCGGCGAGGGTCCGACAACCCAGGGCGAGGCGCTCGGCATCGCAGATGCCGGCCTCATCCACACGATTCAGGCCGAGCGCGCCGAATTGCGTCCCGAAGCGTTGGTCGTGGCCGAGTTGGCGCAGAAAACGATCGTAGCTGGCGGCAACGAGCCACCGCCCCTCCGCGCGGTCGCCGAGGAGCATCGCACAGACCGCGAGCTCATGCGCAAGTTGGATGCCGGCCGGCTTGGGGCTGTGCTGCATCACCAGGCCGGCTCGCGCGAAATCGGCTGCGGTGTGGACATCCTCGGCCGTGACTATTTCTCGGATGCGGACGTTGCGCTGGCGATCCCGGGCGATCAGCGCATTGCGCTCATCTGCAGTTTGCGTGCTGAAATTAACCTTTCGGTCACTCTGATCGGCATCCACTAGATTTTTGATCTCAGGATTGTCGCGAGCGGCCACCAGCGACGCGCGCGCGGCGGCGGGATTAGACCACACCGCACGGATGCACGCCGGCGCAGGATCGGCGTCGAGAAAGTCCGGGTTGCCGGCGACCATGTTGCTGGCATCGATGCGTAGCGGCCGCCCGAGCTTGTTGAGCAGGAGATCCCATGTCATCGGTAGCAAGTGCTCCGCGTTCGTGTCATTCTTGGCGAGCGCGGCCAGCGCTAGCTCGTAGGCGATTCGGCCGACACGATATTCGCCGAGGTCGCGGCCAAGCAAGGCGGCGGCACGATAATAATCAGAACCGGTCGCGAGCTGGTTGGATTCGACGAGGGTGATGACGCGCATGTTGTTCTCCGCTATCAGCGGCGGCTCGTAACCCTTGGGCGACCGGGCTTCGAACTCGGTGAGCAGCAAGCCGACGTCGGGCGGCGTGGCGGCGGCGGCCGGATCTTCGGCACGGATCGTTCCGGAACAAAGCATGGCAACGAGGCCGGCGAGCCACAGCGTGGGGTTGAAGGGAGTCATGACTGCTAGGCCAACCTATGGGGCTGGCACTTGTGGTTTGTGGTAGAGTTTTATTTCCGGCTACGCAACCAGGCACTCAAATTACGACGATAGGCTCTGTAGTTTGTGGTGGGTCCACCTCAAGGATTCAGGCGTATGTGTTCACCGCCGGCCCCGGATATTCTGCGCGAGGCGCAGGATGTCCGCCAGCACGCCCGCCGCTGTAACCGCCCCGCCGGCGCCAGCGCCACGCACCACCATCGGGTATTCGCGATAGCGCTCGGTATGAAAGGCGACGAACGCCTCGGCGCCGCGCAACGCTGCGGCCGGATGCGCCGCCTCGACATCGACCGGACCGACGGTGACCTTCGCGCCGTCCGCACCGGGAGTGATGCGCGCGAGGTAGCGCGGCAGCAGGCCCTGCGCCTTGCTGGCCGCAACTTTCTTGGCGACCTCCACATCGAGGCTGGTGAGCGACTCAAGGAATTTCTCCGGATCATCTTCCTTGAGATATTTCGCCGGGACGAAGGGCTTCAGCTCGACGTCGGTGAGGTCGAGGCGCAGACCGAGCTCGCGGGCGAGGATGACCGCCTTGCGCGCGACATCGAGGCCCGACAGGTCGTCGCGCGGATGCGGTTCGGTGTAACCCAGCTCGCGGGCGCTGCGCACGGCGGCGGACAACTGTTTGCCCTGCGACAGCTGATCGCACAAATAACCGAGCGTGCCGGAAAAAGCGCCCTCGATGGTGATCACGTGGTCGCCGGTGCGGACCAGATTCTTGAGCGTCTCGATCACGGGCAGCGCCGCGCCAACCGTCGTCTCATAGTGGTAGGCGCGGAAATGCTTGCGGGCCTCGCCGAGCAATTCGTCCCGCTCGGCCTGCGGCAGCGCCAGCGGCTGCTTGTTGGCCGACACGACATTGACGCTGTGGGCAAACGCCGCGCGATAGAGCTTCTCCATGCCGGGCGCCGCGGAACAGTCCACCAGCACGGGATTGGGCAGGCGCGAGAGCCGGTCGAGCAGCGAGGTCACATCGGCCACGACCTTCCCCTCCCCCAACGCGTCCTTTTGCAGCTCGATCGCCTTGCTGGTCGGCAGACCCTCGGGATCGAACAACACACCGCCGCTGGAGCCCACCCCGACGAGCCGCACCTGCACGTCATGCTCCCTCCCGAGCGCCTTGTTCTGCTTGTCGATCTGCTTGATCAGCGAGCCGCCGACCACGCCCTTGCCGAGCAGCAGCACGCTGATGACGGTGTGGGAAAGATTGAAGGCGCCGTGCACGGTGCGCACGGCTGTGGCCGTCTGGTCGGCATCCACCACGCAGGAGATGCTGCGGGCCGACGCACCCTGGGCCACGGCCCGGACGGAGATGCCGGCCTCGCCGATGGCATTGAGGAACTTGCCGGCGACATTCGGCCGCTTGCCCATGTTCTCGCCGACGAGGCTGACCAGCGTAACCGGTGAAAGGATCGGCTCGATGCGCAGGTCGCCGGTCTGCAACTCCGGGGCGAGCGCCTCGGAAATGCTCGCCCGCGCCCGCGCCTCATCCACCTCGGGTATGACGACGGAGAAGGACTGGCCGAGGGTGGACTCGGTGGTCAGCCACACGCGCACGCCGGCCTCGCCGAGGGCGGCGAGGATGCGGCCGCCGAGCGGCTTGCTCAGACCCGTGCGGCGGGATTGCACGCCGAGCAGCGCCAGGCGCTCGAGGCTGGTCACGCAGGTCGGACGGTTGGGATCGGGATTGCCGGTCGCATCGATGCGGGTGCCGGGTGCCTCGGGCTGGGTGGTGCTGCGGATGACCAGCGCCGCGCCGCACTCGCGAAGCGGGATGATCGTGCGCGGGTGGAACATCCGGGTGCCGAAATACGCCAGCTCCAGCGCCTCGTCGTAGGAGAGACGGTCCACCGGCGAGGCCTCGCGCACCAGCGCGGGGTCGGCGGTCATGACGCCGAGCACGTCCGTCCAGACGGTGACGGCGGTGGCCTTGAGCAGGCCGGCGAGCAGAGTGGCCGTATAGTCCGAGCCGTTGCGTCCCAGCGTGGTGGTGTGACCCTCGCGGGTGCGGCCGAGAAACCCGGTGACGATCGGCACGCTGCCGGTCCACTTGACCAGCAACGGGGCGAACTTCGCCGCCGTCTCGGCCTTGTCCACCGTGGCGGAGCCGTAGGTGGCGTCGGTCACCACAAAATCACGCGCGTCCACCGGGATGGCCGGGACGCCCCGTTCCACGAGGGCGCGGGCCACCACGGCGATGGAGATGCGTTCACCGACGCAGATGATTGAATCCAGCGTGCGGGGCGAACATTCGCGGGTCAGCTCGATGCCCGAGAGCAGGCGTTCCACCGGCGTCAGAATCTCGTCGAGATCGTGCTTGAAACCTTTCTGTCCCTGGGCGTTGAGCACAGCGCGCGCGGTGGCGGTGGCCAGTTCGCGGACCTGGGTGAGCTGGCGGCGGGCCTGGCTGATGTTGCCTTCCTCGGCCGAGCGGGCCGACAGGATGAGCCAGTCGGTGCTGTCGCCGAGCGCCGACACGACGAGGGCGAGCGGGCGCGGCCCGGCCGCCACCAGCTCCAGCACCTTGGGCAGACGCCCGGAGGTGCCGAGGGAGGAGCCACCGAATTTATAGACCTGCCAGCGGTTGCTCATGATGTAGGAGCCTGCAATTGCAGGGCACGGGTCAGGATAGGGCCGAGTGTCTCCCACTCCATCAAAAAGGCGTCATGCCCGTGAATGCTGGTGACGGTCGCGCGTACGACCTTGGCCCCGGCCTGGTGCAGGCAGTTCGCCAGTGTCTCGGCCTGCGCGGGGGTGAAAAGCTGGTCCGTGTCGATATCCACCACGAACGTGGAGGCCTTCACCCGGCTGATGGCCGGCCGGTTGTCGCCGGGCAGCGGCTGCATCAGGTCGTGGTGATCCATCGCCGCGAGCTGGAGCTCGTAGGCTTGCGCCGCAAAACGATTCCGCAGTTTGGCCCCCTGATGCTCAAGGTAGCTCTGCACCGGGTAACCGGATGCGTTCGAGCTGGCCTGTGCCGGGCGCGGCTGGCGCGCGTCGAGCCCGGGCTCGGCGCGATAAGTGAGAATCGCAAGCTGGCGGGCAATTTCCAACCCGCGGCCGATGTTGTCCGGGTAACCGGGATCGAGCCGCAGAATCTGGCGCGCGACGTGGTTCCAGCCCACGACCCAGGCGCTCGCCGACACGCTGGTCGCGAGCGGCAGCAACCGCTCAAAACGCTCCGGGACGAGCGCGGCCAGCGCGAGTGTCACCATGCCGCCGAGCGAGCCGCCCGTGGTGAGATGAACCTTGCGGATGCCGAGCTTGTCCAGCGCGAGCAGCAGGGCCCGTGAAATATCGAGGCTGGTCAGCTCCAGGTTTTTGTCGGTCGGAAAACCTTCCACCCCGGGTCCGCTGCTGCCGTAGCAGGAGCCGAGATTGTTGAAGCACAGGATGCGATGATGGGCGGGATCCAGCGCGCGGCCGGGTCCGATGAGCGGTTCCCACCAGCCACTTTCGCCGCCGGCCTGGGCGCTGCCCGTCAGGGCATGCACCAGCAGCACGGTGGAAACTTCCGGGCGGGGGGTGTCGGGGGTGTCGCCTTCCCGGCTCCACCACCATCCACGGGCGCGGTGAGACCGGACTACGCCGCCCCGCGCAAGCGCGAGGTCGGGCAAAGCCAGTTCAAAGATACGCGGCGAAGCGGCAACAGTCGGCATAACGATGATAAGCGGTCTGCTTCCATCTCAGGCCACCGGCGTCAAGCCACCGGCCAACGATTGCTGCATGCCAACCATGCGATCCGTCACAGAGTCACCTCGATTCAAGGGAAAAAGGGTGGATGCAGGCAGGTCGGTAAACGTGTTCATGTCAGTGAAGGGATTGATTTTTTGTGTTGGGGATAGGGGACGCCACGCCGCGTGTCGAGACAAGGGAACGACGTGTCATACCTAAGTGCTTCACTCGAAAACGTGTCATAGCTCGCTTGGCCCCAGCGAAAAGCGCCGGGCGCCCGGGATTCCGGCTTGTTGCCCGGGCCTCCCCGACTACTCTGCGCGCTTCATGTCCAAACGATTCAAACGCATCGTGCTCAAGTTCGGTTCCGGCATCCTGTCCTCGGAAAAGGGTATCGGTCTGAGCCGCCGGCAGATTGCGCGCCTGGCTCGCGAGGTCGGCGCCTTGGTGCGCACCGGCCATGAATGCGTCATTGTGTCCAGTGGTGCCGTCTCTGCCGGCATGGAAACGCTGGATCTGTCCGTCCGTCCCAAGGAGCTGGCTGCCCGTCAGTCCTGCGCTGCGGTCGGCCAGTCGCACCTCATGCACGCCTATGCCAGTGCCTTTTCGCGGCAGGGTCTCTCGGTCGCCCAACTGCTGCTGACCCACAACGACCTCGACAGCCGTGTCCGCCACGTCAACGCCCGCAACACCCTCGCCCACCTCCTTTCCCGCGGCCACGTCGTCCCGATCATCAACGAGAACGACTCAGTCGCCGTCGAGGAGCTCAACTTTGGCGACAACGACCGGCTCTCCGCCGAGGTTTCCGTCCTCATCGACGCCGACCTGCTCATCATCCTCACCAGTGTGGACGGCTTGCAGGATGCGAAGGGCCAGACCGTCCCGCTCGTCCACGATTTCAGCGAGGTTTCCGGATTCGTCCGCTCTGACAAGGGCCACACTTCCACCGGCGGCATGGTCACCAAGCTTCAGGCCGCGCAACTCGCCGTGAAGGCCGGCATCCCCGTCGCGATCGCCAGCGGCCACAAGGCCGGCCTCGTCCGCGCCATCGTCGCCGGCAAACGCGTGGGCACGTTTTTCCCGGCGAAATGAATCTGATGAACGCCTGCAAAAAGTGGGAGGGGCTTTATGCCCCGACATGCTTTCCGAGACCGCTTAAGTCGCGGCGTAAAGCCGCTCCCACATTTCCGAACCAGATTCCCTGACATGTCCGACCTGGCCCAACTCATCGCCCAACTCGGGACGCAGGCCCGCGCCGCCGCGCGCGCGCTTGCGACCACGCCGGCCGGGCGCATTGATGCCGCCCTCGAGGCGATGGCGCAGGAACTGCACGCGGCCCAAACGGAAATTCTCGCCGCCAACGCCGCCGATGTTGCCGCGGCCAAGGCCAACGGCCAGACCGCCGCGCTTGTGGACCGGCTCACGCTCGACCCGAAACGTCTCGCCGTCTGCGCCGCGGGCCTGCGGCAGGTCGCCCAGCTCCCCCACCCGGTCGGAGCGATTCTGCGCGAATGGACTCAGCCCAACGGTCTCAAGTTCGCCAAGGTCCGCGTGCCACTCGGCGTCATCGGTTTCATCTACGAATCGCGCCCCAACGTCACCTGCGACGCCGCCGGGCTCTGCCTGAAAAGCGGGAACGCGGTGATTCTGCGCGGCGGGTCCGAGGCCCTGCGTTCCAACACCGTGATCGCCGCGGCCCTGTCACGTGGTCTCGGCCGCGCCGGGCTGCCCGCCGCGGCCGTCCAGCTCGTCCCGGTCGCCGACCGCGACACCGTGCGCCTGCTCGGCGAAGCCGTCGGCGTGGTTGACCTGCTCATTCCCCGCGGCGGTCGCAGCCTCATCGAGACGGTCGTTAAGACCGCCCGCGTGCCGGTCATCAAGCACTACGACGGCATCTGCGCCCTCTTTGTGGACCGGGCCGCCGACCTTGAGATGGCCGAGTCAATCCTCATCAACGGCAAATGCTCGCGCCCGGGCGTGTGCAACGCCCTCGAGACCCTGCTTGTCCACCACGATATCGCGGAGAAATTTCTGCGGAAGGCGGGCCCAAAACTCGCGGCGCGCGGCGTGCATCTCCGCGCTGAACCGCGTGCCCTGGAATTGCTGATGCAGGCAGGAGTGTCAGCCTCCGCGGCCTCGCTCCATGATTTCCGCA
>JAYUBB010000293.1:0-10977 GCA_043741015.1 Opitutaceae bacterium
AGCGCGCCAAGGCGGAAACGGCCGCCGAAAGCGTGGTCGAGTATCACATCTCGCCTGCCGTGCCGGAGCAGGAGGCCATCCAGGCCGCGCTGCAGAAACAAGGTGCCACTGCGCCGCAAGTGTCGCGCCACCCAGCGCCACGAGCCAAGCCGCCCGAGACCGGCAAACCTGCCGGGAAAAAGCCGCACTCGTCCTAGGCGGGGTTGCTCAATGCTCCCCCACGCATTTCAGCCGGCAGAAATATCCTCAACCTGGCCCCTGTTATGGCCTGATGTTTGGAACGCAGCAACGGCGCGTCCTCCGTTCTCTGGTTTACTGCTCCGTGTTCACTGCTTTCGCAGCCCGAGCTGCTCGGGCTTGAGGCCGCGGGCGCTGACGGCCTCAGCCAGCGCCGCGAGGTCGATCGCATCCCCGGGTTGCAAGCCATTCTTGCGATACCAGCCCTGGTTCATCTCCAAAGCGAACTGCCGGACGCCCATCGACTGCACCGGCCGTTCGTCGTGCGGATACATGGGGTAGATATCCTTCAGTTTTCCGTCGGAGTCGAAGTAGCCGATGTCGAGCGGGAGAGCGCAGTTCCGCATCCAGAAACTCATCTGCTGCGGCCGGTCGAAGACGAAAATCATCCCCTCGTCCGCCCCCATCGTCTGCCGATACATCAGACCCTTCTCCGTCTCGGCCGGCAGTAGCGCGAGCTGCATTTGCACAACATGCTGCCCCACCTTGATCGGGAAGCGGTCCTCCACCGTCTTGAGCTCGACGGGCTTCTTCTCCGCGTTGCCGCAGCCGGTCAGCAGCGCGAACGCGGCGACAGCGAACAGGGACAGGAAACGGCGGCGGGAAAACATTTTTGCGTTTTTGCACGGGTTCGTGGTCAATGTCGGCAACAAAAAACATCCCTCTCTTGAAATCACCACCTCCCCTCCTCTACGCCGACACCCACAGCAGCGCCGACATGCTCTACTTCGGCCGGGTGGAGGTCCACGACCCCTTCATCGCCTTCGGCGCGAAGGACAGGAAGTTCACCGTCCAGAGCGCCCTGGAATTCGGCCGGGTGAAGAAGACCGGCGATTTCGACACCGTGCTGCTCCTCGAGGAGTGCCGGGCGCGGGCCCAGGCCCGTTACAAGGGCAAGGCCGGGCCAGCCGAGATCATCGCCACGCTCGCCCGCGAGCACGGCATCCGCCGTTTCCGCGTGGCCGACGACTTCCCCGCCCACCTCTACCTCAAGCTCACCAAGCTCGGCCTGAAGCTAAAGCTGGCTGGAGGGCTGCTCTTCCCGGAGCGCGAGATCAAGTCGGCCCGGGAGGCGGAGTGCATCCGCGAAGGCAACCGCCTGTGCTCGGTCGGCTTCACTGTCGCCGAGCATATCCTCCGCGCCGCCCGCATCAAGGGCCGCACCCTCGTCCATCGGGGCCAGGTGCTGACGTCCGACCGCCTGCGCTTCGCCCTCGAGACCGCCATCCACCAGCAAGGCGGCAACCCGCAACACACGATCGTTGCCGGTGGCGACCAGGCCTGCGACCCTCACGAGCGCGGCTCGGGTCCGCTGCGCCCGCACGAGCTGATCATCATCGACATTTTTCCCCGTGTGGTGAAGACCGGCTACTTTGGTGACATGACCCGCACCTACCTGAAGGGCCGGCCGCGCGAGGTGCAGCGCCGGATGGTCGCCACTGTCCGCGACGCCCAGCAGCGCGCCCTGAAGGCCATCCGCGCCGGCATTGACGGCCGCCTCGTGCATCGCGCCGTGACGGATTGCTTCGAGGCGGCGGGCTACGAGACCCGCCACGGCAAGAAGGGCTCGGTGGGCTTCATTCATGGCACGGGCCACGGACTCGGACTCGCAGTCCACGATCCCGGCCGCATCTCCTCCGCCGTCGCCGGGTCACTCAAGCTCGGTGCCGTGCTCACGGTCGAGCCGGGCCTGTATTATCCCGGACTCGGCGGGTGCCGATGGGAGGACGTCGTGCAGGTGACCAAGGGGCCAGCGAAGATGTTGTCGCGGCATCCTTATCGGTGGGAGATCCGGTGATGATAACCACCACCTGTCATCCTGAACGAAGTGAAGGATCCAGCAGTATGACCGCCGCGGCTATCATTCTGGATTCTTCGCTACGCTCAGAATGACACGGAACGGTGTTTCTCATGTTGCTGACAACCTAACTTGAACCATGCCCGAGCTGGCTGAAGTCGAATTCTTCCGCAAACGCTGGAGCAGCGGACACGGGGCGAAGGTGCTCGCCGTGCGGCTGCACGATGGGAAGAAGGTCTTTCGCGGCTGCGATACCGCCGCGCTCAAACGCCATCTGACCGGCGCCCGGCTGCTGGACTCGGAGACCGCGGCGAAGCAGATGCTATTTCATTTCAGTGGGAACAATTGGCTCGGCATCCATCTCGGCATGAGTGGCGAGCTGCGCGTCGAACCGCCGGACTACACCGCGACCAAGCACGATCACTTCATCCTTGTGCAAAAACAGCGTCAGCTCGTCTTCAACGATCCGCGGATGTTTGGCGGAGTGCTCTTCCACTGCAGCATGGCGGCGCCCGCGTGGTGGACCAGGATCGCCCCGGCAATTCTTTCTCCCGCGTTCACGGTTGAGACCGTGGCGGCTTTTCTCCGGCGCCGGGCCCGTGCCCCGATCAAGGCTGTGCTGCTCATGCAGGAACGTTTTCCCGGCGTCGGCAACTGGATGGCCGATGAAATCCTGTGGCGCGCGGCCATCCACCCGAAGCGCCTGGCCGGTTCACTGAACGCGGCCGAGGTACGCAACCTGCACCGGGAATGCCGCCAGGTCTGCCGCCTCGCGCTCGCCACCATCGCCGGCAAAGGACGTTATCTCCCGCCCAACCTCAACGCTCACATCCCTAAGTCGTGGCTCTTCCGGCACCGCTGGGAGGATGGTGGACGCTGTCCGCGCACGAAGAAACTCCTCGTCCGCGAAGAAGTCGGCGGCCGCACAACGTGCTGGTCGCCCGCCCGGCAGAAGCTAAGCTGATCCCATGCCCGCCAAGACCCGACTCGACGAACTGTTGGTGGCCCGCGGGCTGTCCCCCACCCGCGCCCAGGCCAAGGCGCTGATCATGTCGGGCCGAGTCCGCCACGGCACGGAGCGACTCGACAAGCCCGGTAAGGAATTCCCCGCCGACTTCGGGCTTAGTGTGGACCAGCCCCCGCGCTTCGTTAGCCGCGGCGGCGAAAAACTCACGGCCTATCTGGAGAACTTCCCGGTCGAGCTCACCGGCGCGCACCTGCTCGACATCGGCGCCTCGACGGGCGGCTTCACCGACTGCGCACTGCAGGCGGGAGCCGCCTCCGCCACCTGCGTGGATGTCGGGCACAGCCAGTTGCACGAGAAGCTCCGGCGCGACCCACGGGTGACCAATCTCGAAAAGCTCAACGCGCGGCACCTCCAGCCCGGCGATCTGCCGCGCGCCAGCTACGATGCCGTCGTGATGGACGTGTCGTTCATCTCGTTGAAAAACGTGCTGCCCGCCGTGTGGCCGTTCCTGCGACTGGGCGGGACACTCATCGCGCTGGTGAAACCCCAGTTCGAGGCCGGCAAGACCGAGGTGGACAAGGGCGAGGGCATCATCCGTGACGACGCGGTGCGCCTGCGCGTACTGGCCGAGGTGCGGGACTTCGCCCTGCGTGAGTTGTCCGGAGCCGCCCTCCATGGCGAGATGGATTGCCCGGTACACGGGGCCGACGGCAACCGCGAGTTTCTGCTCGGGCTGACCAAGGCACCTTCCCGTGGATGAGTATCCTGCTGGAGCAAGGCAATCCCTCCGAGGCCAACCGATTTTTCGCGGGCGGGGTCGCCCTCGCTCCAAGTTGGTTTAATCCGAATTCGACATTAGTGACCATTAGTGTGCATTAGTGGTTAAAGCATGTCCCCCATCCGCAGACTCGCCTTTGTCGTCAACACTGAGAAACCCGGCTCCGCCAAGCTGGCCCGCGAACTGATCGCCATTGCCCGCACGGTTGGTGTCCGCCGGATCAAGAGCCACCCGGCCCGCAAGCTGCCGCGGGGCTATTTCAAGAACTGTGACGCCGGCTGCATCATCGGCGGCGACGGCACCCTGCTTGGCGCAGTGCGCGAAGCGGCGCAGGCCGGCATCCCCCTGATCGGGGTCAATCAGGGCAGCCTCGGCTACCTGACAAGTTTCTCGCCCGAAGAGGCGCGCGCCTGCTTCGGCGAGGTCCTGCTGGGCAACTACCGGGTCGCCCCGCGCACGTTGCTGGAGTGCCGCACCGGCCCGGGCCGGCGCGACCTCGCGCTCAACGACGTCCTCATCAAGGCCGAGGTCAACTCGCAGCTGGTCCGCCTCGAAGTCCGCGCCGACGGCGAGCTGGTGACCGACTATCTCTGCGACGGTCTCGTGCTTTCGACGCCCACGGGCTCAACCGCCTACAATCTTTCCGCCGGCGGCCCGATCATCCACCCCGCGGCGCGGGTGATCGCGATGACCCCGATCTGCCCGCACACGCTGAGCAACCGCACGATTGTCTTCGAGGACAGTGTGAAGCTCAGCATCCGCACCAGCTCCACCGGTTCGCGGCTGCTCGTCGCGCTGGACGGCCAGCGCAACCGCGAGGTCGTCAAGGGCTCGACGATCAACGTCACCATTGCCAAGCGCCGGCTCGGGCTGGTGCAACGGCGCGATTACCGCCATTTCGGCGTCATGCGCGCCAAGCTCAAGTGGAGCGGCGGCCTGACGGATAAGAAGTAGCCTTTCTTGGAGCGGCAGCGGCGGTGCCGTGGTTTTCGCCAGTAAAAAACCCGGGGAGGTCTCCCGGGTTTGTGTCGGTCCAGAACTGAAGCGAACGCTTACTTCTTCTCCGCCGCCTTGGCGGCCCGCTTCGCTTCGCGTTCGGCCTTGCGGGCATCGTGCTCGGCTTGTTCGTCGGCCTTCTGCTTGGCGCGCTCCTCCTTGTCGAGTTTGCCGTCCTTGTTGGCGTCGTATTTCTCCAGGTTTTCCTCGCGAGTTTCCTTCGCCTTGGCCTTGGCGCCTTCCTTGGCCGCCGCTTTCTCCTCGTCGCTAAGCTTGCCGTCCCTGTCGGCATCATACTTCTCCTTCGCCTTGGTCAGAGGTTTTTCCTTGGCGGCCTCCTCCGCGCGGAGGGTGAGCGGGGCAATCAACACGGCCAGCGCCAGCAAGGCCGGCGCGATATAGGGTAAACGTTTTTTGTTCATAACACGGTCACGTTACCCAAGCGGGAAAATGCCGGAAAACGGCGTGTCCGCCTAAAATCAGGCGGTCGGATCAGGGTTTAACCACCAGTTGCACGCGTTGACCTGGATTGAAATACCGCAGGGCGAAATCCCGGATCGAGGCGAGCGTGACGGCATCAACCCGGGCGTCGTAGGTCCGCCAATCGTTGACCGGCAGACCGTAGACGAAGTTCAGGGCCGCCTGCATGGCACGGGCGGAGTTGGTCTGCATACCCATGCGCTTGCCGGCCTTGAGCCGGATCTGGCAACGGGACAGCTCCTCGGCGCTCACCCTGCCCTCGCGGACGCGTTTGATCTCCAGGTCCAGTTCCTCGATGACCTCGCCGTAGCGCTGGGGGCTGGTGCCGGCGTAGAAATAAAACATCCCCGCCTGCAACCCGATGATGCGGCTGGAACGCACGAAATAGGCCAGGCTCTTCTGCTCGCGGACCCGCTCAAAGAGATGGGAGGACATGCCGCTGAACAGTTCATCGGCCACCTCGCTCACCATATAATCGGCGGCGAGCAGGCCCGGCCCGGGGAAAGCCTGGAACACGATCGCCTGCTGGCGGGGCTGGATCTCGGTGAAGTCACCGGCCTCAATCGCAAGAGCCCCGTCGCTCCGGGGCGCCGCGCCCTTCGGCAGTTTCGCGAGGAAGGCCTTGAGCTTCGGCCCGAGTTTCTTCGGATCAAAATCACCCGCCACGGCCAGCACGGCGTTGCCCGAGACGACGAGCCGCTGGTGCAGCGCCTTCAAGTCGGAGACCTGGATGGCCTTAAGTCCCGCCTCGTTGCCGCTGGTCTCGATGGCGAAGGGATGCCCGGCAAAGAATTTCTCGCGCAGTTTCTTGCGTCCGACCGTGACCACGTCGTCGAGGCTCTCCTTGAGCGACGCGAGCGACGACTCGCGCTCAATCTCCAGCCGGGCGGACTTGAAAGCGGGCCGCAGGATCGCGTCGCTGATCAGTCCCAGGGCCAGGTCGGTATCGCCAGGCAGCACCTCGGCGGTGAGTCCGAAGCTGTTGTTGCCCGAGTATTCATGAAACGAACCGCCGACGGCCTCGATGGTACGCGCGACTTCCTCGGCGGAGCGCCGGGTGGTGTCCTTGGCCAGCAGGGATGCCATGAGCGCGTTGAGTCCGCGCCGGCCCGCCGGCTCAAACATCGAGCCACCGGCAAACGCGAGGCGCAGATGCAGGTTGGGCAGGTGGTGGTTGGGCTGGAGCAACAGGCGTGCGCCGTTCGGCAGAGTGATCTCCTCGAAGTCGAGGGAGGAAGACGATGGGGCGACCGCCGTCGCGACGGCGGCAAGCGAGCTGGCCGGATTGCTGGAAACCACCGTGAGCCGCTCCGGCACAAGGTAGGTGCGCAACACTTTTTTGAGTTTTGCCGGGGTCAGAGCGAAGAGCCGCCGGAAATACTCGCGAGTGTAATTGATGTCGCCCACGACGACCTCGCCGGCCCCGAGGCGCGAGGCCTGGCCCGACATGGTCTTGCGCATGTTGATCTCGGAAGTCACGGCCTGGCGAATCGCTTTGGCCAGCGCAGCGGCGCTGATGCCCTTGGTGGCGATGCGGTCGAGCTCGCGCAGGATGGCCTGCTCAGCCGCAACGCGTTTGGCGGGATCAGCGAGGTAGGAAATGTAAAACAGGCCGCTCGTGCCCGGGCCCCACGACATGGCGTCGATGCTGTGCACGAGGCGGGCCTTCTCCCGGATCGACTGCCAGAGGATCGAGCTGTCGCCATGGCCGAGCACCATCGCCAGCAGGTCGAGCGCGGGGGTGTCGGGATGCGCGAGCCCGGGGATCTGCCAGCCGAGGCCAGCGCGGGAGACTTGCACATCCTCGTACAGGTGCTGGTCGCGCCGCGAGAGCTGGGTGGTTTCGTCGGGCACCAGCACCGGGGCGAGGCGGACGCGCGGAGCCGAGCCGAAATGTTCGGCGAGGGCCGCGCGCGTGGCCACCGGGTCGAAATCGCCGACGATCACGACCACGAGATTGTTGGGCACATAGCGGGCGCGGTAGTAACCGAGCAGGTCGTCGCGGGTGCAGGCGGCAAAGACGTCGCGATGGCCGATGATCGGCTGGCGGTAAGGATGCGTGCGGTAGGCCGTCTCGAAGAGCGCCTGCGACAGGCGCTGATCGGGGTCGTCGAGGCACATGTCGATCTCGCGCAGGATGACATCCTTCTCCTTGGCGGCCTCGTCCGCCGGCAGCGTCGAGTGCAGCACGGCGTCGGCCAGCAGGTCGATGGCCACGGTCGTGTGGTTGGACGGGAGCTCGATGTAATAGACGGTGCGGTCGAAGGTCGTGTAGGCGTTGATGTAACCGCCGTGGGCCTGGACCGTGGCCGAAATCTCGCGGCCGGCGCGGCGTGTGGTGCCCTTGAAGAGCATGTGCTCAAGGTAATGCGACAGGCCCGCGCCGAGGTACGAACCCTCATGGATGCTGCCGGTCTTTACCCATACCTGCACGGAGCTGACCGGCGCGGCGCGATCGGGCTTGAGGAGGACGGTCAGCCCGTTGGGCAGCGTGTAGCGTTCGATTGATTCGCGCCAGAGACGCTCAAGCAGGACAAGATCGCGCAAAGGGACGGAGGATTTTTGGGGCATTTAACGGAAGAAGGCTCAGGCCTGGCCGGAGGCGCCCCGAGACCGGCGGGTGCCGACCGGCTGGAAGGGCTTCACGAAGGCTTCGTCAAAATCGTAGAGGTCGGCGAAATCCTCGCGCCGGTCGCTCTCCGTTTTGCTGAAAACATTATATTCGATGAGATTGAAAACGATGTCGCCGAAATCGGAACAGCGGCGGATGCCCCAGGTGTTCAGCAAGGTCTTGGTGAGCGGGCCGAACTGATCGAGCGCGTAATCCCGGATGCCGTTCAGCAGCTCCGCGCCGGTGACGTGCTGCGACTTGCCGGTGCGCTCCGGTTGCTTGCGCTTCATCTCCTTGACGGTGTGGTCCAGTGCCTGCCGGACAAAATCATAGGCTTTGCGATCAAAACGGGAGTCCTCCTTGCAGATCAGGCCGACGATTTCGGAAAATTCGAGGTCTTGCATGTAATGTATCGTCCTAGCTAGCACAGCAGTCCGCAGGCCGCAACCCCGCAGCCAAACAGGCGACCGGCAGGTTTTTACGACCGCGGTGATTGTGATATTTGGGTAAACTTCAACTCGCCATCCGGTTAATTTGCTCCATAAACAATCACCGATGATCGCAGCGACCCAGTCCAACCACCCGCTGGCAACTGTCTCCGGTTCGCGTTCGGTGGAAGCGTCCGTACATGAGGCTTGCAGCCGCATCCGCACCGCCGGGATGCGCGTCACCAAGCCCCGCATTGCGCTGGTCGAGTTGCTGCTGAAGCTGGACGGTCCGGTCAGCATCGAGCGCATCCACCAGCTCGTGGGGATCAAGGCGTGCGATCTCGTGACCATCTACCGTTGCCTTGCGGCCTTCGAGAATCTCGGCCTTGTGCGCCGCAGCTACCTGCACAATGGCACCTGCCTCTACGAACAGACGCTCGGCTCCGCCCGCCACTACCACATCATCTGCAAATCCTGCGGCAAAACCGACCGGGTCGATTACAACCTCCCAGACGGCGTGGAGCAGAGATTGCAGGACAAGGGTTACGCGCACATCAGCCACGTCGTGGAATTTTTCGGCGCCTGTCAGGAATGCCAGCTGGCCGCCAAGACCATCCGCGGCTCCTCGGTTGGCATGCCCTCGATCGCCTGAGCATGCACCGTGCGTTGCTGGCGACGGCGTTGCTCCTCGTTTCCAGCGCCCTCGCCGCCGAGCCCATCATCGTCCTTGGCCGCGGCAAGGTCGCGGCCAGCTCCTCACCCGTCACGGCCGCACAAGCCTCCTTCATCAGCGCAGTCAAGGCCCGGGGCGAAGCCGGCGTACCGCTCCCGCTCATCGCCCCACCCGAATGGGGCCGCGCCGTGCCGGGCGCTGCCGGCACCGTGCGCCTGCACCCGACCGTGGCGGGAGGACTGGTGCTGCAGGTCGCGCTGAAAGGGCTGGCTCCTGCCCACCGCTATATTCTCACGCTGAACGGTAATCCGCAGCTGCCCGGCAACGACCGGCTGCCCGATCCCGTGCCCGGCCTGCCGGCGGAGCGTTACTACGATTTCCTCACCGCCACCACGGATGAATTAGGCGGCTACGAGGCGACCTTCGGCATCGTGCTGCCCGCCGGCCCCTACAAGGTACGGTTCTACGTTAAGGACACGACGGATTTCAAAATCGTCCTCTACCACGACTACTTCCCCTGTGCGGTGGACTAGTCGGGGGGCAGCGGGTTGACCGCCCTCATCCACTCCGCCACCGGCACCCCGCCCTCCAGATGCTCGCGGCGGATGCGGTCGAATCTCTCCGGTGTCACCTGCGCGTACCAGACGCCCTCCGGATGGACCACCAGCCACGGCCCCTCGCGACATATCCGCAGACAGGCCGCCTTGGTCCGCATCGCCGGCACGCCATGCTCCTTCAACGATCCCTTGAGGTGCTCCCACGTCGCGAGACCCTCGACGGTCGAGCAGCAGTCCGGCCCGACGCACAGGAACAGATGGTGCCGCGCCGTGGGCAGGCCGATCTCGTCAAAGGATTCCGCACCCATGCTCCGGCTCAGCCTTTCGAAACTATCGCATAGTTCGCCTCGGCCTGCGTCCAGTTGAGCACGTTCCAGAAAGCCGACACGTAGTCAGCGCGGCGGTTCTGGTAATGCAGATAGTAGGCATGCTCCCATACATCGAGACCGATGATCGGCGTCAGCCCGTCGCTCAGCGGCGAATCCTGGTTGGCGGTTGAGTGCACGACCAGTTTGCCATCTGGCTTGGCACTCAGCCACGCCCAGCCACTGCCGAACCGCTTCATCGCCGTGTCAGCAAACTGTTTCTTGAAATCATCCATCGAGCCGAAAGTACTGGTGATGGCGGCACCGAGCTGCGTCGCCGAAGTTGCGCCGCCGGGTGCGATGACCTTCCAGAAAAACGTGTGGTTCACGTGTCCGCCCGCGTTGTTGCGAAGACCGGAGCGGATCGCCTCGGGCACACCCGCCAGATCACGGACCAGGGCCTCGGGTCCGCGCGCCAGCAGGTCGGGATGACCATCGAGGAGTTTCTTTGCGTTGGTGATGTAGGCCTGATGGTGCTTCGTGTGGTGAATTTCCATCGTCCTCGCGTCGATGTGCGGCTCGAGGGCACCGTAGGCGTAGGGCAACACGGGCAATTCCCAGCCGAGAGCGGCCGGGACGATTTCCGCCGCGGAAGCGTGATTCAAGCCCAGGCCGGTGGCGGCCACCGCCGCGCCTAGGATTTTCAACGCCTCGCGCCGCGAGAGGGAGGTAGGATCGCTGGGAGTCATGCCGGCCACAATGTCTGGTTTTGCCAGGGGCGCAAGGCCGAGTCGGCCTGTCGATGGGCTTGTAATATCCGGCCGACAGGGCTAGAAAGTTTCCATGCTGATCTTCCGGCGGATTTTTAACTTTGAAAAGGCCAAGGTTGAGCAGATGGAGAAGCGGTTCAACCAGCGGTATGTGCCTGGTACAGCTTTCCCCCTCCGGGCGGGCTTGCACTGCGCCGGCCGCGACTGCCCGGCAAAACTTCAGGATATCTCCAGCAACGGTGTCGGCGTGCTGGTCGGCACTGACACCGATCTGGCCGACGGCCAGTTTCTCCGCGTGGATCTCATGCTCGATCAGCACCGGCTGGAAATCGATGCGCGACTCATCCACCAGCAGCCCCGGGAAAACGGCATTTACC
>JAYUBB010000294.1:0-10956 GCA_043741015.1 Opitutaceae bacterium
TCTTGCGCGAGGTCTCCATCAAGGGCAATGCCCTGCACACCGGAGACGCCGTGCATATGACTTTCAAGCCCGCCCCGGCCAACCACGGCATCGTGTTCAAACGCGTTGACCTGCACGGCCATCCCGAGCTGAAGCCCCGCATCGACCAGGTCACCGACCTGGTGCGCGCCACGACCATCCAGGTCGGTCACGCCAAGCTCCACACGGTCGAGCATGTGCTCAGCGCCCTCAGCGGCTGCGGCATCGACAACCTCCTCATCGAGATCGACGCCAGCGAACCGCCGATCATGGACGGCTCCGCCCGGCCCTTCGTGCAGCTCATCCAGCAGGGCGAGCCCGTCGAGCAGGACGCCGAACGCGAGTATTTCACGCTGACCGACACGGTGTCCTTCGCCCGCGGCAACTCCTCCATCATCGCGCTGCCCTACGACGGCCTGAAGATCACCTGCACCTCGGCCGACGACCGCGGCATCCACACCCAGCACCTCTCGCTCGTGCTCGACCCCGAGGTCTACATCGCGCAGGTGGCGGCCGCCCGCACCTTCACCATCTACGAGGACATCGAGGAACTGATCAAGCTGGGCAAGATCAAGGGCGGCAGCCTCGACTGCGCCATCGTCATCAAGGGCGACAAGATCATCTCGAAGGAGCCGCTGCGTTTCGCCGACGAGTTCGTGCGCCACAAGATCCTCGATATCATCGGCGACATCGTGCTGCTCGGCCTCCCGCTCAAGGCCCATATTGTCGCCACGCGGCCCGGTCACGCGGTGAACGCCGAGCTGACCAAGGCGCTGTTTGAGAAATACGAGACCTGGAAGAAGGGCGGCAAGAAGCCCGGCAAGCCCGCCGCGCCCAAGGCCGAGATCACCACCGAGTCCACGCTTGATATTCGTCGGGTGCTCGACCTCCTGCCGCACCGCTATCCGTTCGTGATGATCGACCGCGTGGTCGAACTGGGCGACGACTCGCTCACCGCGATCAAGAACGTCACGATCAATGAGCCATTTTTCCAGGGTCACTATCCCGGCAATCCGGTGATGCCCGGTGTCCTTCAGGTAGAAGCCATGGCGCAGGCCGCCGGCATTCTGCTCATCCGCCGCACCACCATGGAGGGCAAGACCGCTCTGTTCATGAGTTGCGACAAGGTGAAGTGGCGCAAGCCGGTCCGTCCCGGCGACCAGTTGAGCATCACGGTCAAGCTCACGAAGATCCGTGGCAGCATCGCCTGCGCCGAGGGCGAGTGCAGCGTCGGCGGCCAGGTGGTGTCCTCGGCCGACCTGATGTTCGCCGTGGTGGCCAACACCGACGTGGAGTAAGCCCATGGCCCAGCAGATACACCCAACCGCCATCATCGAGCCCGGGGCCGAACTGGGAGAGGAGGTGGTGGTCGGCGCCTACGCGTATGTGGGCGGCAAGTCGGTCATTGGCGCAGGCACGGTGCTGCACCACCACGCCAACGTGGAGGGTCGCACCACGATCGGCAGCCATTGTGAGATTTTCCCCTTCGCCTGTGTCGGCACCAAGACCCACGATTTGAAATACACGGGGGGCGAGCCGGGCCTGGTGGTCGGCGACCGCAACGTCTTCCGCGAATACGTGAGCGTGCACGGTGCCACCAACGAAGCCGACTATACCCGGATGGGACACGACAATGTGATGCTGGCCTACAGCCATATCGCGCACGACTGCATCGTGGGCAACCACCTGGTGATGAGCGCGCAGTCGGCGCTGGCCGGCCATGTGATTGTCGAGGATCACGTCAACATCGGCTGGGGTTCCGGCGTCCATCAGTTCTGCCGCGTCGGTGCCCATGTGATGCTCGGCGGCATGTCGAAAATCGTGCAGGACGTGCCACCGTTCATCATCGCCGACGGCAACGCCGCCATCGCCCGCTCGATCAACAAGGTCGGCCTTGAGCGCCATGGCTTCACCCTCGATCGGGTCGATGCGATCAAGCAGGCCTTCCGCATCTTTTACCGCTCCGGCTACAACCGCACCCAGGCGTTCGAGCATATGCGCCAGCACAAGCTGGCCGCCATGCCGGATTTCCAGCACTTCCTGAATTTCGTGACCAAGAGCGAGCGTGGCGTCGTGGCGGGCAAATAAGGCACCAAGGCAAAATCAATTCGATTGCCCGCCCAGCCCGCGCAGCAGCTCGTAATTGTAGAGTCCGGTGCGGTGGCCGTCGCTGAATTCGAAGCGGATCGCGTAGTTGCCCACGCGCTCCCAGCCTGTGACCTCGACCCCGCGGTAGTCGCGCGGGGCCTCGCCGCCATACTGCGTGCCGAAGATGTCGCGTTCCCCCCTGACCTCGGCGCTCGGCGAGGCCGACCGCAATGTGGCGAAGGTGATGAAACTCTCCTTGCCGTCATCCCAGCGGATGGCGACCTCGGTGCCGATGATCTGGATTTCCTGCGGTGCGACCATAGTGAGTCCTGTCAGCTACAGTCATCGCCCGGACGATGGAAAGCTATTTAGTGTTCTCCGGCAGCCCGGTCTTGTCGTGTGGCCTTTATTCATGCATCAAGGCCGGACGCTTTCTCATCCTATGAAACTGACTGCCAGACTCCTTCCCGTTCTCGCGGGCCTGTGCCTCATCACGGGCTGTGCCAAAAAAACCTCGCCCGCCGCCACTGCGCCCGCCCCGACCGCCGTGAAGATTGGTTTCTTGGTGAAGCAACCCGAGGAACCCTGGTTCCAATACGAATGGAAGGGGGCCGACGCGGCGGCGCGCAAATACGGCTTTGAGGCCGTGAAGCTTGGCGTGCAGGACGGCGAAAAAGTCATGACGGCCATCGACAGTCTAGTGGCCGGCGGGGCGCAGGGTTTTGTCATTTGCACGCCGGATGTCCGGCTCGGGCCGGCCATCGTCGCCCGGGCGAAACTCAAGGGACTCAAGCTGATTACCGTGGACGATCGTTTTGTGTCCGCCGATGGCCGCTTTATGTCAGAGGTGCCGTATATGGGCATGTCGGCCGTGAAGATCGGCGAGGCCCAGGGCCAGGCGCTTTATGCCGAGAGGCAGCGCCGGCAATGGCCGGTGGCTGAGACCGCCGTGTGCGTGGTCACCTTTGAGGAACTCGACACTGCGCGCGAACGCACTGATGGGTCGATGGCCGCGCTCAAGGCCGCCGGGTTTCCCGCGGAACGCATTTTCAAGGCCCCGCAGAAGACGACGGACGTACCCGGCAGCTTTGATGCGGCCAGTGTGCTCCTCACCCAGCATCCGGAAGTGAAACGCTGGCTGATCGTGGGCATGAATGACACGGCCGTGCTGGGCGCGGTCCGCGCGACCGAGGGTCGTGGCTTCACGGCTGATAACGTCATTGGCATCGGCATCAACGGCACCGATTGCATCGACGAGTTGCGGAAAACCAAACCGACCGGATTTCACGGCTCCATGCTTGTCTCCGCCCCGTCGGAGGGCTTCAAGACCTCCGAGATGCTCTATCACTGGATCAAGGAGGGTGTCGCCCCCGCGCCCGACACGCGCACCAGTGGCATTCTCATCACGCGGGCCAACTTCGAGCAGATCCTCCGTCAGGAGGGTATCATCGAGTAACCGGCGGCTGATTCAATCCGTCGGCCGCTATTCTTCACTATTTCCCCATGAACACCACCCCTGCACTGCGCTCTGCTTTTTGTGTCCTCCTTGCCGTCGGCTCGGCCCTGCTGGCCCGCGCCGCCTTGCCCACGCCCGATCCCGACAACGGCGGATTGGAACTGCCCGCCGGTTTTCGCGCCCTCGTGGTCGCGGATAATCTCATCGCGGGCCGCAAGGTCGGCAATGACGGCGATCAGCTCCGCTTCCTCGCGGTCGCGCCGAATGGCGATCTTTATGCCAAGACTTTCCGCGGCGGCATCATCGCCCTGCGTGACAACGACGGCGACGGCCGGTTTGAGGAGAAGCACGAGTTTGGCTCCGGCGGTGGCACGGGGATCGCCCTGCACGGCGACTGGCTCTACCATTCCAGCAACAGCGCGGTCTACCGCTACAAGCTGACTCCCGGGCAGCTGCTGCCCGCGGGCGAACAGGAGACGGTAATCTCCGGTCTGCCCGACGGACACCAGCATGAGGCCAAGTCCTTTGCCTTCGGGGGAGCGGACGGCCAGCTCTACGTCGAGATCGGTTCGCCCTCCAATGCCTATGGCAATCCCGACCGCGCTTACATGGCACCGGGGACACCGAGTAAGGACCCCACTGAATTCCTGAAAACGCACGGTGGGTGGTGGCGCTTCGACCCCGACCGGCTCAACCAGACGCAGGCCGATGGCTACCATTTCTCCACCGGGCACCGGCACATGCTCGCCATTTCCTGGAACCGCGCCGCCCAATCCTTCTACGTTGTCCAGATGGGGCGTGACCAACTGAACGTCGTGGCCCCGGAATACTACGACGAACTTGACAACGCCGAGCGCGTGGCCGAAGTCATGCACAAGCTGACGGACGGCGCGAACTTCGGCTGGCCTTACACCTATTGGGACCCGATCAAAAAGGCCCGCATGTTGTCGCCCGAGCACGGTGGCGATGGTCGCAAGCGTGCCGAGCCCGGCAAATACCCCGATCCGGTCATCGCGTTTCCTGCGCACTGGGCGCCCTTGCAAATGTCGTTCTATTACGCCGACCAATTTCCCGCGAAATATCGCAACGGCGCGTTCATGACGTTTCACGGCTCGTGGAACCGGGCGCCGCGGCCGCAGGAAGGTTTTCGAGTGGCTTTCGTGCCTTTCGACGAAAAAGGCAATGCACTCGGAACCTATGAGGCATTCGCCCTTAATTCCCGCGGCGCGAAATTCCGCATGGGCGGCATGGCCGTCGCGCCGGATGGTTCGCTCTATATTAGCGAGACGGACATCGGTCGTATCTGGCGCATCATCTACACCGGGGAGAATGTTGGCCCGCCGGTGGCGGTGGGGGAAAACAAAATTTCCGCTGCCGGTCCAGCGTTGATCAATTCCCCGGGCAAAACCACCTACGAGCAGATTTGTGCCACGTGTCACATGGCGGACGGCAGTGGCGCGGGCCAGATGCAGCCCGCCTTGAAGAACGACGCCATCATCAAGGGCGATCCCACCCAGCTCATCCGTGTTTTGTTGCAGGGCCCCGCCGCCGTGCTGCCGGCCGACCGACCCAAGTTTGGGAATGTCATGCCCGCATTCTCGATTCTTACCAATGAGCAGATCGCCGACGTGCTGACCTACGTTCGCCAGAACTTTGGCGGCGGAGCCTCAAAAGTCACCCCGGCGCAGGTGGCGACCCAGCGCTGATCATTTCCGCCATGCGTCCGCTTCGCTCCGGTTTCAGGAATGCCCTGGCGGTAATCCTCGGCCTGAGTGGGGCCGTTTGCTGCCTGGCGGCCGATCAGGTCGTGTCCGCTGTTCGCCCCTATGACGTCAGGGCTTTCGGCGCCATGGGCGATGGCCGGACGCTCGACAGCGACGCCATCAACCGCGCCATCCTTGCCGCGGACGCCGCGGGCGGCGGCACGGTATCCTTTCCGCCCGGCACTTATCTCTCGGCGTCCATCCGGCTTAAGAGCAATATCACGCTCTATCTCGAGGCCGGTTCGACCATCGAGGCCGCGAGTGAGACGATCGCGACCTTCGATCCACCCGAGCCCAACGAATGGGGCGACAAGTTCCACTACCAGGATTTCGGCCACAACCATTGGCAGAACAGCCTGATCTGGGGCATTGGCCTGCAGAACGTCGCGATCCTCGGCCCCGGCCTCATTCACGGCAAAGGCCTGGACAACGGCTTCAACCGCTTCGCCGACGAAGCCAAGGGAGAAAAACGCTACCACGTCAATCCGTCCGGCAGCGGCAACAAGGCGATCGCGCTGCGCGACTGCCGCAACGTCATCCTCCGCGATTTCTCGATTCTCCATGGCGGCTGGTTCGCGATCCTCGCGACCGGCGTGGACAATCTCACGATCGACAATCTCAAGCTCGACACCAACCGCGACGGCATGGACATCGATGCCTGCCAGAATGTCCGCGTCACCCGGTGCAGTGTCAATTCACCCTGGGATGACGGCATCTGCCTGAAAGCTTCCTACGGGCTCGGCACCATCCGCCACTGCGATAACATTACGATTTCCGACTGCCTTCTCGCCGGAAGTTTCGACGAAGGCACGTTGCTCGATGCCACGTTCAAGCGTAGCGATCCGGCCTACAAATCCTACCACACCGGTCGCATCAAACTCGGCACCGAGTCCAACGGCGACTTCAAGAACATCGCGATCACGAACTGCGTGTTCGACGGCTCCCGCGGCATCGCCATCGAGAGCGTGGATGGCTCGCACATCGAGGATGTCGTCATCTCAAACATCACGATGCGCCACGTCGCGAACTCGCCCGTCTTTATCCGCCTCGGCCGACGACTGCGCGGTCCCGAGAATACTCCCGTCGGCACGATCCGCCGCATCAGCGTGAACAACCTTGTCGCCTCCGATGCCGAGTGGACCTTGGGCAGCGTGATCAGCGGCCTGCCGGGTCATCCGATTGAGGATATCCGTTTCTCGAATATCCGAATCGTCCAGCAGGGTGGGGGCCCGCGCGAGCTCGCCGGGCGCGTGCCGCCCGAGGAGGAGAAGTCCTATCCCGAGCCCGGCATGTTCGGTTCCATGCCGTCTTACGGTTGGTTCTTCCGCCACGTCACCGGGCTGGAGATGCACGACGTGAAACTCGACTACGCCACACCCGAGGCCCGGCCCGCCCTCGTGCTCGACGACGTGCAGGACGCCTGGTTCCACCATCTCACGCTTCAGCGTGGCACGGATCAGGCGCCTTTGTTCGATCTCCGTACTGTGACGAATTTTTCCGTGACCGACAGCCGCGGTCTCACCGACATCCGCCGGGAAGGTCTCGTGGTCCGCGAGAAATTCTAAACCGTCCGTTTCATTTCCCTCACCATGCCTACTCCTGATCCTTTGCTCTGTCAGGGTTTCCGCCCGTTCATGTCCATGGCGGTGTTCGCCCTGGGTGTGGTCGCTTTCGCTGCCGAGCCACCGCTCGTCACCGCGCCGGCTCCTCGCGTCATGGCACCGGCCGTGCTGCCCGGCAAAGGGTCGCGCCAGCACGATTTTCTCTACGTCGGCGAGTGGGATACGCGCAAACCCCAGAAGCAGTCGATCTTCCTCGTGCGGGCCGGCCGGATTGTCTGGTCGTATTCCATGCCCTTGCGCCGGGCGGATAACGGCGTGCAGGAATTTGATGACGCGACGCTCCTGCCCAACGGGAATGTGATTTTTTCCCGCATGTCCGGGGCGGGGGAGGTCAACCCGCAGGGTCAGCTCGTGTGGGATTATCCGGCTCCGGCTGGCACGGAGATCCATTCCATCCAGGCTATCGGCGAGAATCGCGTGCTCATCATGCGCAATGGCAATCCCGCGCAGGCCATGATCATCAACACCCGCTCGGGGGCCGTGGAGCGCGAAATTCCCATTCCCACGATCGTGAAGGGCACGCATGGCCAGTTCCGCCACATGCGCATGACCGCGGCCGGCACTTTGCTCGTGCCACATTTGAGCGAAGGCAAGGTCGTCGAGTATGACCTCGACGGGAAACCACTCTGGTCAGTGGAGGCGAAATCGCCCTGGTCGGCCGTGCGGTTGAGGAATGGCAACACCCTGATCGCCGGCGACTGGAGCCGCTATGTGCGCGAGGTCGATCCGGCGGGCCGCACGGTCTGGGAGTTCACACCGGCGGATGTGCCGGACATCATTCTGGGCAATCTCCAGACGGCGAACCGCCTCGCGAATGGCAACACCGTCATCTGCTGCTGGATCGCCGGCAACAAAAACCTCGATGAGTGGCCGGGCAGCGTCCAGGTGCTGGAGGTGACACCGGCCAAGAAAGTCGTCTGGGCCCTGCGCTCCTGGCAGGATCCGGTGGATCTCGGGCCGTCGTCCGCGATCCAGCTGCTCGACGAGCCCGAAACGATCGCGCCCGGCGGCATGCAGCGCTAGAGGCTGGAGCATTCAGGTCTATTGGCTGAATCGCACCGGAGCGAAGATCGCGGAATACCTTGGCATCCGCATTTACTCCGGGCCTCAGCCGCCTACCATTGGGGTAATCGTGAAAACGAATTCCACCCGTTTGCCTCATGTCGTGATCCTGGGCGCCGGTTTCGGCGGACTCACCTTTGCGAAGGATTTTCCGTCCCACCTGGCGCGCATCACGGTGGTGGACCGGCAGAATCACCATGTCTTTCAGCCGCTGCTTTACCAGGTGGCGACCGCGGGCCTGTCGGCCCCCGACATTGCCCAGCCCATCCGCAGCATCCTGCGCGACAAGCCCAACCTGACCGTGCTCATGGCGGGTGTGCGTCGCATCGATCTGGCGGCGCACCAGGTGGAACTGGATCACGGGGTGCTCGAATTCGACTACCTGGTGATCGCGCTCGGCGGTCAGACCAGTTATTTCGGTCACGACGACTGGGAGCAATTTGCCCCGGGCCTCAAGACGCTCGACGACGCCGTGCGGCTGCGGCGCAACATGCTGCTGGCGTACGAGCAGGCCGAGATGGAGACGGATCCGCGGAAACGCGAGGAACTGATGACCACCGTTGTCGTGGGCGGCGGCCCGACCGGCGTGGAACTAGCCGGCACCTTTGCCGAGCTCGCCCGCACGGTCTTGTATCGGGATTTCGATCACATCGATCCGCGCCAGGCGCGCATTCTCCTCGTGGAGGGCAGCCTGCACATCCTCTCCAGCTTTCCGGCGGATCTGTCGGCCAGTGCGCTGCGGCAGCTGACCAAGCTCGGCGTCGAGGTGCGGCTCAACACTAGGGTGACGGGGATCCGCGCCGGTGAGGTGGAACTCGACGGCGCGCCGTTGCGGGCGGGCAACATCGTGTGGGCCGCCGGCGTCGGTGCGAGTCCGGTCACGCGCTCGCTCGGGGTGGAGACGGACCGCGCGGGCCGGATCAAGGTTCTGCCCGACCTCAGCCTGCCGGGGCATCGGCAGGTATTTGCCGTGGGCGATCTGGCGGCACTGACAGATGCGAACGGGGTCGTCGTGCCGGGCGTGGCGCAGGGCGCCATGCAGGGTGGGGCCCACGTGGCGAAGCTCATCGCCTACGATATCGCCGTCGGTCCGCGCCGGCCCGAGGACCGCGAGGCTTTTGCCTACTGGGACAAGGGCAACATGGCGACGATCGGCCGGTCCAAGGCCATCGCACAGGTCGGCCGCCTGCACCTGAGCGGGTTTCCCGCCTGGATCATGTGGCTCGTCATTCACCTGATGTTCCTCGTGGGACTGCGCAACCGGATCTCGGTGTTCCTCCAGTGGATCTACGCCTATCTCACCTACCGGCGTGGCGCCCGCATCATCATGGGCGGGGACAAGCGGTAGGGCAGGTCTCCCCCTGCCTTACACCCTTGGAGAGGGGTGGCGCGCAGCGCCGGGGTGTGTCGGGATGAAGCGCTCCACCTCCTCACCCGGCCTCCGGCTCCGGCGAAAGGGGCTGCTTTTTCTTCAGCCGGCCCTGGTAACTGCGGTCGATCTCCTCGATCTCGGGTTCCGGGATGCGCGTGAAGGCGATGCGCATCGGCGCGTCCTGCGTCGCGCCATGCGCGCCGCCGAAGTAGACGGAGTTTTTCCCGAGAACCTGGTTGAGGTGGTCCATCGCCTTGAACAACTGCCCATGACTCTTCTCGGTCTCATGCTCGAAAAGATCCGGCGTGTGCAGGCGCATCTCGAGCAGGTCGGACAGCATCACGCCGATGCGCAGTGGCGTGCGGCGGGCGAATTTCTCGGGGCGTTTCTTCCACAGCGCGTTGAGGGCACGCGTCAGCACCAGCGTGTCCTGGGTTTCGGTGAGTTGCGCCTCGTCGGACCAGTGGGTGTCATCGGTGTAGTCCACCGAGACGCGCAAGCGGCCGGCGCAGCAGTCGTTGTGGCGCAGGCGCATCGCGGCCTTTTGCAGCAGCCGGTGGAGCACGGCCAGTGCGGCCGGGTGGTTGCGCCGAGCGGGCGGCAGCACATGGCCGTGGCCGATGGTCTGGCCCTCCTTGTTTTCGAAATAGTCGAGATCCTCCCCGTGCAGCAGGCGCCACATCTGTTCGCCGCGCACACTTTTCCAAATGCCGCGGAACTCGGCCAGGGTGGCGGCGTAGAGCTGCGCCATGGTGGTGATGCCGTGTTCGCGCAGCCGCTCCTGCATGTTGTGACCGATGCCGGCAATGTCGCCGGGCGGGAGATGCAGGAGTTTGGCAGGAATGTCCTCATCATCGAGAATGACCAACCCATCAGGTTTCTGCATATCCGAGGCGACCTTCGCGAGCAGCCACGTGGGCGCGACGCCGATGGAACTGCGCAGAAACGGACCGACCTCGCGGGTGATCTTCACCTTGATGCCTTTCGCCAGTTTTTCGGCTTCGGTGCGATCGAGGAAGGCATGCAGCTTGCACGTCACCTCGTCGATCGACTGAATCTTGGTTTCGGGCACGCACGATCTGATGACGGCGACGAGTTTGCGGTGGTATTTGATGTAGGTCTCGGGCCGGGCCTCGACGATCACGAGGCCGGGGCAGATGCGGTGCGCGTCGGACACACGCATGTTGCGGGTCAGGCCGAGCTTTTTCGCCTCGAGGCTGACGGCGATGCAGCCGGTTGTCTCGGCCATCACCGGCACGATGCCGAGCGGCTGGCCGCGCAACTCCGGTCGCTCCTGCTGCTCCACCGAGGCGAAGAAGGAGTTGAAATCGATCGTGAGGTAACGCAGCGGCACTAAGCCCGGATTTTTGGTAGCTTTGACTGGGTGTCAAAAACTCCTTGAAGCCAAAATCGGTTATAGGCCGAATTTAGAGGCCGATTACAGTTGGAAGAAGAGACTCAACGTCCCCTCGCTGATTCAGCCGTGCAGATACTGCATCAGCAGATTTTCCAGATATTCCTGTTTGCCGGAGCGGGGGGTGGGCTCGCCGAGTTTGGTGAGGACGAGTTTCTCGA
>JAYUBB010000295.1:0-10841 GCA_043741015.1 Opitutaceae bacterium
GGCCACTGGTATTCGGGCAAGGAAATCCTGATCGCACCCCGCAAGGTCGAGCGAATCAGCTATGAGGAATCGAAAGTGTTGGTGAACCTCACCAAGGCGGACATCCAGCAGACCGCCGGGCATCACCTCGCGCCCGCCCGCGCCGGAAAGCCGTGATGGGAGATTTATCCGACGGAGCGATCGGGTGATCCGCCTCCCCAACGAAATCCGTTCAACCCGCAGAATCCAACCTCCCCATGACCACCACCGCCCTCGCCTCCCCGTCCGCCATCAAGCAAGCCGCGCCCGACCATCCCATCCACAAACTCCTCGCCGAACGGTGGAGCCCCTACGGTTTCACCGACCGGCCGGTCGCGGAGGCCGACCTCAGCTCGCTCTTTGAAGCGGCGCGCTGGGCTGCGTCCTCCTATAACGAGCAGCCCTGGACCTATTTCGTCGCGACCCGGAAGGCTCCCGCGGAGTTCGAGCGACTCTTGTCGTGCCTGGGGGATGCGAATCAGGCCTGGGCCAAGGCCGCACCGGTGCTCGTGCTGGGCGTCGTCAGCCTGAGATTTTCGAAGACCGGCAAGGACAACCGGGCCGCCGTGCACGACCTCGGCCTGGCTTCCGCCAACCTGGTGATGGAGGCGACAGCGCGCGGCCTTTCGGTCCACCAGATGATTGGCATCCTCCCTGACCGGGCGCGGGAACTCTACAAAATCCCCGCGCACGCCGAAGCGTGGACGGCCATGGCCATCGGTTACAAGGCGGACGCTGATGAATTGCCCGAAGCGTTGCGGGAGCGCGATCTGGCCCCGCGAAAGCGCAAACCCGCGGCACAGTTTGTTTTCACCGGTTCCTGGGGACAACCGGCGTCTGCAGCCGGCCTGCTGCCTTGATCAGTCCCCTCAGGGCGGCGGGCAATCCCATCCCATCGTGCCCAGCCCAAATATCCTGCCACCCTTCCCTCTGTAATCTGTCCAAGTATTTATCACCCGTCTCCACCCATGGGCTTCAAACCACAAACCGCCGGCCTGCCGCTCGTCAATGTCCCCCATCGCCCGGACCGGGAGAACGTCGCCATGGCCATCGGTGTGGCGGTTTTTCTTTTCCTCGGAATTGCCGGCGTGATCTGTGCCTCCCTGCTGGCGTGAAGCAACGGGCCCGAAAGCCCGCCGGCCGAATGGCGGCAGCAGCCCCGTTTTGCGGGTTGCCCCCGTGCCATCACCGCCCTTGACGCCGCGCCTCAGTGGCGCTGCCAGTCGAGCTTGTGCCGGTCAATCCAGCGGTAGTGATCGGCGTATTTCAGGCCGGCCGACGAGGCCTCGTCGAGGATCACCGTGGCGCGAGGATGCAGTTGCAGCGCCGACGCCGGGCAGACCGCGGCCAGCGGGCCCTCGATCATGTCCGCCACCGCGCGCACCTTGGCCGGGCCGAAAGCCACCAGCAGCACGCGGCGCGCGTCGAGGATCGTACCCACGCCCATCGTGATCGCGTGACGGGGCATCGTGGCAAAATCGCCGAAGACCGCGCTGTTGTCGCGCAGCGTCTGCTCTGAGAGAATCCTGATCCAGGTGCGCGAGCGGAGGGAGCCCGTGGGCTCGTTGAAGCCGATGTGACCGTTGCGCCCGAGCCCGAGGAGCTGCAGGTCGATGCCGCCGGCCGCCTCGATTCGCTTCTCGTAGTCGCGGCACTCGGCGTGCAGATCGGCCGCCGTGCCGTCGGGCACATGCGTGCGCTGCTGGTCGATATTGATGTGCTGGAACAGATTTTCCCGCATGAACCACCGGTAGGACTGGTCGTGCGTGGCGGGCAGGCCGACGTATTCGTCGAGGTTGAAGGTCGTCACCCGGCTGAAATCCAGGCCCTCCTCGCGGTGGAGGCGGATGAGTTCCTGGTAAAGCTGCAGCGGGGTGCGGCCGGTGGCGAGGCCGAGCACGGCACCGGGCTTCTCGCGGACGATCCGGGCGATGATGCGCGCGCCGAGCACGCAGCCGGCGTCGGCGTTGTTCTGGATGATTACCTCCATGGTGACGCGGGGGATTGGGGTTTGTGGGCGCAAGCGTAGGCCGGGTAGCCAGTCTGGCGCAAGACCAGCCAGACGCGCGCCCGCCGCAGGCAAGCCCGGGCTTCCGCCCTCCTATCCGCCCCTCTCGTGCAATAATAATACCGCACCATGTCTGTTTTCCCCGGTCTTAATATGGATTCCCTCTCACTCATGGGCTTCGAACCACAAACCTCCGGTCAGCCGCTCGTCAACGTCCATAAACCCACGACCAAGGTGAACATCACCATGGCCATCGGCGTGGTGGTCTTTCTCCTCATCGGTGTGGCCGTTATGATCTGGGCCTCCCAGCGGGCGAAAAACGACACCCCCGCGAGTCCGCCCATCGAATCGCGAAAGTAACCCCCTTTCGCCGGCGCCGCCGGCTTTATCTCCGCCATTGACGCCGGTTTTGGAGGGCGGTTTCATCTGGTTTCATGCCGAATAAGATCCCCTCGTCTGTTAAGTACAAACGCATTGTCCTGAAGCTCAGCGGCGAGGTGTTGCGCGGCAAGGGCACCGAGCCCATCGATGCCGCCACCCTTGAGCGGATGTGCGAACAGGTGAAGGAAATCCACGACCTCGGCGTGCAGGTCTGCGTCGTCATCGGCGGCGGCAACATCTTCCGCGGCCTGCAGGGCGCCAAGCGCGGCGTGGACCGCACCACCGGCGACTACATGGGCATGCTCGCCACCGTCATCAACGGCCTCGCGATCATGGACTGCCTCGAGAAGATGGGCGTCAAGACCCGCGTCCAGTCCGCCATCCCGATGAACCAGATCGCCGAGCCGTTCATCATGCGCCGCGCCATGCGCCACCTGGAGAAGAACCGCGTCGTCATCTTTGTCGCCGGCACGGGCAACCCCTATTTCTCGACCGACACCACCGCCGCCCTCCGCGCCTCCGAGCTGCACGCCGACATCATCATGAAGGCCACCAAGGTCGACGGCATCTACGACAAGGACCCCAAGAAATACGACGACGCCGTCAAGTACGACGAGCTCACCTTCATTGAGGCCCTCAAGCAGCGTCTCACCGTCATGGACTCCACGGCGTTCTCCCTCTGCCTCGACAACAACGTCCCCATCCTCGTCTTCAACCTCGACGATCCGCACGCCATCAAGAAGGCCGTCTCCGGCCAGAAGATCGGCACCCTCGTCCACGGCTGAGGCCGCGGCCAAGTATAAGTTTTAAGGTGTAAGTGGTAAGCCCAGCCCAACCTCAACCCAACCCCTGTCTTTTCTTCCGCGCTTAAAACTTATCCCTTAAACCTTACAACTTCCCTCCCCCCATGAGCTCCGCCATCCTCTCCGACGCCAACGCCCGCATGAAAAAGGCCGTGGACCACACCCTCCACGAATTTTCCACCATCCACACCGGCAAGGCCTCGCCCGCCATGGTCGATTCCGTCCAGGTCGAGGCCTACGGCTCGATGCTGCCGCTCAAGGGCTGCGCCGCGATCACGACGCCCGACCCGCGCACGATCCAGATCCAGCCCTGGGACAAGGGCCTCCTCCGCGCCATCGAGAAGGCCCTCCAGATGGCCAACATCGGCGTCAATCCGATCATTGACGGCAACCTCATCCGCCTCCCCTTCCCCGACCTTTCCAAGGAGCGCCGCCTGGAATTCGTCAAGACCGCCCACCGCCTCGCCGAGGAAGGCCGCGTCGCCATCCGCCACGTCCGCCGCGACGCCATGGAGGCCGCCAAGAAACTCAAGAAGGACGGCAAGCTCTCCGAGGACGACGAGAAGCGCCTCGAGAAGGACGTCCAGACCTCCACCGACAAGTCCATCAAGGACATCGAGACCCACCTCGCCCACAAGGAGAAGGAACTGCTCACGGTGTGACGCTAACGCTTCCGTGATGTGGGAGGGGCTTTATGCCCCGACATCTTCCCGGCGCGCCACCCGGCGCGCTTTTTGTTTTCACCTGATTGTCATCCTGAGCGCAGCGAAGGATCCAGTATGACTGGAGCCGGGGCTATCAGCCCCGCGTGCTGCCATCCCCAAACTGATCTTTCGTGTCCTTTCGTGTGATTCGCAGGCCCAAACCCTCCTGTCTTTCTCGCCTGTGCCGCAGACACTGGACGAGTCCGCCACAGCCTTGGCGACGGCGGATCCCCTTGGCGTCTGAGCGGCCCTTGCCTCGCCGTAGCTCCCGGGCGAAGGCGGGTTGCGTGAGCCCTCGTTCCCTCCGCCTTTCCCTTTGCTTTTCGTCCTCCCCGGCGACCCCGTGGGCTCCATCTCATCATTGCCAGAGGCGCATATTCTGATAGGCTCACGCTCGCATGAAGTCTCCCCGTGAAATCTCTGACGAAGGCCTGGTCCTGCTTGCCCGCCGTTTCGCCGTGCTGGGCGATCCCCTCCGGCTCAAGCTCCTGCATGCCCTTTTCACGGGCGAAAAAAACGTGAGCGAGCTCGTGGCGCTCTCCCGCTCGACCCAGCCCAATGTCTCCCGCCATCTGCACAAGCTCATGCACACCGGCACCGTCAGCCGCCGGAAGCAGGGCACGACGGTCTATTACACCATTGCCGACCCCACCCTCGTCAAGCTCTGCGAACTCGTGTGCGGCAGCCTGGAAAAACAACTGAACGCCCAGGCGGGCAATTTCCGGCGCGAGGAATGACCGGCGCACCTCCGGTCGGGGCGCAAATGCATCCGGTTCAGGTGAAGATGATCTGGCCGCCGGCAGCCATCTCATAGAAATCGCCGACCGTGAGCACCCGCTCCATCGCCGGCACGAAGTCATCCTGGCTGAGGTGGAACATGTCCACCGTGGCTTTGCAGGCGTAGAGGTGGCCGCCCGCATCGGAAATCATCTGCACAAACTCGCCGATGGGCGGGATGTCGAGCTTCTCCATCTCCTTTTGCATCATCCCGGTCGCGAATGCGGACATGCCGGGCAACGCCCCGAGCCAGGTCGGCAGGGCAAAGCCCTTGGCGTCGGGCACGCGCATGGCGGGGTTGCCGACCGTGGCGATCCGGATCTTGTCCTGGTATTCCTTCATCACGGCGTAGAGACCGAAGAAGGTGAAGAACACGTTGGCTTCGATGCCTTCCATGCGGGCGCCGTTGGCCATGATGAGACCGGGATAGACGCCGTCGAGCGAGCCGCGCGAGACGATGATGGAGACTTTTTTGATTTTGTCGGGAGTGGGCATGGTCGTATTGGGTTGGGGTCCGTTCAGATGCACCCATGGGGTTTCTTGATCCCGGCGATCTTCGCGGCCTTCTTGGCCGGACCGCCGGGAAAAAGCTCATAGAGTTCCTTGGTGGACACCCCGCTTTCCTTGGTCAGCCGGCGGATGCTGGGGCCGTCGCCCTTGGCCGCGAATTCCTGGCGCATGAAATTGACGACGAGCATATGCCGGTCGCCGAGCGCGGGAATGCCTTCCTCGGCGGCGAGGATCCGGGCGATTTCGACATTCCAGTCCTGGTGGTTGGTCATGAAACCCTCGGCATCGAAGTCGATGGGCCGGTTGTTGATGGTGCGGATAGACATGGCGGTGGTGGGTTGAGGCTTCGGTGGATGGGAAATAGTCAGCCGGGGCGCTTGCCGGTCATGCTGAATTGGCTGCCGATGGGCGGCAGCCGGGCGGGCAGCAGCAGGTTCCAGTAGACCCATTTGAACATGAGCTTCCCGAAATGGTTGAGCCGGGTTTCCTTGAGGAGCGACATCGGGCCGATGCCCGGGAGCGGGTATTTGCCCGGAAGCGGTTCGACGTCGTAATTGAAATCAATCAACAGGGCCTTGCCGTCCCCGGATTCAATGAAGCAGTTGGCGTGGCCGTCGAACTTCGCCTCCGGCGCGCGGCCGGCGATGACGCTCAGGATGTTTTCGAAGAGCACCTCAGCCTGGAAATGCGCGACCGAGCCCGCCTTGGAGGAGGGCAGATCGGTGGCGTCGCCCAGGGCAAAGACGTTCGGCGCGGCCTTGCAGACCAGGGTATGCTTGTCAGTCGGCACATAGTTCAGCTCGTCGCCGAGCCCGGAGGCGCCGATCACCGGGTCGCCCATGTTGGTGGGCACGGTCACCAACAGGTCGTAGGGCACCTCGCGCCCATCCCACGAGACGATCTTCTTTGCCGCCTGCTCCACGCGGGCCAGGGCGAAATCGGCCTGCAGGTTGATGCGGCGGTTCGTGAGGAAATCCCCGAGCAGCGCGGCCGCCTTGGGCTTCGTGAACGCGGCAGGCAATGGCGTCACGTAGTCGATCTCCACCCGGTCGCGCAGGCCCTTGGCCCGGAAATACCCGTCCGCGAGAAAGGCGAACTCCAGCGGGGCCACGGGACATTTGATGGGCATCTCGGCGATGTTGATGACGAGCCGGCCGCCCTTGAAGCCGTCGAGCTGGTGGCGGAGCGCCGTGGCGCCCGGCAGCGTGTAGAACTCGCCAACCGACTTGTGCCACTCGGTGCCCAGCATGCCCTCGTTCTGTTCCGGCACGGGCCGGGTGCCCGTGGCGATGATCAGGAAATCGTAAGGCAGCGTCAGGTCGCCAGCCAGGCGCACGAGGTTGTGATCCGGCTCGATCCGCTCAATGGCTGCCTCGACGAACTCGATTCCGCGGCTCAAATAACGCCGCCGCGACCGCACGATCTCCGCGGGCTCGTAGCCATGGAAGGGCACAAACAGGAAACCGGGCTGGTAGGCGTGATGGTTGTCGCGGTCGACCACCGTGATGCGCCACTCCCGGGCGGGCAGCGCGCGGGCCAGCTTGTTGGCCATCATGGTCCCGGCCGTGCCGGCGCCGAGGATGACTAGTTTTTTCATGGTGGACGGGGAGGGAGGGTTGGCTGCGGTTCAGAAGCGATGGCTATACATGAGCTGGAGGTTGGTCTGGCTGTGGCTGACGCCGGCGCCGGCACCATTCACCGCGCTGACCTTGAACCCATAGGTGAAGGAACCGTCGATTGACGACCGGGCGTTTACCTTCCAACCGAAGCCGGCGGTGAGGTGGGTGGTCACGATGGCCGGAAAAAGGCAGTTGAGGTAGTTGGCGGGCACGGGATTGTTGCCGTAGTTGCCGCCAAAGCGCAGCGTGAGCCGGTCGCCCGCCTCGTAGGCGGCGCCCAGCATCACAATGGTCTGGTCCTTCCACGACTGGAAGAGCACGGCGTCAAGCGTCTGACCGGCGAACGGCCCGTTGGTCGCGGCGGACGAGGCGGTGAAGTTCATGCTGAATTTCTTCATCACGTTCTTCCAAAACACCTCGCGAAGGTCCGCCGCGATCAGCCAGCGCGGGGCGGGATGCCAGGCGAGCCCGGCGCCGAGCAGGGCGGGCCACTGGAAGTTGCGGATGCGGAAATCTCCCGCGAGGGTCTGCGGCAGCTGGCCCATGCCGGGGATGTTCAGTTGGAAGCTGAGTTCGCCGCCCCTGGCGGTCATGTCGGAAAGCACCGACTGGGTGTGGTAGGTCAGGCCGAAGCTGAGGTCCTTCGACGGAGTATAAAGCAGGCCGACCTTCCCCGCGTAGCCGTAGGATCGTGCCGCGCCCGTGAACGGGCTGCCGTTGGAGAAGTTGAAATAGGCGTAGTCCACCGACGTGCCGGCCGGCAGCGTGGCCATGATCTGGCCGAAACTGTTGACAATCGAGCCCGACGCGCGGCCGAAGCGCTGGCTCGTGGGCATCACGAGGTCGAAAAACTGGTTGCCGCTCATGGCCATCTTGAGATCCATGCCGGCCCACATGAAATCCGCCGTCGCTCCGATCTGCAGCCGCTCGTTCACCTGGTAGACCAGCGGCACGATCACACGCCCGACGGAAACTTCCGTGCGGTTCTTGAGACCAAAGCCGAGCCCGCGCCAGGAACTGGCGTCGTATTCGCAGCCCATGCCGCCCTGGCCGAACACCCCGAGGCCATAGACCAGCTTGCCGCTGCGGCGGACATAGCCCATCGCCGGCATGAAGAACGCCCTGGCGCTGGAACTGGCCGTCTGGTTCGCCGGCACGCCGAAGATGTTCGGCGCCGTGGACGGACTCGTGACCTTGATGTGCGGCCCGAGGATGCCGAGGGCGAGATCGAGGCGCGACTGCTCCGTCATCAGGCCCAGCGTCGCCGGATTGTTGATCAACCCGGCGGTGCCGTTGTCATAGGCGAAGGAGGCGCCGCCGAGCGCGGTGGCGATGGGGCCGTAGCCCTCCATGTTCATGCCGTTGGTGGCGTGGAGCGCCGGAACGGTGGTCAGCAGGGCCAGCAAGGCGAGGCCCCGGAGTGGGGGGATGGCTGAGTGGTGGGTTTTCATGGCGGGCAGATCGGAGGCAAAACCGGGATGGTCCCGGCACCGCCCAGTATCCCCGATTCCCCCGGCCGGCTCTGCGCATTCTTTGCCTGTATACATGCTTATATTGTTATATAGGCAATAATAGATTACCGGCGCTGCCTCCAGCCTTCGCGGCTCTTGCCTCGCCGTCGCGCCCAAGCGAAGGCGGGTTGCGTGAGCCCCCGCCCTTTTCCTTCCCCCTCCCTGCTTGCATTCCGTCCTCCGTCCCCTGTCTTCTGTCCTCTGTATCAAATGGATTTCGACCTGCCCTCCTCCAGCCCGCGTCCGTCCGCCCTTCCAGTCATCGACTTCAAGGCGTTGCTCAACGACGACCAGTTCAAGGCCGTCACCGCGCCCCCCGGACCGCTGCTGGTCCTGGCCGGCGCCGGCTCGGGCAAGACCCGCACCCTCACCTACCGCGTGGCCTACCTTCTCTCCCAGGGCGTCCGCCCCGGCGAGATTCTCCTCCTCACCTTCACCAACAAGGCCGCCAAGGAGATGCTCCACCGCGTCCACGACCTCACCGGCATCGAGCCCGCCCGCTTCTGGGGCGGCACCTTCCACTCCCTCGGCAACCGCGCCCTCCGCATCTACGGCGACGCCATCAAGCTCCCGAAGAACTTCACCATCCTCGACGCCGACGAGTCCGAGTCTCTCCTCAAGCAGTCGGTCGAGTCCGTCGACAAGCTCTTCTTCAAGGACAAGACCAACCCCCGCCCCGGCCCGCTCTTCAGCGTCCTCTCCCTCGCCCGCAACACCCAGCTCTCGATCGCCCAGACCGTCGAGCGCAACTTCCCGCAATACGGCGAGATCGCCCACCGCCTCCCGGAATTCGCCGCCGCCTACGAGAAGGCCCGGCGTGACCAGTCGGTCGTGGACTACGACGACCTCCTCGAGCTCTGGCTCAAGCTCCTCACCGACGCCCCCGAGGTCGCCGCCTACTTCGCCACGCGCTTCCGCCACGTCCTCGTGGACGAATACCAGGACACCAACACCCTCCAGGCCCAGATCGTGGACCGCGTCGCCGGCCACCACCAGGTCATGGCCGTCGGCGACGACGCCCAGTGCATCTACTCGTGGCGCGGCGCCGACTTTGAGAACATCATGACGTTCCCCGACCGCCACCCGGGCACCGTCATCCACCGCATCGAGATCAACTACCGCTCCACGCCCGAGATACTCGCCTTCGCCAACGGCGTGCTCAACGCCCAGCCCAAGGGGCGCCACTTCGACAAGGAGCTCCGCGCCGCACGCGCCCACTCCGTGAAACCCTACGTCGTCCAGACCATGGACGACCGCGAGCAGGCCGAGTTCATCCTAAAGCGCATCCACTCCCTCGTGAACGACGACGGCGTGTCGCCCAACGAGATCGCCATCCTCTACCGCTCGCACTTCCTCGCCCTCGAGATGCAGCTCGCCCTCTCCCGCGCCGGCATCCCCTACGTCATCACCAGCGGCGTGAAGTTCTTCGAGCGCCAGCACGTGCGCGACCTCGTCGCCCTGCTCCGCTTCGTCTACAACCCCGCCGACGCCCAAGCCTGGCAGCGCATCGCCGTCCTCCTCCCCAAGGTCGGCGAGAAGGGCGCGCAGAAGATCCACGCCGCCGCCCTCGACCACGCCCGGATGATGCAGAAGAACTTCATCGACGTCCTCGCCACCGACGACGTGAAAAGCAAGGTCGCCAAGGATGCCAAGCCCGAGTGGGAGCAGTTCTGCGCCTCGCTCGTCCAGGTGGCCGACGCCATGAGCACGCAGAAGCCGACCGACACCGTCACCACCGCCATCGAGGGCTGGTATGGCAACTACCTGAAGGGCGCCTACGCCGACTACACCGACCGCCTCGAGGAATTGAAGGCCCTCGTCGGCTTCGCCTCCCGCTTCGAGGAGATGCAGGACCTCCTCGCGCAGATCGTGCTCCTCAACGGCGAGACCAGCGAACGCGAGGTGGATCCCAACACCGAGTGCATCAAGCTCACCACCGTCCACCAGGCCAAGGGCCTCGAGTATGACGTCGTCTTCCTCATCGGCGCCGCCGACGGCCAATTCCCCACCCGCCGCTCCATCGAAGCCGGCGACGTCGAGGAAGAGAGACGCCTGTTCTACGTCGCCGTCACCCGCGCCAAGAACGAACTCTACATCAGCTACCCCCGCGTCGCCACCCGCGCCGGCCCCGGCGGCATGATGCTGACCCAGTCCCGCTTCCTGCAGGAGCTACCGGGTGACTTATACGAGGAACTCCGGATCAAGCGCTCCTACGGTTGGTGACATGAATTCAGGGCAGCGATAGCTTCGTAAGTTTAGCTGCCCACCAATCATTCCAAAGTGCCTCAGCAAGAGTCGGGTTTGGAGGCGCATAAATAGTTTTTTCCAAATGATCTATTAGCCCAAACGATGCAGTTGAAGAAGTGCCACCGTTTGGGAAGTGATTGGGATTGATGAAAAAGAACCAATCGAAGGGCGACGGCCCGCTTCACCAAACGGTGACCGCGGGATTTGAGTTTAAAAGTGGCGGAAAATCAATCGCGGTGGAGTTCACCGGGCAGCAGTTAAGC
>JAYUBB010000296.1:0-29822 GCA_043741015.1 Opitutaceae bacterium
GAGATATATAAAATACCTATGGCACGCAAGATAGCCTTCCTCAATTACAAGGGCGGTGTGGGCAAGACTTCCCTGATCGTAAACACAGCAGCCAGTCTCGCCCGGCGAGGTATGCGCGTGCTGCTGATGGATTTTGACACACAATCCAACGCCAGCATCTGGTTGATGAAACTGGAGCGTTGGAATAAAATCAACGCCACGGGTTTGGGTTCGGTGTATTCGATTTTCGACCCCGGCACGGCCCGACTGAAAGACTGCATTATCAAAGATGTGGTCGAGGGCAAGGACGGGGAAAAACTGCTGCCTGGCCTCGATCTCGTGCCGACGACCTTCAACCTCGTGGATCTTGAAGGCGAATATAAGCCTGACCCGAAGCGCCCCTCCTACGTTATTTTCCAGGAGCAACTGGCCGAGATTGAGAGCAACTACGATTTCATTGTCTTTGACTGCCCGCCCAATGTCCTGCGCGCTTCGCAGAACGGTGTCTATTGCGCCGGTGAGATCTATGTGCCGTCCAATCCTGATGCCTTGAGCCTGATCGGTTTCACCCTGTTGGTGGAAAAACTACTTCGTTTCCAGCAGACTTCGGCCAGTTTTCGCACCACGGCGATGGGCCCGGCGTCGCAGGTTTACGGCATCGTGTTCAACTCCATCAAGATTAACACCGACATCGAGGTGCCGAAGATGCGCATGCAGCTTCGCCTGAACCAATTCAAGACCCAGAAGCGCGGCTGTGCGCCGGCGGCCAAGATTTGTACGACCCAGATCCGCGACGCGATGATCGTGCGGCGGGCGGTGACGCTCGGCCTGCCCGTGTTTTTGGTCGGCACTGAAGGCGCTGAGGCCGACGGTGTCGCCAACGATTACATGAAGCTCGCGACCGAAATCATCGAGAACGCCCCTCCCGCCTGACCTTAAATTCCCCAATCCACCGCAACCATGGCCAAGTACACCTCCACCGAATGGGAAGAGATCCGCAAAAAATTCCGCCACTCCATCATGGCGGACACCTCGCTTGTCAGTCTGGCCCAAAACCTCGACATTCAGGAATGGGCGCATAAGGGCGACGAAGAGAAGCCGTCGAAATATATCGATTTCAGCTACAGCGAACTGCTGATGATGCCGGAGATCGCGGGCAGCGCGGAAAAGGCCGACCATCTCATCGGCATCCTCAAGGAGACCCTGGCCTTCGACGACCCGTTTGGCGACATGGTTAGCCAAGTGGAGGAGACAGCCTCCCGGGAGAATCCCATCCTCAAGACGCTCTCTCGTCTCGGCATTCCCGAAAACTTTCCGCTCATGCTGTCAAATTTCAGTGAGGGCACCCGGATCGTATGCGCCTCCGAAGGGGTCAAGACCATCGGTGAGTTTGCCAATCTCGGACAGCAGATGTCTACCCGGGTTGTGTTGGGTGGCGATTTTCGCAACGCGCTGAATGCCCTGACCCACGGCGATGAGGAGGGCATCAGCCAATTCCTGCCCTACCGCAAGGGCTCAACGGGACTGCACCTGCCTGAGGCGGTCGGTTTGATCCCCGCCGGACTGCCCCGGGCCGAGCAATTGTCCCTGGCCAAGGCCTATGGGGCCAAGCTTTCCAACAGCGATGCCGCCGCCGCGAAGCCGATAAGCAAAGAGCAGATTGAGAAGCACGAGGCCATGATGCGGTTGACGCTGAATGCCGCGCTCGACTGGTTCAAGGAAGGCAAAGAGGCGCTGCTCAAGCACCTGGCCGATGGCGGCACTTACGAACGCTATTTTGTCGTGCTCAACGACCCGGCCCGTGAGGCCATCGCCGTGAAGCTCATCAGTGGTGCGGTCAAGTATGTGGCCAAGGCGGGTTCCGCCACCTCGGCGGCCGAGTCCGTGGAAAAGAAGGGTGGTTTCTTTTCCAAGATTTTCGGCAAACGCTAGCCCGTCTTAATTCCTCTTCGTGGACAATCCGACGCCAACTCCTCCCGGGGCGCCAACGCCTGCGGTACCTTCAATGGGAACACCAACGGGCCCGGGCCCTTCACCCGGACCTGCCTTCCCCGCGCCCGGATCGGTAGCCGGTCAAGGGCCTGCTCCCGGACCTGCTTTTCCCCCTCCGGGTGGTGGCATCAAGTTTCCGTCCAAACCGATGGGTGGCGGCATCAAGCCACTTGTGCTGCCCCGGCGGGCGAGTCCTTTGCAGCGCGCCCAAGAGGCTTCCCAAGCCACGGCGGCGGCCCGCAAGTCCATCGATGCCATCATGTCGAGCTCCCGCGCCCCTTGGGGCGGAAAGGCTGTCCTCAGCGGCACGCAGGTGGAGGAACTGGAAAAGGCTTTGCGGGCCCTTGAGACCAAGGTCGGTGAACGCGAAATGGCTCTGGCCGAGGCCGAGAACAAACTGGCTGAGCGTGACCGCGCGCTGGCTGAGACGGACGCCCTGCTGCAGGCGCGCGAAAAGGTGATCGACGCCATGCGCAAGCAGCCAGCGGCAGAGGCGGGTGGGGCCATCAACCCTGCGGAGATGGAGGCCCTCGCCAAGCTCAAGGAGGAACTCGACCGGCAGGAAGCCTCGATGAAAGAGCAACGCCAGGCCCAGCAGGAGCGCGAGGAATTTCTCAACCAGAGTGAGGCCTCCCTGTTCGAAAAAATGCAGGCCCAGCAGGAAAAGGAGACGGAGCTCGAACAGAAGGAAGAAGATCTTAAGCGGCTGGCCCGGCAGACCGGCGTCCTCAAGGACGAACCGAAGGAACCCATGGAGAAAGCCTGAACGGAACCTGTGTCGATTTTCCCTTTCCAAGTGCGGACCCCGCCTCTACACCCATTTTTCTTATGACCCTGCGTTTGCTAAAGACCGCCTTCTTCATCACTCTCGTGAGCCTGCCAGCCCTGCTGTCAGCCCAGACCGAGACCACCGGCAAGGAGGATGAGCGCCTGGAGGCTCTGGCTCGCAGTGAAGGGGAATGGCATGCACCCAAAACCAAGCTTAGTGTCGGCTTCCGAATGCTGAATTCCGGCGGCATGGTGAATTTTCGCAATCTTGGTGTTGTGCCGTCGGGGCGCACTATCGCCCCGGCATCGGCTGGTGCCATCGAACGTGCCTATTCGAACGGTGATGTCACCACCGATGTGCCCAGGCCCGCGGAGAAAGATGCGGCGGGCAACCAGATCTCGACCCCGGGCGGTCGCTACAATATTTTCACGACTTCAACGGTCAATATTCTGGATGCGAACGGCAATGTGACCGGCACGCAGGACGTCACGATCCGCACCGGTGATCTTCTCAGCTACACCCCGGGCCTGACCCGGGATTGGCTGGCTTCGACTGAAGGCCAGCTCTCCCGTCCGGGTTATGTATCATTCAGCGTTTACAGTGCGACATCCGATGGCGCCAGCGCCACTCACAAGCAGGGACCGACCGCTGGCGTCGAGTTCCAGTTTTCGCGGGATATCGGTCGTGGCTCGCGCCATCTCCAATGGGGCATGGTGGCAGGCATCACACTCAACGACATCAACAGCAAGTCAGCGGGCACAGTCAGCTCGACCCTGCACACCTATACCGACTACTATTCGTTGAACGGGCAGGTGATCACCGCGGTCCATCTTACCAATCCCAGTTTTGGCGAATTAGTCGATAGCAACGGTCAGGTGGTCAGTGGGGCGGGCCTTGAGACGACGGTCGCGCTTGCCGCCGTGCCTGATGCCTCCCTCACCACCGATATTTCCACCGTGGGTGCGGCCAGCGTTGCCGGCAGGTGGCAGGTTAAAGGTTCCTATTTCATGTTAAAACTCGGGCCCTCCGTCCGGACGCAGCTCACCGACCGGCTCGGGTTGACCGCGAGTGTGGGCCTCGCCGGGGCTTATGCCGGCACCCGCTACAGTGCCTACGAGGCGTACACTCTGACGGATTTGCCCGGCATAACTTTGGATACCACGGAATCCAGCACCGCGACAAAGTTCGTTAAGGGCTACTTTGCTGATCTGAACCTGGAGTGGACGGCCAACGAGACTCTCGGGCTATTCGGTGGTGTCACCGCCCAGCAATTGAGCGACTACGAGCAAAAACTCGGTGATCGCAGCGCCAAGATCGACCTCGGCAGTTCGGTCGGTGTCCGCGGCGGCATCTCAATCAAGTTTTAAGGGTGGCCAGCACCTCGTCGGTGCTGCGCAGTTGAGCCGTCGGGAAGAAGGAATTGATGCGGGTGATGACCTGTTGCACCAGCCCATCGGGGCATGAGGCTCCGCCTGTGATCAATACGGTCTTGGGTCCCTGGGGTCCTGGCCAGAGGGGATGCAGCTCGGTGTGGCCGCCGGTGCCATGTCCGGCGGACGGGAAGACGTAATGCTCGATCTCGTCCCGTGAGCGGATGCTCTTTTCGGATTGGATGAAAAAGGCCTTGGGCCCGAGTTTCTGCTCGCAGAGCCGGTAGAGCTGATAGGTGTTCGAGCTGTTCTTGCCGCCGACGATGAAAGCCGCGTCCAGGGGTTCGTTCAGCGCGCGCTGGAGGGCATCCTGGTTGACCTGGGTGGCGTAGCAGAGGGTGTCCTTCCGCCCGGCCCCGCCGACATGGTCCGCGCCCGCGGCCGCGCCGTATTTGGCGGCGAAGACCGTTTTAAAATAATCGATGATCGCCGCCGTCTCATTCATCAGGAGCGTCGTCTGGTTGACGACCGCAATCCGGTCAAGGTGGCGGGCGGGATCGAAGTCCGGGGTGCACAGGCCGGCAAAGCGAGTGAGCAGGGTGGTGCGCTTGGCATCGGTCGGTGCCGCAATGTAGTCACCGAGCAACCTCGCTTCGTCGAGGTTGCGGATGATGAGCGAGGGCGCGTGCCGCCGGGTGTTGGAAAAGGTGGCCTTGGTCTCCTCGTGCTCGCTCTTGCCGTGGATAACCACCGTGTAGCCTTCGCGGCCAAAGGTGCGCGCGGCCTTCCAGACTTTTTCCACCAGCATGCAGGTGGCGTCGTATTGGGCGACCCGGATACCCTTGCGCACGAGCTTCTTCTTGTCCTCGTCGGTCGCGCCAAAGGCGGGGATGATAACGACATCGTCGCCGGTGAGTGTATCCCAGAGCAGCGGCTCGCTGGCCCCGAGGGCGGCCGGTCCGCCCTTGACAGTGAAGGGCATGCCCTTGTCGGTCTGGAGGTAGCGCAGTCCGCGCTGCAACAGGTCTTCGTTGACGAAGGGATTGTGGATCAGCTCGCTGAGCATGAAGACCCGTTTGCCGGGATTTTCTGCCAGTGATTCATAGGCGCGTTCGATGGCGTTTTTCACGCCAAGGCAGAAGCCGAAGTGACTGGGGATCACATAGCGCACCGCCCCGAAATCGAGGAGGGCTGGCGGGCTGGCCGAGCGCTCGTTTGTGCGGGCCAGGGTCTTGATGGCTTCGCACAGGCGGCTCTGGTAAAGCGCGCGTGTGGCGTCATCCTGCTGATAGATGTCGCGATTGCGGTCACGCTCGACGCGGAATTTATAGATGTAGTCATTCTCGCCGAGATGCAGATAGGGAATCTCGATCAGGTGGGGTTCAAGCTGGTCGAGTACGGCCGCGAGTGAAGGGGCGAGGGCGGAACGCCGGGCCTCCAGCTGTTCCAGCGAGTGGAAAGAGACCTCGCTGTCTGCCGGTGCGGCCTGCACCTGGGCAAAATATACCCGGTAACTGAGCACCCCGGCGGTGCAGGTGAAATACTCGACCGGAGGGGTATGCTCCTTGAAACAGCTCACCAGTCGCGTCGTCATCATTGGCTCATCGGCTCCGACGAAAGCCAGCCCCAACCGCGTGCCGGCCTGGCGTACGGCCAGCTGGTTGCTCGAGTTGAAGGCGAGCATCACGCACATCGGGAGTGCAGGCGGGGGAGTGGGAGCCATGAGTTCTACGGAAGCACACCTTGTCCGTGCGTCAACGATGCCGTGCGCCGGGCCGATGCTTGCAGTCGCACCTGGATGCGCGCACTCTCCCGGGGTGAATCTTGAGGAAATGCGCCGCCATTATGCCAGCCGGTCGCTCGATCTGCCCGACCTGCAGTCCGATCCCTTTGCCCAATTCGACGCCTGGATGCGCGAGGCCCACGAAGCAAAGCTGCTTGAGCCCAACGCCATGTCGCTGGCCACCGTGTCGGCGGGTGGCACGCCTTCGCTCCGCTTGGTGCTGCTCAAGGGCTTCGATACCCGCGGTTTCGTCTTCTACACCAACTATCACAGTAGCAAGGCCTGTGACATCGCGACCAATCCGGCGGTGGCCCTGCACTTTTCCTGGCTGCCACTGGAGCGGCAGGTAAGTGTGGCCGGCCGGGCGGAGAAAATCTCCGCGACCGAGTCGCTGCGATATTTTATCAGCCGCCCGCGCGACAGCCAGATCGGTGCGTGGGCCTCGCGCCAGAGCGAGGTTATCACGACGCGCTCGCTGTTGGAGGCCAAGTTCGCCGAGATGAAGGCTAAATTCCTCAATGGTGAGGTGCCACTGCCCGACCACTGGGGCGGTTACCGCGTGAAACCGGCCAGCTTCGAATTCTGGCAGGGCCGGCCCAACCGGCTGCATGACCGGTTCCGCTACGCGCTGCAACCGGACGGGAGCTGGAGCCTTGCCCGGCTGATGCCTTAGGCGCCCCGGGATTATTTCGCCAGCCGGGGATCGAAGGAAAACGGCTCCGGTTTGCCGACCTTGATCTTGGAAAATTGCGGGTGGGCGGGATTCAGGAGATAGTTGAACTCGCCCGGCACGACGACACTGGGCACGCGCAAGGCAACGCTGCGCTGGCTTTGCACCCACTCGGCGCCGAAAGCCTGCGGGGCGGTGGTGTAGGGCGTCTTCCGCCATGCCTCCGGCACCCGGCTTGGCCGTTCAACTAGGTCTTCTGGCACAACGACGCGGATCACCACCCATTGCTGGTCGCGGAGGAGGGTGGGACGCCTGATATTGGCCAGCACTTCCACGAGCGCCAGCGAACGTGAGTCCGCGCAATAGATCACCCGGATGCCGGGTGGATTCCAACGCCCACCTCGCCGGTAGGAGCCGTCGCCCGACATCGCCTTGTCGGCATGATAGGCCGGGCTCAGCCGCCACAGCGCCAGCTCGCTCACATTACGACTCCGTCTTCGAGCCGCTCAATGACCGCTTCGACTTCACGGGCGCCGGGCTCTGTCTGGGCGAAATCCAGCGGGGTGCGCCAGCCGAGGGCCGGAAGCTCAAAATTGAACCATTCGCGCGTGTTCTCGTCGGTGACAAAGAGCCGCTTCGCCCGGTCAAAGACCCGCATCAAGCGGGCTGCCCGTTCGCCTTCGTGAACCTTCAGACGGGCTTTGTCGGCCACCCGGCGGGCATAGGTGCGGATGGGAATGTTGATCAGCTTCGCCAGCTCGTCGTTGGTGAAACCGGCCTGTTTGCTGAACTTTACGACGTCCATCACGGGCAGGCCTTCCTCGACCCTTTGCACCATGGCATGATTGTCGTGGACCTCCTCGTAGGTGATCGTCCTGACCTTGGTCTTTTTCATGCCCCCACGCTATCTCTTCTGCCGTCGGTAACAAGCTGAAACTGCCAAATGGCACTCAGTATCATGCCAAATGGCATCCTATATTTTAAGCCCCTCGGCGAGCTTGCTTGCGTCGCCGCCGCCGCCCATGGCGAAGTCCGGCTTGCCGCCGCCTTTGCCGCCGAGCTTGGCGGTGAGGGTGCCGATGAGCTTGCCGGCCTGGTGGCCGGCCTTGACCGCCTCGGGCGAACAATAGGCCACGAGGCTGACCTTGCCGTCGAAGCTCGCGCCGAGTTGCACAATGCCGTGGCCGACCTTGTGCAACACCTGGCTGCCGAGGGAGCGCAGGGCATCGGGGCTGTCGGCGGTGACCACGGCGGAAACCCATTTCAGGCCGTCCTTGATCACCGCGGTCGCGGCGAGTTCCTCGGCGAGGCCGGCCGACGCCTTGGCCTCGAAGGCCTTCAACTTTTTTTCCAGGTCCTTTTGGTGGGTGAGGACGATCTCAAATTTCTGGGCGACGTCATGCACGCCGGCGTTGAGCCGGGCGCTGACGGCGGCGAGGGCCGCTTCCTTGGCGGCGATGTGGTCGAGCGCGGCCTGGCCGGCGACGGCCTCGATGCGGCGGGTGCCGGCGGCGATGGCCATCTCGGCGACGATCTTGATGACGCCGATCTCGCCGGTGGTGGTCACATGCGTGCCGCCGCAGAGTTCCTTGGAGAAGCCGCCGATGTCGACGATCCGGACACGCTTGCCGTATTTGTCGCCGAAGAACGCGAGGACGTCGGCGGGCTTCTTGTCATAGTCGATCTCGGCGCAGACGACCGGGGAGTTGTCGATGACTTTTTCGTTGATGAGCTGCTCGCACTCCTTGATCTGGGCGTGGGTGAGCGCCTCGAAATGGGTGAAATCGAAACGCATCCGGTCGGGCGTCTTATGCGTGCCGAACTGGCGGACGTGCGTGCCGAGGATCTTGCGCAGGGCCCAGTGGATCAGGTGCGCCGCCGAGTGGTGGCGGTTGATGGCGCGCCGGCGGTGGAAATCGACGTGCAGCGTGGCGGCAGAGCCGGGAGCAGGGAGCGTGGAGCCGGGAGCGAGTTTATGAAGATGGCGGCCGGACTTGTCTTTGACGGTGTCGGTGATGTCGACCTTGTGGCCGTCGATGAGCGCGTGACCGGTGTCGCCGACCTGGCCGCCCATCTCGGCGTAGAAAGGCGTCTGGTCGAACACGAGGTAGGTGTCCTTCTCGGTCTTCACCACATCCACGAGTTTCGCGTGCGTGGCATGGGTCGCGTCGATGCTGTAGCCGACGAACTTGGTCGCCTCGGCCACGGCCTCGCCCTCGGTGGAGGCGACGATGACATCTGTCTTCCGAGCCGCGCGGCCGCGCTCGCGCTGCTTTTCCATCTCTGTTTCGAAGCCGGCGGAATCAACCGATAGTCCGCGCTCTGAGGCGAGGAGTTGTGTCATGTCCAGAGGGAAACCGTAAGTGTCGTAAAGTTCGAAAGCTATGGATCCCGGAATCACTGTGCTCTGAGGGACATACTTGTGCTTGCCATAGAAATATTCCCCCGAGTCATCTGGCATCGTCATAGAGATAATGTTTCGCTGGGTTTCACGCTCGCGGATGAAGCCACTGAATAAATCGAGTCCTCGATCTAATGTTTTTCCGAACGATTCCTCCTCCGCGCGGATAGCCTTCTCGACCATGACGCGCTGGGTTTTGAGTTCGGGGAAGACATCGCCGAGGGACTCGATGACGGGTGCGACCAGCGCGGAGAAGTCGCCGGTCTTCAGGCCGAGATTTTTCTGCCCATACATGATCCCGCGACGGAGGATGCGGCGGATGACGTAGTTGCGGCCCTCGTTGCCCGGGAGGATGCCGTCGGCGATGGCGCAGGATACGCAGCGGGCGTGGTCGGCGAGGACGCGGAAGGCGATGTCGGTCTGTTCCTGCTCAGTCAGGCCTTCGCGTTTCGACGGGACAGTCTTCGCGTAGGTCTTGCCGGAGAGCTCGGTGAGTTTGTCAAAGGTCGGCTGAAAGACGTCGGCGTTGTAGTTCGACGGTTCGGCGGCGAAGTCCTTGAAGCCCTTTGTCGTGGCGTGGATGCCGGCGACGCGTTCGAAGCCCATGCCAGTGTCCACGTGCTTGGCCGCGAGCGGGGCGAAGGTGCCGTCGGCGTTCGCGTTGAACTGGATGAAGACGTGGTTCCAGATCTCGATGCAGCGCGGCGAACTCGAATTGACGAGTTTGCGGCCGGCGACTTCGTCGTCGGAGGGGAGCAGGTTGAAATGGATCTCCGAGCACGGGCCGCAGGGGCCGGTATCGCCCATCATCCAGAAATTATCCTTCTTGTTACCGTTGACGATGTGGACGGCGGGGTCGAGGCCGGCGGCCTTGAAGAGACCGGCCCAGATGTCGTAGGCCTCCTGGTCGAAGTCGGCGGGGTCGCCCTTGGCTTTGTCGGGCGAATAGACCGTGGCGAAGAGGCGCTTCGGCGGGATGCCCCAGACTTTGGTGAGCAGCTCCCAGCCCCAGGTCAGTGACTCCTTCTTGAAGTAGTCGCCGAAGGACCAGTTGCCCAGCATCTCGAACATTGTGTGGTGGTAGGTGTCGAAGCCGACGTCCTCGAGGTCGTTGTGCTTGCCGCCGGCACGGATGCATTTCTGGGTGTCGGCCACACGCTTCCACGGCGCCGTCTGGTCGCCGAGGAAGTAGGGCACGAACTGGTTCATGCCGGCGTTCGTGAACAGCAGATTGGGGGCCGTCGGCATGAGGGAGGACGACGGCACGATGGCGTGCTGTTTCGATTTGAAGAAATCGAGGAACGACTGGCGGATCTGGGCGGAGGTCATGAATCAGGCGACAAATGTCGGAAGACAGAGGACAGAAAGCAGGGGCGGGGTGGCAAGACGTGATTTAGCGTTGTAGGTGCGCGGACCGGCCGGTAGCTTCCGGTTCCCCCGAGGCCAGCGGACACCCGACTGGACCGCGGACGCTCCCCACAAGTGCAGTCTGTCATCATCCAGATGGTCATCATGCTGCATGCGGCCTTTGGCTGCATGTTTCTGTTTTTGAACCGGCAGCATCCGGCTAGATTCTCGCGCTTGATGGCCCAGAGCTGGTTGTTGGAGGCGTTCCGGGCCTGCATCAACCTGACGCAGCTGCATGATTTGGGCGGTTGGCTGAACCACTGGCACAGCCTGTCGGACTGCCTGGGCATTTTCGCCACGTGGTGGCTGCTGGCTGGCTGTGCTGATCTGATGGGGGTGCGGTTGCCGGTCCGTCTGGTCCGGTATTACATCGGGATCAGCATTCCGCTGATTCTAACACTGCGGTATCTCGTTCCTGCGGTTCTGCCCGGCTGGCTTGGCCTGCCCCCAGACCGGGTGGGCTTTCTGAGCGTGCTGACGGAGCTGTTCGTCATCTTTGTGCCGGTGACCGTGGCGCGCATGACGATCCTTTTCTGGCTCATCAGCACCTGGCGGAGAACCCGATTGCCCGGCGCCCTGCTGGCGATCGTGTTTGGCGTGCCGTATATCGTCTTCGCCATCGCCGTGCCGTTTCAATACTACTTCGGCTATTATCCGGAGTGGATCTATTTTGCGTGGGCGGCACGGGTTCTGGGTTTTTCGCTCGGCCTGGTGATGCTGCTGTTTGACATGCAGATGGCGGCGCAACGGGAGAAGGAGCAGGCGTTGCGCCTGAGCGAAGGACGATTCCGTCGCATCATGGAGTCCGGCCTGATCGGGATGATGTTCTGGAATACCGCCGGAGAAATCAGCGCGGCCAACGACGCCTTTCTGCGCATCGTGGGCTACACGCAGGATGACGTGCGCCGGGGCCGGATCCGTTGGCGGGACATGACCCCGCCCGAATTTCGGGAGCTGGACCAAAACGGATTGCGGGAAGTGGCCGAGTCCGGCGCCTGCAAGCCATATGAGAAGGAATATTATCACCAGAACGGTTCGCGGGTGCCGATCCTGATCGGCGGAGCCAGTTTCCCGGAGCAGTCGGGTGAAGGGGTCGCCTTCGTGCTCGACCTGAGCGAGCGCAAGCGGACCGAGGAGTTGGTGCGGCACCTCGCGAACTTCCCGGAGCTGAATCCCAATCCGGTGTTGGAATTCACCGCCGAGGGCAGGTTGGCCTACCACAATCCGGCGGCGATGGGCATGGCGCGGAAAGTGGGCATGGCCGGTCCGGAACAAATTCTGCCGGCGGAGACGCGCTCAATCGTGGTGGAGTGCCTGGCCACCGGACAACCGAGGTTGCACTTGGGGACCTTTCAGGGAAAATTCGCGCTTTCCTGGTCGTTCTACCCGATCGCTTCTGAGCAGGTGGTGCACTGCTACATCGGCGACATCTCCGAACGGCTGCAATTGGAGGAGCAACTGCGCCAATCGCAGAAAATGGAGGCGGTCGGCCAGCTGTCCGGCGGGATCGCCCACGATTTCAACAACATGCTGACCGCCATCATCGGGCATTTGGGTCTGCTGCAGGGGAATCCGCAGGTGACGCCGGAGATTGCCGAATCACTCAAGGAGATCGGCACCGCCGCCAGCCGGGCGACCAAACTTACGAGCCAGTTGCTGGCGTTCAGCCGGCGCCAGGTAATGCGCACCAGCGATCTGGATCTCAACGCCGTCGTGGACAATCTTACCAAGATGCTCCACCGGCTTCTGGGGGAAGAGGTCGTCATCAAGCATGATTATGCGTCCGAGCAACTGGTGTTCCATGGCGATGCCGGCCTGATGGAGCAGGTGCTGGTCAACCTGGCGGTCAATGCCCGGGATGCCATGCCCGGGGGCGGCACGTTGCGGATCTCCACCGGAGGCGAACATCGCGCCTCCCCGGCGGTGGAAGAGCCGCCCGGGACCACCAAGCCAAGGGCGTTTGTCCGGCTCTCGGTCAGTGACACGGGCACGGGCATATCCCCGGAGATACGGGCGAAGATCTTCGAGCCCTTCTTCACGACCAAGGATGTGGGCAAGGGCACCGGACTCGGTCTCGCCACGGCATTTGGCATCGTGCAGCAGCACCAGGGCTGGATTGAGGTGGAAAGCGAGGTGGGTCGCGGCACCACCTTTCATATCTATCTGCCGCGACTGGAGACAGCCCCGCTGGCGGCGGCAACGGAAACGCCCGCCATGCCCGCTCGGGGCCGGGGCGAACTGGTGCTGCTGGTCGAGGATGAACCTTCGGTCCAAGAAATGGGTCTGCGGGCCCTCAGCAGATATGGCTACCGGGTGCTGACGGCGGCGAACGGCCCCGCTGCCCGCGAGGTATGGGCCGGGCACCACGCGGAGATCGATCTGCTGCTGACAGACATGATCATGCCGGAAGGCATCTCCGGCACGCAACTGGCGCGGCAATTCCAGACGGACAAACCATCATTGAAGGTCGTCTATACCAGCGGGTACAATGCCCAGATCGCCGGCAAGGAGCTGAAATTGACCGACGGCATCAACTTCCTGGCCAAACCTTACGAAATCGAGCGGCTGTTCCGGACGGTGCGCACTGCGCTGGACGGCAGGCAGAGCCAGCCGCCGTTTTGACTGGCTGTGGGCGGGGGTGTCCGGGTTGGCCGACCACGATGGCGTGCTGTTTCGATTTGAAGAAATCGAGGAACGACTGGCGGATCTGGGCGGAGGTCATTACGAGGAAAGCTGGATTCAGCATTTCAGAATCCAGAGTGGTCAGCTAACAACAGCGTTGGGGCATGGGGAAGGCTATTTTTACAGTCCGCGTTGGTGTCAGGGCGCTTGCGTTAGGAATAAATGCCAACATTATGCGTCATAAGTTAAGCCACCCGCTGCGGGGTGCCGCCAAAAGGGAAAGGGCCGACGGCATCGTTGCAGCAGGAGTTTTTTGCGCAAACCCCCTAAACCCAGAGCCCAATGAACGCCGCCTTTGCCGCCATGGCAGAGAGGGAGGCCACCGACGCTGTTGTTCCAACGGCACCGGAGGGCGAAGCACTAGACCTCAATGGTGTTGGAGCTGGACGGTATGACGAGGAGGTTGTGGCATGAATCTTTCCGGCCGCCTGACCCTGGTGATGGTGACTTTGGTGCTGGTGACCGCAGCGGTTGTGGGTGTGCTCACCTACCGTAATCTGGTCGAAGCAATACTGCCGAGTGAGCTTGCCCGGTTGCAGGCCCATGCCGGTCGGCAGGCCGCGTATCTTGACGAGGTGATCACGGCGGTGCGGGGTGATGTGCAGGCGTTCACCACCGGCGTCGCCGCCTTTGAGGGAATCGCCCGCGCACGCAGCAACGGGGGAGTCGATCCCGAGGACGGTTCGTCCGAGGAAGTGTGGCGGATGCGACTGGCCCGGCGTTTCACCGCCGAATTGCACGCCAAGCCCGCCTATATGCAGATTCGCTTTATCGGGGTCGCCGACGGTGGCCGGGAGATTGTGCGAGTGGACCGTTCGGGCCCGGAGGGGTCCGTGAGAGTGGTGCCCGACAGGGAACTGCAGGCAAAAGGCGACCGGGATTATTTCGTCGGGACCATCAAGCTGGCACCGGGGGCGATCTATCTTTCCCGGATCGATCTGAATCAGGAGCATGGAAAAATCGAGGTCCCGCATCTCCCGGTGATCCGGGCGGCCACACCGGTTTGCACCGCGAAGGGTGAGGCCTTCGGAATCCTGATCGTGAACGTTGACCTGCGCCGGGCCTTCAACCGTATGAACACGCCGGAACACCCGGGCGGGCAGGTGTTCGTGGTGAACCGGGACGGCTATTACCTGCGTCATCCGCAGTCCGAGAAAGCCTTCGGTTTCGATCTGGGCGGAGACGACCGCCTGCAGCGGGACTATCCTGCGCTGGCGGACGCGCTCGGAACCTCCGAGGGGTTTACGCGACTGATTCCGTCCCAAGCTGACGAGGCGCTGGGAGTGGCGCTGATGCCACTGCGAGCGGAAGGTGTGCCATGGGCCGCGGTGGTCGAGGTGGTGCCCAAGGCGCAGTTGCTGGCCGCCGTCACCTTGGTGCGCCGTTCGAGCCTTATGGCCGGCTGCGCCGTGACTCTGCTGGCCGTCGGGCTGGCGGTGTGGGTGAGCCGCTCGCTGACCAAACCGCTGGTCACGCTGACTCGGACGGTCGAGTCCTTTTCCAGCGGGAAGGCGGCACCGGAGAAAATTGCCGCGGCCGGCGAGATCGGGATGCTCGCCCACGCCTTCGAACACATGCAACAGGAGGTGAGCGCCAAAACCGAGGCGCTGCGCCACAGCGAGCACCGCTTCCGTGCTCTCCTCGAGCACAGCGCCGACGGCATCGCCTTGATCGATGCAACTAACAAGATCCTCTACCTCAGCCCTTCCGTCAGCGTGATCGAGGGTTACTCGCCGGAGGAATTGATCGGACGCAACGGCACTGAGAACACCCATCCCGACGACATGCCCTTGGTGGCGGACGTCGTCGAGAAACTGGTGGCCAGCCCGGGCAAGCCCATCCCCGTGCTCTGGCGCCGCCGGCACAAGGACGGCCGGTGGCTCTGGCTCGAGGGCGTGGCGACCAATCTGCTGGCCGACCCGGCCATCGGCGCCATCGTGACCAACTACCGCGATGTCACCGAGCGGAAGCGGATGGAAGCCGCCGCCGCCCGCCTTGTTGCCATCGTGGAATTCTCGGATGATGGAATCGTCGGCAAGGATTTATCCGGCATTGTCACAAGCTGGAATGCCGGGGCGGAAAAAATCTTCGGCTACTCGGCGCTGGAAATGGTGGGTCAGTCGATTGTGCGGCTGATACCGCCCGAACGCCGGCACGAGGAAACGGAAATACTCACTCGCATCCGGCGCGGGGAAAATGTCCGGCATTTTGACACCGTGCGACTGCGCAAGGATGGCAGTACGGTTGATGTCTCGGTTACGGTCTCCGCCATCAGGGGGTCGGCGGGAAGTATCATCGGGGCGTCGAAGGTGGTCCGCGACATCACCGAGCGCAGGCGGACGGATCAAGCCATCCGGGAGAGCGAAGAACGCTTTCGCTTTCTAAACAATCTGGTTGAGACGACACGCACGCTGGCCGATCCGGCTCAGATCATGGCCGTGACCGCCCGGATGCTGGGCGAGCACCTGCGCGTTTCACGTTGTGCCTATGCCGATGTGGAGCAAGACGGCGAGCAGTTCACCATCCTGCACGATTACACCGACGACTGCGCGAGCACGGTGGGCAAATACCAGCTTTCCCTTTTTGGGGCGCGAGCCGTGGCCACCCTCCACCGCGGACAGACCCTGGTCATTCGCAATGTGGAGGCGGAGCTTTTGCCAGGCGAAGGAGCGGACATGTTCAACGCCATCGGCATCAAGGCGATCATCACGTGTCCGCTCGTCAAGGAAGGCGTGCTTCGCGCCATGATGGCCGTGCATCAGGCGGCACCGCGTGATTGGAAGCCGGGCGAGATCGCCCTCGTCGAGGATGTCGTCGAACGTTGCTGGGCGACGATCGAGCGCCGGACCGCGGAGGAAAGGATCAACCTGCTCAACACCGAATTGGAGCATCGCGTGGTCGAGCGCACGAGGCAGCTCGAGGCGGCGAACAAAGAGCTGGAGGCGTTCTCCTACTCGGTGTCGCACGACCTGCGCACGCCGCTGCGTGCAGTGGACGGGTTTTCCCAGGCGGTGCTGGAGGACTACGGTCCGGCGCTGCCGGCCGAGGGCCGCCGCCAGTTACAGACGATCCGGGAGAGTGCCCAACGCATGGGCGAGCTGATCGACGATCTGCTGGCGTTTTCGAAACTCAGCCGGCAGGGCATGCGCCAGCAGCCGGTGGAGACGGGCCCGTTGGTGCAGGCCGCGCTGGCGGATCTGGCGGCCGACCGCAACGGCCGGCAGATCGACATCAAGATCGGCGAACTGCCGGCGTGTGTGGGCGACCCGGCGTTGCTGAAGCACGTCTGGCTGAACCTGCTCTCCAATGCGCTGAAATACACCGGCAAGCGCCAGTCGGCAATCATCGAGGTCGGCAGCATTGAGCAGCCGGCCGGGCCGGTTTACTTCATCCGTGACAACGGTGCGGGCTTTGACATGCGCTATGTCCACAAGCTGTTCGGCGTCTTCCAGCGGCTCCACCGCGCGGAAGATTACGAGGGCACCGGCGTCGGATTGGCGATTGTGCAGCGCATCATTCACCGCCACGGTGGACGGATCTGGGCCGAGGCCGCGGTGGATCGCGGCGCCACCTTTTATTTCACCCTGAACGGAGGAACCTGATCATGAATGAAACCAACATTGTGGAGATTCTGCTGGTCGAGGACAATCCCCAGGACATGGAGCTGGCCCTGCGTGCACTGAAGAAAGCAAATGTCAGCAACCTCATCCAGGTCGCCCGCGACGGGGCGGAGGCCCTGGACTTCGTCTTTGGCGAAGGCGTGCATGCCGGACGCAAACTGGCGGACGGGCCGAAGGTGATTTTGCTCGATCTCAAGCTGCCCAAGGTCGATGGCATCGAGGTGCTCAAGCGCCTCAAGTCTGACCCTCGCACCAAGGTCATCCCCGTGGTCATATTGACCTCGTCGAAGGAGCAACGGGATGTGGTGGAAAGCTACCAGCTGGGAGTGAACAGCTATCTCGTGAAACCGGTGAACTTCGAGCGCTTCGCCGAGGCGGTGCGGGACCTGGGCTTCTATTGGCTCCTCCTGAATCATCCGCCGAAATTGCCCGAGTAAGACAACCTTTATGCCCCGGCCACTCCAGTTACTGCTCGTCGAGGATAACCTCCAGGATGCCGAGTTGCTCCTGCGGGAACTGCGGCACGCCGGTTTTGAGCCGGTCTGGCAGCGGGTGGACACGGAGGCGGCGTATTGGGCCCAGCTGCACGCCGGGCTGGATCTGGTCCTGTCCGACTACTCGATGCCGCAATTCAGCGGCCTGCGGGCGTTGGAACTGCTGAAACAGAGCGGGCTGGAGGTGCCGTTTATTCTCGTTTCCTCGACCGTCGGCGAGGAAATGGCGGTGGCCTCGATTAAACAGGGCGCCGCAGATTACCTGATTAAGGACCGGCTGGCGCGACTGGGTTCGGCCGTCAGCCACGCGCTGGAGGAAACCCGGTTACGCTGGGAGCAAAAACAGGCGGAGGAAAATTTACGCACTAGCGAGGAGCGTTTCCGCCAGCTGATTGAAAATGGCTCGGACATCATTGCCGTGCTCGATGCCGCCGGAAACATCCTCTATCAAAGTCCCTCCACGGCGCGGGTGCTGGGTTACCAGCCCGAGGAGCTGACCGGCCATCATTCACTGCAGTTCGTCAATCCGGAGGATCAGGCCGGGGTGGTGTCGGCCCTGCAACGGGTCATGGCTGGTCAGGAGAGGCCGACGCCGCTGGAGTATCGCGTCCGGCATCGCGACGGGACCTGGCGCACCCTGCAGTCCCTGGGCAAAAGCATGACTGGTGTCGGCGGTGAAAAACTGGCTGTGATCAACTCACGCGATATCACGCAGAGCCGGCAATTGGAGGAGCAACTCCGCCAGTCGCAGAAAATGGAGGCCATTGGCCAGCTTTCGGGCGGCGTGGCTCACGACTTCAACAACCTGCTGACCGTGATCAAGGGCCACATCGGACTCCTCCGGCATAAAGACCAGGTCTCGCCGGAGATATTCAATTCGATTCAGCAGATTGATCAAGCCGCCGACCGGGCGTCCAATCTGACGAGACAGCTGCTGATGTTCAGCCGGCAGCAGGCCATGCAACCGGCCGATCATAATCTGAACAGCCTGGTGTCCAATCTGACCAAGATGCTGCGCCGGCTGCTGAGTGAGGATATCGAACTGCGGGTTGATTGCGCGCCGCGGCCGCTGCCGATCCGGGCGGATGAAGGCATGGTCGAGCAGGTGTTGCTTAACCTGTTGGTCAATGCTCGCGATGCCATGCCTGACGGGGGCGTGCTGCACATCTCGACGGAGGCGGCCGACCTCGATGAAGCCGCGGCGAGACAATTGAGGCAGGGGCGGCCCGGCGCGTTCGCCTGTCTGACGGTCACTGATTCCGGCAGCGGCATTACCCCCGAGGTCTTGCCACGCATCTTCGACCCGTTCTTCACCACCAAGGAAATCGGCAAGGGCACCGGGTTGGGACTGGCGACGGTTAATAGCATAATGCAACAGCATGAGGGTTGGATCAGTGTCGAGAGCCAGGCAGGGCATGGCACCACCTTCCGGGGTTATTTCCCTCGCCTGGCGTCGGCCCTGCGAGAGGCCGTCGCCCTGCAAGCGGCCGGGATCCGGGGCGGACATGAGACCGTGCTCTTCGTGGAAGACGAGGAATCCGTGCGCACCGTGGGCGAGGTGGCCTTGTGCGGCCTCGGCTACCGGGTGATCACTGCGAACAGCGGCGCGGAAGCCCTGCAACTCTGGCAAGTCCACCGGCACGAGATTGATCTGCTTATTACCGACCTCGTGATGCCCGGCGGAGTCAACGGGCGTCAATTGGCCGAGCGGCTCGAGGCGGACAATCAGCGGCTGCCTGTCATCTACATGAGTGGCTATAGCCACGAGGTGGCGGGGAGCAATTTTCCGCTGGAGGATGGGCGCAACTACCTGCCCAAGCCGTTCGACGTGTCCCAGCTGGCCAAGATCGTTCGCACCAACCTGGATTGCGACGGAACCATCGCGCCAACTGCCGGGCCTTGAGCGGAAGGATTCCCCGGCAACGTGGCGAAGAAATCGAGGGATCCGGGCGGCGGTCATTGAAGCAGAGGACAGCAGGGACGAAGGCAGGACACGGGTCCGAGCTGCCGGGTGGGGCTGGCATTCGGCTGCATGCTTGCCTTGTCCCGGACTGCGGACAGCGTGCGGATTGTTCCAGCGCAGATAAGGACAGCGTTAGCGTTTGTTTGTCTGTGAAAATCACCCCCAAGTCACCGTGGCCATTGAGTGTCGGATTCGCGCCCGATTTCTGTCGGTGTGTCCGGCAGGTTCCTGCTGCTAGCAGCCCCCAACCGTGACTGTGCTAACTCCAGTCAGCACATCTCACCGGAGCGGGTTTTGGCTGGCTTACGGGCTGGCTGTGATACTGCCGGTTGCCACTTTGGTGGGCCGGCTGTCGCTGGGCTACAAGCCCGGTGACCCACCGATGATAATCCTCTTCGTGCTGCCAGCGATCATCAGTGCCTACGTCGGTGGACTGGGGCCCGGTATCGCCGCCACAATTATCAGTGCGCTGATGTCGGATTATTTTCTAATACGACCGGCTGACGGATTGCCACTCCTGTCCGGGCTGAAGTCCACGCAATGGCTGGTCCTGATACCGGCGGGCCTCCTGATCAGCATACTTGCGGAAGGACTGCGCACCAGCAGGCACCGGTTTCAGGCTCTCACGGAGCACAGTGGGGACTGTATCGCACTCAACAATGCCGAGAATAAAATACTCTATCTCAGCCCGTCGGTCGAGACGGTTGAAGGCTTCACCCCGGCGGAATTGATCGGGCGGAACGGCATGGAGAACACGCATCCCGACGATCTGCCGCTGATTAAGAAGACCTTCGCGCAACTCATGGCCAAACCGGGCCAGCCCATTCCGATGCTGTGGCGGCGCCGGCACAAGGACGGACGCTGGCTCTGGCTCGAAGGGGTGGCGACCAACCTGCTGGTTGATCCTGCGGTCCGGGCCATTGTCACCAATTATCGGGATGTTACGGAACGCATGCGGGTGGAGGAGGAGCTGCTCTGGCGGACGGCGTTCTTCGATGCCCAGGTGGATTCAGCCCTCGACGGGATCCTCGTGGTGGACAGTGCGGGAAGGAAGATCCTGCAGAACCGACGCATGGCGGAGGTGTGGAAAATTCCCCCGGAAATCGCCGAAGACAAGGACGACGCCAAGCAGATTCAGTTCGTAACGGGTCGGACAAAAAATTCGCGGCAATTCGCGGAAAAAGTCGCCTATCTCTACTCACACCCGGCCGAAATCAGCCGGGATGAAATCGAACTGATTGATGGCACGGTCCTGGACCGCTACTCGGCGCCTGTCCGGGACAAGGGCGGAAAATACTACGGGCGAATTTGGACCTTCCGCGACGTCACCGAGAACAAGAAGGCTGAGGAGCTGGTGCGGCATCTTGCTGTTTTCCCGGAACTGAACCCCAATCCCGTGCTGGAATTCAGCGACGCCGGCGCTTTGCTTTACCACAACCCGGCGGCGGTCGGGATGGCGCGGAAAGTAGGTTTTGCCAGCCTGGAGCAATTGCTGCCGGCGGAGACGGGCTCCATCGTGGCCGAGTGTCTGGCGAGCGGCCGGCCCAGGCAGAGGTTGGAGACCAAACACGGCGAGAGCACACTTTCCTGGTCGTTTTATCCAATTACCAAACAGAGAGTGGTTCATTGTTACGTTGGCGACATCACCGACCGTCAGTCGCTCGAGGGGCAGTTGCGCCAGGCGCAGAAAATGGAGGCGATCGGCCAGCTGGCCGGCGGGGTGGCACACGACTTCAACAATATGCTGACCGCCATCATCGGGCACCTAGGCCTGTTGAAAGGGAATCCACAGGTAACGCCGGAGATTGCCGAGTCGCTGGGCGAGATCTCGGCGGCGGCCAACCGGGCGGCTAATCTCACGAGCCAGTTGCTGTCGTTCAGCCGGCGTCAGATCATCAGCGCCAGTGCGCTGGATCTCAACGAGGTCGTGTCACATCCCACCAAGATGCTCCGCCGGATCCTGGGCGAGGTGGTGATCATGCAGCTCGATTACGCGCCCGAGCAACTGACTTTCCACGGGGATGCCGGCATGATGGAACAGTTGCTGGTCAATCTGGCGGTCAATGCGCGCGACGCCATGCCCGGCGGCGGCACCCTGCGGATTGCGACCCGGAGCGAGCTGCGCGTTCCACCGGTTACGGAGACGCGGTCGGGTGCTTCTGAACCGGCCTCGTTTGTCCGGCTCTCGGTCAGCGATACGGGCACGGGCATCCCACCCGAGCTTCGGGCCAGGATTTTCGAGCCGTTCTTCACCACCAAGGATGTGGGCAAGGGCACCGGGCTTGGCCTGGCCACCGTATTTGGCATTGTGCAGCAGCATCACGGTTGGATTGAAGTGGAGAGCGAAGTGGGCCGGGGCACCACGTTTCACATCTATCTGCCACGGCTGGCGACGGCACCTCTGGCTGCGACCATGGAATCCCCCGCCTTGCCCGCCCGGGGACAGGGCGAAATCATTTTGTTGGTCGAAGATGAACCGTCGGTGCAGGAAATGGGCGTGATTGCGCTCAACCGGCAGGGCTATCGCGTGCTGACGGCGGTAAACGGACGTCAGGCACTCGAGGTCTGGGCCAAACACAAGGACGAGATTGCACTGCTGCTGACCGATATGATCATGCCGGAGGGGATTTCCGGCCAGCAGCTGGCGCGGCAATTGTTGGAGGAGAAACCTGCCCTGAAGGTCGTATATTCCAGCGGCTATAACGCGGAAATTGCCGGCAAGGAACTGAAATTGACTGACGGCATCAACTTCCTGGCCAAGCCCTACGAGCTCGAGCGGCTGTTTCGGACGGTGCGCGCTGCCTTGGATAGTAAGCGGAGCCGGCCGCCCTTTTGACGAACAGGGTAAGCAATGCTCGGGAGTGCCGGGAGAAGGTGGCAGCGCCTTTGACGTTGCGCGTGAACCGCCCGTTGGGCGAATGTAGCCGGCGTGAAAATCCACGTCCTGCCTTCCGGACCGATCCAGACCATCGGCTACCTGCTGACCGACGCCAAGCTCGGCGAAGCGGTGCTGGTGGACGCTCCGGGCGGCATTCTGGCCAGGATCACGCCACTGCTGGAGAAGGAGGGCTGCAAGTTGACAGAGCTCTGGCTGACCCACGGACACTGGGACCACATGCAGGATGGCGCCGCCGTCAAGCGCGGGACAGGCGCCGTGGTGCGCGCTCACCGGGCCGACCAAATGCTGATCGAGACGCCGGAAATCATGGAGGGCTTCATGGGCCAGCGAATGGGTCTGGAGGAAGTGAAGGTTGACGCTTGGGTGGACCAGGGCGAGCGGTTGAAGGCGCTGGGTCGCGAGTTCGAGGTACGGCATGTGCCAGGGCATTGCCCGGGCAATGTGCTGTTCCACCAGGCGGCGGCCAAAGCTGCTTTCGTGGGCGATGCACTCTTCAACAGCGGTGTGGGCCGGTGGGATCTGCCGGGCGGCAGTTTCGGAATCCTGGAGCGGTCCATCCGCGAGCAAATCTACACGCTGCCAGACGACACGGTCGTGTTTCCCGGGCACGGACAGCGCACCACGGTGGGCGCCGAGAAGGAAACCAATCCCTACGTGGCGGCGATCGTCCAATGAGCAACGAGACACACGAGCATTTCATGCGCCGGGCGATCACGGTGGCCAGACGAGGTTGGGGCGAGACACACCCGAACCCGCTGGTGGGCGCAGTGATCGTGGAGGACGGCGGGATTGTCGCCGAAGGCCATCACGCGAAGGCCGGAGGGCCGCACGCGGAAATCGATGCGCTGCGGGCACTCGGCCGGAAGCCGAAGCCCGGCGCAACGATGTATGTGACGCTCGAACCCTGCTGCACGCACGGACGAACCCCGCCTTGCACCGAGGCCATCGTGGACGCCGGTATCAGCCAGGTCGTCGTGGGTGCAACTGACCCGAATCCCGCCCACGCCGGCAAGGGCTATGAGCTGTTGCGAGCCGGAGGAGCCGAGGTGATCGAGGGCGTGCTGGCGGCAGACTGCACGGATCTGAATTTAATTTTCAACCATTGGATCACCACCGGCCGGCCGTTGTTTGCGGCCAAGTCCGGCGTGACACTCGACGGCAAAGTGGCGACCCGCAATGGTGACTCCAAATGGATCACGGGCGACGCGGCCCGGGCCAACGGGCATCTCTGGCGGCGTTATTTCCCGGCGATCGCCGTCGGCGCGGGGACGGTGCGGGCCGACAATCCCCGTCTGACCGCCCGGATCGACGGCACGGAGTGGTGCCCATGGCGTTTCGTCTTCGACGGCCTGTTGCGCACGGTAACAGACAAGGCGATGCCCAGTGTCTACACAGACGAGTTTCGCGAGCGGACCATCGTGGTGACGACTCCGCATGGCGGTCTTGGCTACGTAAGGAAACTCAACGCCATGGGCGTGAAAGCCTGGGTGATCAACTCGACCACGCCGAAGGTGAATTTCCAGGACTTCCGCGTCCGCTGCGCGCAGGAGGGCATCACGGGGGTTTTCTTTGAGGGCGGCGCGCAACTCCTGAGTGAACTCCTCCAGGCGCGGGAGCTCGACTATCTATTCACCTACCACGCCCCGGTCCTCTTCGCCGATGACAAGGGCAAGGCGATCCTGCGCGGACTGCGCACTGAGACTCTGGAGAACGCGATCCGGTTGCAGACCGTGCGGCACGAGGTGCATGGCGACGATGCGTTGATGCGCGGCTACGTGCATTATCCGGAGAAAGTATTCGTGGACGAGGCGACCTTCAACCGGAAGGTCTACTGATGACGCGTTTGCCGGTCATCATCCATCTCGCCACTGGCAATCCGCACAAGGCACAGGAATTTCAGCGACTGGCCCACGAGTCTGAGTGGGCGGCCAAGATTGTACCGGCAGAAAGGATGCCGGGAGTGGAAGAGGACACGGGGACGTTTGTGGGCAACGCCCGGAAGAAGGCGCAAACGTTGCAGGCATTGCTGCCGCCGGAATCCTGGGTGCTGGCTGATGACAGCGGGGTGTGCGTGGAGGCGCTCGGCGGGGCGCCGGGCGTGGAGTCGGCCTACTATGCCGGGCCGCAGCATGACAGCGCGGCCAACCTGTGCAAACTGACCGAGGTGATGCGTGGCGTGCCGGAGGGACGGCGCGGGGCGTATTTCCATTGCGTGCTGGTGCTACGCGGGCCCGGTGGAGAGGAGCATGTTTTCGAAGGCCGGTGCGATGGTGTGCTGGGGCGGGAGCCGGCCGGAGGCGCGGGCTTCGGTTATGACCCGTTGTTTGTCCCGACTGGTTATGACCGCACCTACGCCCAGTTGAGCGAGACCGAGAAAAACAAAATCAGCCACCGCGGTCGCGCCTGGCTGAGCCTGGCAGGTCATTTCAGCAAACCGCCTTAATCCGAAAGCACCAGCAACTCCGACGAAAATGCTGCATCCGGTCTGGCTCGACCGCTCAATGGGCCGGGGTCTGGCCGGCCTCAACATAAAGGGCGGCGGCCTGGGTGCGGCGGCTGATGTTAAGCTTGCTGAAGATGGTGGCGAGGTAGTTCTTCACGGTCTTCTCGGTCAGGCCAAGCTGGTCGCCAATTTCCTTGTTGGTGAGCCCGCCGGCGATCAAAGCCACCACGCGGCGCTCTTGCGGGGAGAGCTGGTTCAGTTTTTCCAGCGGAGTGGACTGGCCGCGGTTCCTCACCAGGTTCAGCACCTGCCCGGACATTGACGGATCGAGCACGGAGTCGCCCCGGGCCACAGCCCGCAGCGCGGCGGCCAGGGAGGCACCATCGTTTTCCTTGAGCAAGTAACCCTTCGCCCCGGCGGCGATGGCGTCATGCATATGGCGTTCGCTGCTGCTGGAGGTGAGGATCAAAACCGGAGTGCCCGGGCATATATTCAGCACGTCGCGGCAGGCGAGCAGGCCGGATTTGTCCGGTAAATGAAGATCAAGCATGACCACGTCGGGTTTGAGGCGGGCGACCGTCTCGACGCCGGCGGCGGCGGTGCCGGCCTCGCCAATGATCGCAATGTCAGGGCAATCCTCGAGTGCGCTGCGCAGCCCGAGGCGGATGATCGGGCTGTCGTCAATCAGCACGACGCGGATGGGCTTGGTCGGGGCAGTGCTCAAGCGGGAGTGGGGACAGGCAGGTTGAGGATGATGCGGGTGCCTTTGCCGGTGGCCGACTCGACTTGCAGACTGCCGCCGAGGGCGGCGGCCCGGGCCTGCATGTTGTCGAGGCCGTGGCCACGATTGCCACCGGGGTTGAAACCGATGCCGTCGTCATGCACGGAGAGGGCAATGGATTGGTCGTTCCGGCCGGCCAGCAAGGTGATGTGCCGGGCCCGGCCATGGCGGAGGCTGTTGCTGACGGCTTCGCGCAATATGTTCATGATCTCGGCGACTTGGTGGGAAGGGATCTGCTCGACCGTCTCCGGGTCGAGCCGGCGTTCAATCCGCGCCTCGTCCTCGGTGGGAAGCGAGCCGATCATGCCCGCGAGGGCGGCCGCGAATGACTGCACGTTGACCCGGCCGGGCTCGAGGTCCTGCAAGTAGGCCCGCACCTCCTGGTTCACGCGGCGCAGTTCGGCGAGGCATTGGTCGGTGCGCTGCTTCATCTCAGGCGAGAGGGAGGATTTTCGCTGGACGCTCTCCAGGGTAAGGCAGACGGCGTAGAGCGTCTGGCAGATATTGTCGTGCAAATCGCGACCCAAACGGACGCGCTCGGCCACGGAGTGACCCAGCAGGGTGCGGTTAACCTGCAGATCCTCCTCGGCGCGCATGCGCGCCCCGTGCTCTTCGACAAGGGCGGCAGTGCGTTCATTGGACAGCCGGGCGAATTGCTCCATCCCGACAGCCTGCGCCCGGCTTGCCGCCCACGGGGTGCGGGTGGCAACATCGGCCGACAGGGAACGGCGTGCCTCCAGGCCAACGATCAGCAGGGGCACGAGGGCCAGGAGCAGGGCCAGCAAGACAATGACCGCCATGATGCGCTGGTGCATCACCTGGCTGCGCAGGAGGGCCGGCGCGGCAAAGGCCACCCTGGCCTCCCAGTCGGGCGCATTGCTCAGCAATTCGGTAAAGGTGAGAGTGCTGGGGTCGGCGGCTGGAACCGGGGACGATGGCGCGATTTTTTGCAGCAACACTTTGCCACCGACCATCGCCCCCAGTTCGCCTTGGAAGGTGGCGTCCCATTTCGCCGGCGGCAGTCCGCTTACCGCGATGATCCGGACAAGCCGGGCCCGCTGTTCCTCGACGGCGAGATTCTGCAGTTGCCGCGTCTCCCGCACGAGCCACCACTGCAAGGTCAGGGCCGCGCCCAGAAAGAGCAGCAGGAGCAAAATGGCCAGACCGAACGAGCGGGTGTTGAGATTCATGAAGGACTGACAGTCGCCAGAATAGGCCGATCGGGGCGGCCACGTCAAAACCTTCGACAAATGCCTGCTGCTGGCTACATCTTTTGACCCTTTTATGCAGTCATTCTACATCACGACCGCCATCGACTATGTGAACGGATCGCCGCACCTGGGCCACGCCTATGAAAAGGTGCTGACAGACGTGATCGCCCGGTTCCGGCGGCAGATGGGGGACAGGGTGCATTTTCTGACCGGCGTGGACGAGCACGGCCAGAAGGTCCAGGCCAGCGCCAAGCTGCGCGGCATCCCGCCCCAGCAGTTCTGCGACGAGGTCAGCGCCGAGTTTCGCGCCTTGCTGCCGAAGCTCAGCATCACCAACGACGACTTCATCCGCACCACCGAGCCGCGCCACAAACAGGTCGTCCGCGCCGTGCTCCAGCAGCTCTTTGACAAAGGCGAGATCTATCAAGCCGAATACAAGGGCTTCTACTCGACCCGCCAGGAGCAGTTCCTCCAGGACAAGGACCGCAATCCCGGCGGCACCTGGCCGGAGATATTTGGCGAGGTGACGGAGATCACGGAAAAGAATTATTTCTTCAAACTGAAGCAGTATCAGGACTGGCTCGTCGAGTTCCTGACAAAGCGGCCCGACTTCATATTCCCGGCGTTCCGGCAGAAGCAGGTCGTCGAGTTTCTCAAGGACCCGCTCAACGACCTGTGCATTTCGCGCCCGAAGGAAAGGCTGGAGTGGGGCATCCCGCTGCCGTTCGACGAGGGCTACGTCACCTACGTGTGGTTTGACGCGCTCATCAACTATTACTCGGCCGTGGCGGACAAGCCCGGGGTCTGGCCCGCGACCTTTCATGTCATTGGCAAGGACATCCTTGTGCCGCCGCACGCGGTTTACTGGCCGATCATGCTGCACGCCGCCGGCCTGCCGCTGCCCGGCGGCATCATCGCCCACGGCTGGTGGCTGCAACGCGGGGCCAAGATGTCCAAGAGCACGGGCAATGCCCTCAACCCGCTTGATCTCGTCACCGAGTTCGGCGCCGACGCCTTCCGCTACTTTCTCATTCGCGAGATGAACGTCGGGCAGGACAGTGACTTCACGCGCGAGCAGTTTCTTGTGCGCTACAATAGCGAGCTCGCCAACAACCTGGGCAATCTCGTCAACCGCACGCTCAACATGACGACCCGTTTTGCCGCCGGCATCGTGCCGACCGCCGGGACCGAGGAGGAACTCGACCGCAGCCTCCGCTCGCTCTGGGTGAAAACCCGCGACGAGTTCATCCCGCTCTGCGAGGGCTTCCAGTTTCACACCGCGCTCGAGCGCGCCATGGTGTTCCTGACCGAGACCAATCAATACATCGAGAAACGCGCCCCGTGGAAACTGGGCAAGTCCGCCGACCCCAAGGACCAGGAGTTGCTCCGCACCTCGCTCGCCACGATGGCCGAGGCGTTGCGACTCGCCGTGGCCCTGATCCAGCATGTCACGCCCTCCACCACGGAAAAAATCAACGCCGTTCTCGGCCACAAGCCGGGCGTGGTCTGGCACGACGAGCTCGTTTGGGGCAACACGCTCACCGGTGTCAAGGTGGCAGAGTCGCTCGTGCTCTTCCCGCGTCCGGTGTCTCCGGCCAAACCGTGAAGACGCCGCCGGTCAATCCGACCGGGAGTGCGACGCCGGATGCCCTCCGGTCGTTTCTCCTCCAATGCTGCGCCGAAGCCCGGACGGCGGGCCGGCCGCAACTGGTGAGCATCAGCATGGCGGTCGAGAATCTCGATCCCCTGGCCGTGCTGGAGTCCATCTTTGATCCTGGTGAGCCCCATTTCTACGCGGAGCGTCCGTCGGCCGGTTTCAGCGTGGCGGGGGCCGAGGCCGCCGTGGAATTCACGACAGCGGGCGCCGGACGCTTCGCCGAGGCGAGGACATTCATCGAGAGAACATTGGCCGATACCATCGCGGTCGGGCCCATCGCCGACCCATTTGCCGGGCCCCATTTCTTTTTTGCCGCCGGATTTGGCGACGACTCCACCCCCGGTGAACCCTTTCCCGCGCTCAAGCTCTTCGTGCCCCGCTGGCAGGTGGCGCGCATGGGCGACAGCACCGTGGCGGTCGCCAACCTGCTTGTGACGCCGGAGTCGCCCGTGGACCTGCTGACGGCCAAGGTGTGGAAGGCACACGCCAAGTTCGGTGCGTTTGACTACAGCCGGGCCCGTCACAAAGACCGACCGTCGGCCCCGCAGATGGCCGAGGAGATCGGCGGAGCGGGTTCCTACCGGCGCGCGGTGACGCAGGCGCTCGCCGAGATCGGACGCGGCGATTACCAGAAAGTCGTGCTGGCCCGCGCACTGAAATACACGACCGCCGAAAAATTTCACCCGATGGGGATATTGAACCACCTGCGGCAGCGTTATCCCGGCTGTTATTCGTTTTCCATCGCAAGCGGCCGGGGCCAAAGTTTCATCGGCGCCTCCCCCGAGCGTTTGGTGCGGGTGGCCGGTGGCCGCATGCACACGGAGGCACTGGCCGGTTCGGCCGCCCGTGGCGAATCAGCCAGCGAAGACGCCGCTTTCGCCCAGGGCCTGCTGCACAGCGAGAAGGATCTGCGCGAGCATCGCCTCGTGCTTGACTCCATTGTGGGCCGGCTCGCCGGCCTGGGCCTCAAGCTCGAGCACGCCGCGCACCCGCGCCTGCTCGGGCTGGCCAACGTCCACCACCTGCACACTCCAATCAGCGCGAACCTTCCCGCCGGAGTACATCTCCTTGATCTGGTCGGGCGGTTGCATCCGACTCCCGCAGTCGGCGGCACACCGCAGGTTCCGGCTCTCGCGGCCATGGCCCGCCTCGAATCATTCCCGCGCGGACTCTATGCCGGACCGCAGGGCTGGGTGGATCACCGCGGCGGCGGGGAATTTTTCGTCGGCATCCGCTCGGCCCTGGTCGACGGTCGCACGGCGACCGCCTACTCCGGCGCCGGTATTGTGGCCGGTTCTGAGCCGGACAAGGAGTTTGCTGAAACGGAATTGAAGTTCAAGGCTCTCATCGAGGCCCTGACCGACTCATGACCACCGCACCCGAGAGTTCCATGGATTTCCGCAACACGAACACCCTGTGGTGCAGCGTGCTGGTGGAGACGCTGGTGCAGCGCGGAGTGCGCCGGGCCGTGATCTCGCCGGGCTCGCGGTCCGCCCCGCTCGCCATCGCCTTTGCGCGGCATTCCCAGATCGAGGCCATTCCTGTCCTGGACGAAAGATCAGCGGCGTTCTTCGCGCTCGGCCTGGCCAAGCAACGCGGGCGGCCCGTGGCGCTGGTCTGCACCTCCGGCACCGCGGCGGCCAATTTTCTCCCTGCCATTGTCGAGGCCTGCGAGACCGGTGTGCCGCTGCTCGTGTTGAC
>JAYUBB010000297.1:0-3355 GCA_043741015.1 Opitutaceae bacterium
CGCCCGCGGCCACGGCGGCGGCCGAGCCGCCGGAGCTGCCCCCGGGCACGCGCGACAGGTCCCACGGGTTGGCCGTCGGGCCAAACGCCGAATTCTCCGTCGAGGATCCCATCGCCAACTCGTCCATGTTGAGCCGGCCGAAGGGAATCGCCCCGGCCGCGTTCAATTTCTCCGTCACGGTCGCATCGTAGGGTGAAATGAAATTCGCGAGCATTTTGCTCGAGCAGGTGAGCGGCTGGTTCGCCACGGCGATGACATCCTTGAAACCGACCGGGATGCCATCGAGCGGTCCCCTCACCTGCCCGGCGGCGCGGCGCTGATCCGAGGCCTGCGCCAGGGCCAGCGCGCCGGCCTGATCGCAGGAATTGAAAGCCTTCACGCGTCCGTCCACGGCCTTGGTGCGGGCCAGACACGACTGCACGAGCTCGACCGAGGATATTTTCCCCGATCCGAGCAGTTCCGCCAGCCGGGTGGCGGGTAGATAAATGAGTTCGTCCGTCATGGTTTACTCCACGACTTTGGGCACCACGATCATGTGCGACCGCTGGACGGGTGCGTTGCGCAGCGCCTGCTCCACCGGCAGACCGGGGCGGACGGTGTCGTCCTGCCAGACGTTGAAGACCGGAGAAGCGTGCGCCATGGGCTCCACGCCCGTCACGTCGACCTGCTTGAGCTTTTCCACATAATGCAGGATGTCGCCCAGTTGGCGGGTGAATTTTTCCTTCTCCGCGCCGGTCAGGGCGAGACGCGCCAGATTGGCCAGGTAATCGATATTGATGTCGGAATTTGCATTCATCGGGACGGCGGCGGTTCCCTCCAAGCAGGCGGCGGAAAGCCGGGTTGGCAACCGGCAAAAAATCAACCCGCGACCGTCCCGTTCCCGGTGCTGGCTTGACCCGAACCGCCAATCGTCATCCGCTAGGCCCGTGCTTCTCTTCAAACGCATCTTGGATTTCCAAAAGAGCGATGGCGGCCTCCTCGATAAACGCGGGGCCAAGCGCTACCCGGTCGGGGTCAAGTTCCCGCTCAAGGTCAAGATCACCCTGAGCGCACGCGATGGGGAGGGCAAACTGCTGCCGGCAGGCGAGCACTCATCCATGGATTGGGGCGGCCAGTTGCTCAATCTCTCGACCAGTGGGGTGAGCATCCGCCTGCATCCGGCCGCTATTGCGTCCAAAGGGGAAAACTGCTGCGTAAAACTCGAACTCGACAACAAACTGTTCGAGCTCGACGCCACGGTGGCGAACTATCGCACCGGTCAGGCCTATGTCAGCGCCGGAGTCGTGCTGAAGTTTCCCGATGCCTACTCGCATAAGGCCTACCAGCAATTGATGGAGCCCGTCATCATCGGCTCCACCTTGGATTCCATCGCGGTCGCCCGCGTGAAACAGGATCAGCCCGGGCTGTACAAGGAACAATATCAGGGCGAATCGGAGACCGTGCTCAGCGTGTGGCGCGACAGCCCGGGCAAGAACCCGAAACTTTTCGAAATGCTCGTGCATGACTTCTGCATCCGGGGCAACACCGAGACTTCGGGATTGAAGATCAGCTATCGTGATGGGGCCAAGGCGGGCAAGCGAGCCTCCCGGCCGGCTTTCCCCATCCCCATGAGCATTGATCACCAAACCGAGGTCCAGCAGCTCTTCCAGTTCATCGTGCAAAATCTGGGCAAGGACGTCCCCTCCGAGCTGAAAAGATTTCTGGAAATGTTCGCGCTCTGAGCCGGCGAGTGTGACCGTTCAGGTCCGCACGCTGACGCTGCCCCCGGTGATGATTTCCTGCTGGATCTGCGCAAAGACCGCATTGACCTCATCGTCGGTGAGGGTGCGCTCGGCCGAGCGAAACGAAAGGGCAAACGCCAAGCTCTTCATTCCCACGGGGAGACCGGCACCCCGGTAGACATCGAACACCTCGACGGCTTCCACGCTGAAAGTACTGCCCGTCGCGGCGCGCGCCACCTTGAGCAGTTGCTGGCGCACCTCCCCGGCGTGGCGCGAGGCATCGACCACCAGCGCGAGGTCGCGCAGGGCCGCCGGGAAGAGGCTGAAATTCTGAAACCGGCGGCGGACGGAATCGCCAATGATTTTTTCCGGCAGGATCGCCAGCATGCCGGCCCAGACTTTGCCCTCGATGCCGGCCGCTCGAACCATGGCGAGGTTCAGCAGGCCGAAGCGCGCGGTCCAGCCGTGCTTCATATCCCCGGCCGCGGCCGCCTGACCCTCCTGCCAGCCCCAAAAGGCCCCGGCGATCGGCACGAGTGGCTGCGCGGAAAGATCAATCCCGGCCAGCGCCGCGATGATCTCCAGGTGACACTTGACCTGGTAGAAATCCGGCGCCGTTCGCGCGAGCCAAGCCCGGGCCTTGGGATTCTCGGCGATGATGAAGCCAACGCCGGCGCACTCGTGCACGATGCCATTGACCTCCATGAAGACGCGGCCGGTCTCGCACAGCCGGGCGACGTGGTTGCCCCGCGACTGGTTCAGTTTGAGCGACTCGAGCAGGCCCAGCACCAGCGTGGGGCGCAGGTGCGACTGCTCCTCGACAAAGGGATTGCTCAACGCCAGCTCCTGCACCGCGGTGTCGGAGACCCAGGTCTTGAGCTCCTTCGCGGAGCGCAGCGTGTAGTTCACGCACTCATGGAAATGCTGGCCGACCAGGTAGTCGGTGACCCTGTGATTGAAAATCGCCGCCGGCGCATCGTCGCCATCGACCAAGGCCGGGCCGACCGCCGGCGCAGCCGGCACCTTCTCGGTGCCGTAAACGCGCAGGACTTCCTCGACGAGGTCGATCGGCCGGTCGAGATCGCTGCGATAACTCGGGACCGCGACGGTCCAGGCCGGGCCGCGATGCTCCGTCGGCTCCTCGCGCACGATGTCCAGGCCCAAGGCCTCGAGGGCAGCACGCTGCTCATCGGCAGGAATCTCAAAACCAAGCTTCTCGTTGATGTAAGCGGGCGTGACCGTGATCTCGCGTGACCACGGACGATCACCGCCAATCTGGAATGAAGGACCGACCGCGGTGCCGCCGGCCGTTTCCAGCAAAAGGTCCACGGCGCGCCGGGCGGCCTCCAGCGTGCTGTGCGGGTCCACCCCACGCTCGAAGCGGTAGGAGGAATCAGATGCCAAGCCGAGCCGCTTGGAGGTCGCCCGCACGGACTGCGGGCGGAAATAGGCGGCCTCCAGCACAATGTCGGTCGTGGTGGCATCGACCTCGGCACTGGCGCCGCCCATGATGCCGGCGACGACCAGCGGCTGCACCGCATCGGCGATGACGAGCATGCGGCTGTTGAGGCTGCGTTCCTTGTTGTCGAGCGTGGTGAGCTTCTCCCCGTCGGCCGCACGGCGGATGACAATTT
>JAYUBB010000298.1:0-3350 GCA_043741015.1 Opitutaceae bacterium
GAAATACGTCCCCCGGTTTCAGGGCCAGACCTTTGTCATCGCCCTGGACGGCATCATCGTCGCCGACGAGAACTTCCCCAACATCCTGATCGACCTCGCGGTGCTCCGCAGCCTCGGCATCAAGATCATCCTCGTCCACGGCATCGGCCACCAGATCGAGGAACTCTCCAAGACGCGCAGCATCGCGATCACCGACATCCACGGCACAGGCGTGGCCGACGCCGCCACCCTCGACCTGGCCATCCGCGCGTCCTCCCGCGTCACCCATCTTGTCATCGAGGGCCTGACCCAGAACGGCCTCAAGGCTGCGCTGACCAACGCCATCCGGGCCGTGCCCATCGGCATCATCAAGGGCGTGGACCACCAGTTCACCGGACGCGTGGACCGGGTGGACAAGGAATTTCTCACCCAGTTGATCGAATCGCAGGTCGTGCCCGTCGTGAATCCCATCGGCTTTGATCGTGACGGCCGGCCGTTGCGCATCAACTCCGACCTGCTGGCCGCCGAGCTCGCCGAGGCGCTCAACGCGACCAAGATCATCTACCTCACCCCGCACGAGGGCCTCGAGCTCAACGGCAAGCTCCAGCACCAGATCGCCGCCACCACGCTTCGCGCCGTGCTGGAGAGCAAGCCCGAGTCCATCAACGAGCCGATGCGCAGCCCGGCCGCGCACGCCGTCAAGGCCGTCGAGACCGGCACGCCGCGCATCCACCTGCTCGACGGCCGGCTGATGGATGGCCTGCTCAACGAGATTTTTTCCAACGAGGGCGTCGGCACGCTCATCCACGGCAACGAATACCAGCAGATCCGGCAGGCCACCAAGCGCGACGTCCGCGCCATCTACAATCTAACCCGTCAGGCGGTGAAGCGCGAGGAACTGCTCTACCGCACCCAGGCCGCCATCGAGAAAAACATTGATCAATTCTTTGTCTTCGAGATCGACGAGAACATTATCGCCTCGGTCTCCCTCCATCTTTTCCCGGACAAGTCGAAGTCTGCCGAGCTTGGTTCGCTCTACGTCATGCCCTTCTACCATCATCGAGGTATCGGCAAAAAGATGGTCGATTACGCCTGCATGATGGCCAAAGAGCGCGGCGCGACCACGGTCATCGCCCTCTCCACCCAGGCCATTTCCTTCTTCACCTCTGTCGTGGGTTTCGAGGAAGCCGACAAGGACGTGCTGCCCGAGTCGCGGCTCAAAGCCTACGAGGACAGTGGCCGCAATTCGCGCGTGCTGGTCAGGAAGCTGTAAACCGGGAGCCAGTTGAAAGGTGAAAGTTGAAAGACCCCGAACGGTAGGGATCTTTACTTTCAACATTCATCTTTCACCCTGTGACGCTGCGCGTCACTTCAGCTCCACGATCACCTGGATCTCCACCGTCGATCCCTTCGGCAGGCCGGCGGCGGCCACAGCCGCCCGGGCATGCTTGCCGGCGTCACCATAGAGTTTCCCGAACAGCTCCGAGGCGCCGTTGATGACCGCCGGACTGTCGGTGAAACCGCTGACGGCGTTCACGAAGCCGGTGACGAGCACAAACTGCTTCACGCTGTCGAGACTCCCGGTGGCGGCCTTGATGTTGGCGAGCGTGTTGAGCGCGCAAATCTTGGCCGACTCGTAGGCGGTCTGCACGGTCTGCTCCTGGCCGACCTGGCCGGTGTGTGTCATCTGGCCGTTGAGCGAGCTGATCGTCCCGGCAAGATAAAGCAGATTACCGGTGCGTACGTAGGGTACGTAGCTGCCGGCGACGGCGGGCGGGTTGGGCAGTTGGAGGCCGAGTTCGGCGAGTTTGGCTTCGATACTCATGGGATGGATGCAGAGGTAACCACTAATTCACACTAATGAACACTAATCTGCAGTCTGGCTTCGTGTTCCTTCGTGTCTATTCGTGGTTCAATTGCCTTGGGACTTCGGGATGAATTCAAATGTCGCGACGCCACTCACGGCCACGGGCTTGTCGAGCACGCCGACCTCTTGCAACAGCTTGATCTGCTTTTCCAGGCGCGCGGCGGTGAGTTGTCCGGCGTATTCGCCCTTGGCGGGGTCGCCTGACACAAGTTTATAGTCATTCATCGCCTTGATGCTATAAGCCATGAACTCCGGCGACAGGTCGTCGCGTTTCGCCGCGAGCAGCTTGTTCGCCGGTGCGGGATTACCGGTGAGGTAATCCACCCAGCCACGCACGCTGGCGCGGACGAATTTCCGCACGACATCCGGGTGTTTGGTCAAAAACTCCCGGCTGGTGAACATCACCCGGTAGGGCTCGTAAGTGTCGCTGGCGATGAGGAGGGCTCCGACGTTGGCGCCGCGCTGCCGGGCGAAGTAGGGCTCGTTGGTCACAAAGCACTGCTGGACGAACTCCGGGTTATTCATGAATCGCGCGAGATCGCCCACCAAGGGCAGGAGGTTGAACTCCACCCCCAGCTTCTTCCGCAACACCTCGATCCAGGTCGAACCGGCGCCCGCCATGAGTGTCCGCCCCTTCAGATCGCGCAGGTCGCGCAGCGGATGCTCCGCGTGAAACAGGATGCCCTGCGGGTCGCGTTGCATCTCGGCGCCGACCATCTTGATCGGCACGCCGCGCGCGATGGCCACGATCACGTCGTCACCATTGGTCATGCCGAGGTCGGCCCGGCCCACGGCCACGGAGGTCATCACCTGGGCGTTCGGGCCGCCGGGCAGGATTTCGACGTCGAGGTCTTCCTCGGCATAATAGCCCTTGGCGAGCGCCTGATAGTAGCCGCCATGCTCGGGCTGCGGGTACCAATCGGTCTGGAATTTGATTTTGACCGGACCAGCGGCCGGTTCGGCGACCTTCCTCCCACAGCCGGCCAGGGCGATGACCGCGATCAGGAGAAGCAGGATTGAGATGGGGCGATGCATCGAAATTCGGATGAGAATCAGAGTTATTAACCACAGAGACACGAAGACACCAAGGATAACCCGCAATCCGATCTTTGTGACTCTGTGCCTTTGTGGTGAAATTTCTTAGGATGACTCAATGGTCGTCGCGGTCGTAGGAATCGTGCCACTTGTGGAGTACGGCCCAGTTGAGGAGTGAAACGGCAGCGACGAAGATAAAGCCCAGCAGGCAGCTGGTCAACGCCGTGGCAAACAGCGCAGGGATCTTGATCTGCGTGTTGTAGCTGTAGACGAGAAACCCCAGTCCGCCCGAGCCGCCGGCGGAGTTGCCCACCATGTATTCGCCGAAGATCGCGCCAATCGGCGCCAGCGTCGCGGCGATGCGCAGGCCGGCGAGGTAATACGGCATGGCCGACGGCACGCGCAGCAGCAGCATCTCCTGCAGCCGGCTGGCGTTCGCCATCCGGAAAAGCGCGACGTGGTTCATATC
>JAYUBB010000299.1:0-3348 GCA_043741015.1 Opitutaceae bacterium
GCTCGGGGCGTTGCTCGGCGCGGTGTGATTCCTCACGACGGGGACGCTCGGACCGCGATTCGCGGGCGGGGCGGAAGCCCTCGCTCTCCCAAGTCTGGGCGGGCGCGGTCTTCTGCTGCTCAGGCTCGAGGATGTTGAGCTCAGCAGGCTCGTCGTTTTCGACCTGCGCTGGAGCGGCGGCTTCCTCGGCGACCCGTACAGGGCGGGCGGGAGCCGAGTATTGCTTGATGGGGGCAACCGGGGTCGGGGCAGCGGGCGCAGGAGCGACAGCGGCAACGGGCTCGGTTACAGTTACAGCCGCCGGTGTTTCGACCGGGGCGAACGGGTTGGTGTATTCACGCGGGGCGTTGACGACTTCGATCGCGGTGGGCGTGTATGCGGTGGAGGCGGCCGTAGTGGCTGCGGGGGCGCTGGAACGTTTACCTTTACCGCGGGCCAGGCCCGAGCCGCGGGTGGAGCCGAATGTAGGGAACGCGGCGTCTGGCGCCGGGGTGGTCGCGGTGGCTTCGGCGGAAGCACCGGACGATTCTGTGGTGGACATGTCTATGTTGTTGTTTGTGAAAGCGCCAGCCAGAGGGCGGCGCGGGTTGGGATGCCAGCCGGAGCTCGGGATTCGTGCTCAGCCCTTCGATTTCGCTCGGGGCAGACGGCGGCAATAACGAGTCAAACTCGCCCAACCCCCCTCTGAGGGCAACGTTATTTTTCCCGGGCGCGGGGCTTGCCACCCGGAAGGGGGCCTCTCAGGCTCCGTTTCCATGGACAAACTTGAAGAGATCTTCCGTATGCAAGATGCACTGAATAAGCGCATTGGAGTGAATCTGCCCCCGCCCACCGACGAGGAAAAAACCAAGTGGATCCTCAACTACACGAGGGCGATGCAACAGGAGACGGCCGAGCTGATCGACAGCGTGCCGTGGAAGTGGTGGGCCAAATACCAGAAGTTCGACGAGCAGAACGCCAAGGTCGAGGTCGTGGACCTTTTTCACTTTCTCGTGTCGCTCGCGCAGACGCTCGGCATGACGCCCGACGATGTTTATCAAGCCTACTTGAAGAAGAACGCCGTCAACCACCAGCGGCAGGAAAGCGGTTACGTGAAGAAGGACGAAGCCGACTCCAAGCACATCTGACGCGGCGATTTTGCGGCTTGTGCTGTCAGGTTCGGCGCAGTCTTCAGGGTGTATTATTGGGAGTGACCGGCGCGACCGGCGTTTGCGGGCGTCCGCCGGGACCGGGCGCTTGCTGCAGGTATTTCGGCGGCGGCTCGGGATGGGCGGGCTCCATGTCCTTGAAATCGTCCATCACGATTTTTGCCAGGCCGGGCACGCTGGCCTTGATGCCGCGGATGACCAGCTTTGAGAGCAGATAACCACCATAACCGCTGAGATGGGTTTGGTCGGCAAAGGCCGAGCCAACGTTCGGCCCGAGGGCCGTCCACATTTCCTTGCTCATCGCCCACTGGTCGATGAGCGGCACGTGTTCCGTCGCGGCAAACTCCCGCATGGCGCGGGCCCATGGCCCGACCGTGTCGCCGTTGCTCCGGCGCTCCATCGGCGTGACGAGCACCAGCGTCGCGCCGCGGCGCCGCGTCTCGGCGAGATACACTTGCAGGTAGGCTTTGAAGGTCGTGGCCGGGTCGGTGTAGCTCTGCGGCCACTGCGGCTTCGAGTCATTGTGGCCGAATTGCACGAGGAAAAAATCGCCCGCCTTCATCTGGCTGAGGACCTTGTCGAAACGCTGCCCGGTGATGAAGCTCTTGCTGGTCTCGCCGCCCTCGGCGCTGTTGCACACGGCAATCTCGGGTTTGAAGAACTGGCAGATCTGCGTCGGCCAGTTGCCGCCCGGACCGCGGCGCGGATCGCCTACCGTGGAGTCGCCCGCCATGAAGAGGGTCGGCACCGCGTCGTCCTTGACGATCTCCATCGCCTGGAGGGCCGGCCGGCGACCGTTGAACTCGATGGTGAGTTTTTCGTCCCAGCATCGCGCCTCGGCCTCGCCGGCCAGGAACATGTGGACCATGGTTCCGCCCGGCGCGTTTTGCGGCGGTGGTGGCTGGATTTGCGGCCGGCGGACGTTGGCGCAGAAGGTGCACGAGGTGGACATTCCCGCGGCCGTGGCGATGTCCACGGCCATGATGTGGCCCGACTCGGTGCGGATCGTCGTGTCCGACTCGCCCTCCAACCCGCCGAGCGTGACGGTCACCCGGTAATTGCCCTCGGGCACCTTCACCGAGAAGAAAAACGGCGCCTCCGTCGTCGTCACGATTCCGCCCTCGACGCCGACCGGCTGCAAACCGAGGTCGAAGCCGTAACCCTTTTCAATGGAATAGACCTCGTCGGCCGGCACCCTCGTGTAACCGGCCACGGCCTTGCCGGGACCAAAGGAGAACTTGAACTCAACGTGAACCGGGGGCGGGGGCGGCAGCGGCTTGTCTTCCGGCCGCGGCTGAGCGGACAACGCGGCGGTGCCGAGCAGCCACAGGCTGGCGGCGGCTTTGATTGAACGGGTGAGGTCTTGCATGGGGGTGATTGGGGGGGGATTTTTTCAATGCGCCGGCGGCGACTTGCTCGGATCGACGAGCGTGCCCGAGGCGCCGTTGTCTTTGGCCATGGGCGCTTCGTTCGTCACGACGATCGGCGTGTCGAATTCGAGGGCGGCGACGGAGACGTCCGGGTCGGGCGCGGCGCCGGGGAGTGTTACCAGCAGTCCGTCGGCCATCACGGCCGCAGTCACGCCGCCGCCGTTGGCCAGCAACCGGCCGGAACGCGGGGCCTGCTTGAGGCCGGGCGCGAGGATTTTGCCGTCGGCTGGCCACTGCCAGACATGCAGGAAAAGCGTGGTGCCGTTGCCGGGCCGCGCGCGATAGGTGGTGCGGCCCCAATCGAGCGGCTTCGCATAGAATCCACCGCGTGTGGCGTAGATGGCCTCACCGTTGACCTTCAGCCAGCGGCCGATCGCCAGCAGGCGGTCGATCTCCGGCTGCGGGATCACGCCCTCGGCGGTCGGGCCGACATTCAGGAGGTAGTTGCCGTCCTTGCTGGTGATGTCTGAGAGGTTGCGGATAAGCTGTTGCGAGGATTTCCAATTCAGGTCGTCGGAGCGGTAGCCCCACGAGTTGTTGATGGTCATGTTGACCTCGAGCGCGCGGCCCAGCATGGCGCTGGCCGGAATCTTCTGCTCCGAGGTCCGGAAATCGCCAAGCACGCCGCCGCCGAGCCGGCTGTTGTGGATCAGGGCCGGATGAGCCAGGACCAGATCGAAGAACGGCTTCGCCCGCTCGGACGTCATCGAGTATTCGGTGTCCCACCAGAGGATGTCGGGATGGTATTTGTCCAGAAGCTCGCGGACCTG
>JAYUBB010000300.1:0-10744 GCA_043741015.1 Opitutaceae bacterium
CGGCTCGGGCTTTTATTGCTATGCGATCGCCTGGGGCGTGAACGAGGGCCTGCTCCCGCGCGAGACCTATGCCGCCGCGGCGCGGAAGGCTTGGGCGGCCCTGGCCGGGTTCGTCCAACCCGACGGCAAGCTCACCCATGTTCAACCGGTCGGCTTCACGCCCGTCACCTTCGACGAAAATCATACCGAACCCTACGGCGTCGGCGCGGTCCTCCTCGCCGGTAGTGAAGTGTGGCGCCTGACCGCTCCCTGATGAAGCAAACGCTCACCCTCGCGCTCACCCTGCTCGCCGTGGCCGCCATTGCGGCGGCCGAGCCGGTCAAGTTCGAAGGAGCCACGCCCCTGGAGTGGTCGCGGCGCCTGGCCGATTCCGAGATGAAACGCCTCGGCACGTCGCTGGAAGCAGGAGGCTCCAATCCCCGGGCGCGCTGGGATTATTCGCCCGGTGTGCTCGCGCTCGGGCTCGTGCGGCTCGGCGAAACGACCGGCCACGAGGATTACACCCAGTTTGGCACGCGGGCCGTGGCCACTCACGTCAACGCCGACGGCACGATCAGGAATTTCAAGGAGGAGGACTTTAACATCGACAATATTCCGCCGGGCAAAGTGCTGCTCGCCGCCCTCGCTCGCGGCGAAAAAAACGAGGCTTACACCCAGGCCGTGAAGACCCTCCGCGACCAGATGCGGAGGCATCCACGCACCAGCGAGGGCGGCTTCTGGCACAAGAAGCGTTATCCGCACCAGATGTGGCTCGACGGACTCTACATGGCCTCGCCCTTCCTCGCGCAATACGGCGGCCTCTTCAACGAACCCGCGATCTTCGATGATGTGGCGAAGCAGATCATCCTGATGGACCGCCACGGCTACGATCCGGCCACGGGCCTTTTCTGGCACGCTTGGGACGAAGCCCACGCCCAGAGCTGGGCCGACCCCAAGACGGGCTTTTCCCCCAACTTCTGGAGCCGGGCCATCGGTTGGTATGGCATGGCCATCGTGGACTCGCTCGACTACCTGCCGGTCAGCCAGCCGGAGATCGACGAGATCGTGAACATCCTCAAGCGCGTCGCCGACGGCATCGTGCAATGGCAGGATCCCAAGACCGGCGTGTGGTGGCAGATTCCCAACCTCGGCACCAAGGAGGGCAACTACCTCGAGTCGTCCGGCTCCGCCATGTTCGTCTACACGCTCGCGAAGGGCGTCAACCGGGGCTATCTCCCGCGCGAGAAATATCTGCCGGCCATCCTCAAAGGCTACGCCGGCCTCATCCACACCCTCGTGAAGACGGATCCGTCGGGCGCCGTGCGGCTCACGCAGGTCTGCTCGGGCGCCGGCCTCGGCTACATGATGGCCGACGGCAAGACGCCGCGCGACGGTTCGTTCAAGTATTACATCAGCGAGCCCATCGTGGACAACGACCCCAAGGGCACCGGTCCGTTCATCATGGCCGGGATCGAGGTCGAGAAGCTGCTGGCCACGTCGAGCCAGCCGCTGGTGATCCGCGGCTGGGACTCGCTACCCGCCGTGCTGGCGCTGATCAAGGCGCCGGAATTTCCCGCCCGCGATTTCCCCATCACCGATTTCGGCGCCCAGCCCGGCGTCGAGGCCACCGCCGCCATCGCGGCGGCGATCGAGGCCTGCCATCAGGCCGGCGGCGGCCGTGTCGTTGTGCCGGCGGGCGAGTGGCCCACCGCGGCCGTCCATCTGAAGAGCCACGTCAACCTGCACATCAGTGCCGGGGCGACGCTTCGCTGGATCTTCGACCCCGCGAAATATCCCGTCGTCTTCACGCGCTGGGAGGGCGTGGAATGCATGAATTACTCCTCCTTCATCTACGCCCACGGTGAGGAGGACATCGCCATCACCGGCGAGGGCACGCTCGACGGCGGCGCCGACTGGGACACCTGGTGGGCGTGGAATAAAAAGGGCGATGAAGTGAAGAAGCAGAAGGCCGACCGAGACGCTCTCATCCAGATGGGTGAGACCGACGTGCCGGTCGCACAACGCATCTTCGGTCCCGGGCACTATCTGCGACCGAATTTCATCCAGGCCTACCGTTGCAAAAACATCCTGATCGAGGGCGTCACCATCATCCGCTCGCCGATGTGGGAGCTGCATCCCGTGCTCTCCGAGAACATCACCATTCGCGGGGTGAAGATCAATTCCCACGGCCCGAACAATGACGGCTGCGATCCCGAGTCCTCCCGCAATATTTTGATCGAGAAATGCGTGTTCGACACCGGCGACGACTGCATCGCCATCAAGTCGGGCCGCAACGGTGACGGCCGCCGTGTCAACGTGCCGGCCGAGAATGTCGTCATCCGCCACTGCTTGATGAAGGACGGGCACGGCGGCGTGGTGCTCGGTTCCGAGTGCACGGGCGGCATCCGCAACGTTTTCGTGGAGAATTGCGAGATGGACAGCCTCGAGCTCGACCGCGCGCTGCGCTTCAAAAACAACGCCGTGCGCGGCGGCATCCTCGAGAACGTCTTCATGCGGAACGTGAAGATCGGCCGGGTGGGGGAGGCGGTCCTCACCATCGACCTGCTTTATGAGGAGGGCGCGAAGGGTGCGTTCCAGGCCATCGTGCGCAATGTCCAGCTGGACAGCATCACCAGCTCCGCCAGCCCGCGCGTCATGTATATCCGTGGCTTTGAGGGCGCAGTGATCGACAACATCCGCATCAGCAATTCCACGTTCAACAATGTGACTGACACGGAGGTTGTTACCCACGCTGGGTCGATCACCCTCAGTCACGTCACAATCCAGCCGGCCAAGCCGGCGAAGAGCCTGAGCAGCGTTCCCGCGACCAAGTGATTTCTTCCTTATGAGCAAACTCACGCAACTCAACGAACAGATTGGCCGGTATCGCTGGACGATTTGCGGCCTGGTCTTTTTCGCCACCACCGTCAACTACCTCGACCGGAATGTGCTGGGTCTGCTGAAGGATACCCTGTCCGGCCACGGGGTGTTCGGGCCGGACAAGGCGAACCAGGAGCTGAACTATTCCACGGTCGTGATCTGTTTCCAAGTGGCCTACGCGTTCGGCATGCTGGCGGCGGGTCGGGTGATCGACCGGGTCGGCACCAGGTCTGGGTATGCCTATTCGCTCATCGGCTGGAGCGTCGCCGCCATCGGGCATGCCTTCGGGCACACCACCGCCTCCTTTGGTTTCTGGCGGGCGGCGCTCGGTTTTTGTGAGGCCGGCAATTTCCCGGCGGCCAACAAGACGATGGCTGAATGGTTCCCCAAAAAGGAACGCGCCTTTGCCACCGGCTTGTATAATTCCGGCGCCAATGTGGGGGCGATTCTGGCCCCGCTCTTTGTTCCGTATATTGCGGACGCGTGGGGTTGGGAGTGGGCCTTTATTCTGACCGGGGTCATCGGCCTGCTCTGGCTCGTGTTCTGGTATAAGATGTATGCCTCGCCCGCCGCCAAGCTGCAGAGCGGCCAGCTCACGCAAGCCGAGTATGACTACATCCACAGTGACCGGGATGAGCCGGCGGACGAAAAGGCGGATCAGGCCGGCGCGAAAGTGTCTTGGTCCCGCCTGCTCGCCTTCCGCCAGACCTGGGCGTTTGTGGCCGGTAAATTCATGACCGACCCGATTTGGTGGTTTTTCCTTTTCTGGCTGCCGGCGTTCCTGACGGGGGAAAACACCCGGAAGGTCACCGCGTTTCTCGCGACCCAGCCGGATTATGCGGGCGCCAAGGCTGACATTCCCGGGGTGATCAGCTGGCCGCTGGCCGTCGCCGTGGTTTATACCGTGTCCACCGCCGGGTCCATTTTTGGCGGGTGGCTGCCGAAGCAGTTCATCAACGGCGGCATGAATGCCAGCAAGGCGCGCAAGCTGGCGATGTTCATTTTTGCCCTCTTCCCGCTCACCGTCCTGCTCGCGTCCCGACTGGGGGAGATCAATACGTGGCTGGCCGTTGCCACGATCGCGATCGCCTGTTCCGCCCACCAGGCCTGGTCGGCCAACATGTTCACGACCGTCTCCGATATGTTCCCCAAGAAGGCGGTCGCTTCCGTGACCGGCATCGGCGGCATGGCGGGGGCTGTGGGCGGTATATTGATCGCCCGGGTGGCCGGATTGTTGCTCAAGCATTTCGCCGCCTTGGGGAAAATTGAACTCGGTTACGGAATCCTGTTCATCATCTGCGGCTCCGCTTACGTGACGGCCTGGATCATCATGCACTTGCTGGCACCGAAATTCACCATGGTGGACCTCAAGTCTGCCTGACAATGATGCTCCGGGTGCTTTACCTCACCGCATTACTGCTGGGGACTGCAGTGCTGGCCTCTGCGGCTGTCCGCTGGGGTGAGATCAACAAGCAATCCACCCAATGGTATGCGGGGGAGGAGGCGCGGGCAATCGCCGCCAGCATTGTCCAGTATCAGACTCCGGACGGCGGCTGGCCGAAGAACACGGACATGACGCAGCCGCCATCGGCTGCATTCCTCGCCGACACCCATTTCGACCATCGCGCGGCCACCATCGACAACGACGCGACGTACACACAGCTCCGCTACCTTGCGCGGGTGATCGCAGCCAAGGGCGATCCGGCCTGGCGTGCGGCGTTCGACCGTGGGCTCGATTACCTGCTCGCCGCCCAATATCCCAACGGCGGCTGGCCGCAGTATTTCCCGCTGCGCCCAGGCTACTACACCCACATCACCTATAACGACAACGCGATGATCAACGTGCTGACCTTGCTCCGCGAGGTGAGCCAGGGGCAGGGGCCGTATGCCTTTGTCGACTCCGCGCGCCGGGCCCAAGCCGGCGTCGCGGTGGAGAAGGGCATTGCCTGCATCCTGCGCACCCAGGTTAGGCAGGGCGGCCGGCTCACGGCATGGTGCGCGCAGCACGATGAAAATACTTTCGAACCGGCCTGGGCCCGCAATTTCGAGCCGCCGTCGCTCTCTGGCGCGGAAAGTGTCGGCGTGGTCCGGTTCCTGATGGACATCGGGCAGCCTGCGCCCGAGGTCATCGCGGCCGTCGAGGGCGCAGTGGCATGGTTTCAAGCCGTGCCGATCCACGGTCTGCGCGTTGATGAGACTCCGGGGGCGGACGGGAAGAAGGATCGCCATGCCGTGGCCGATCCTGCGGCGCCTGATCTTTGGGCGCGTTTCTGCGAGCTTGGCACGAACAAGCCCATCTACATCGGCCGCGACAAGGTCATCCGCTATGATTTCAACGAGATCGAGCGCGAGCGCCGCACCGGCTACAACTACCTTGGGATGTGGCCCGCCGCTTTGCTCGCCAAGGATTACCCGCACTGGCGCATTAAACAAGTGACGCGAGAGATGCTAACCGAGAAATCCATAGTTGAAGAACCGATATGTATTTATCCGCCGCTTAAACCCGACGTGATCGTCGCCGCCGACGGCTCCGGTCAATACACCTCGCTGCAGGAAGCCATCAGTGCCGCCCCGATGCGGACCGACCCGGGCGCACCCCGCTGGGTCATCTTCGTCAAGGCCGGCACCTATCAGGAGCGCATCTATGTGCAGCGCGAACGGGGCAACATCCACGTCCTCGGCGAAGACCAGGGGCACACTGTCGTGACTTACAACCTCTCTGCCAGTCTCCCCGGTCCCGATGGCAAACCCATTGGCACCTTCCGCACACCCACCGTGCAAATCGATGGCGACGGCATGATTTGGGAAAACATCACCCTGGCCAATACCGCCGGCGAACCCGGCCCTCGTCCCGCCGGCCCGGCGGTGGCCCAAGCCCTGGCCCTGCGCGCGGACGGCGACCGGCTCGTATTCCGCCACTGTCGTTTCCTCGGCTGGCAGGACACCATCCTCGTCAACCGCGGCCGTCACTACTTCGAGGACTGTTACATCGAGGGCCACGTGGATTTCATCTTCGGCGCCGCCACGGCTTATTTCAACCGCTGCCACATCCACGTGCTGAAGGACGGATATATCACCGCCGCCTCGACGCCCAAGGACCAGCCTTACGGTTATGTCTTTGCCGATTGCACCATCACGGGAGTTCAAGGCGTAAAAACCTACCTCGGCCGCCCGTGGCGTGATTTCGCCAAGACAGTTTTTCTTCGCACCGAGATGTCGGAAGTCGTGCGGGCGGAGGGCTGGCACAACTGGAACAAGCCCCTGGCTGAGCAGACAACATTTTACGCCGAGTTTGGCAGCACCGGCCCCGGCGCCTCTCCCACCACTCGCGTGAAGTGGACCAAGCCACTTGCCGCCGAGGCTGCCACCGCGCTCACCCCGGTCCGCGTGCTCGGCGCCGCCGACGGCTGGAATCCGGAGAACTCGGTGACCGCGCCTGCTTCCGGGGGAATGCAGCGCGATATTGAATACGGCCAGGCCGGCGGGGAGAAACTGCTGCTCGACGTGAGCGTGCCGGCGGGCGACGGCCCTCATCCCGTGGCGATATTGGTGCATGGTGGCGGCTGGAGTCGCGGGGACAAGTTTCGGGTGCCCTCGGGCGACAGCGCCGATATCACGCCGATGTTTGCGCCGCTCACCGCGGCCGGGTTCACCTGGTTTTCCATCAACTACCGGCACGCTCCCCAGCACCGCTGGCCGGCGTGCTTCGAGGACGTGCAGACCGCCATCCGCTGGGTGAAGGCGCATGCGGCGGAGTTCAGGGGTGATCCGGCGCGCATCGCGCTCTTCGGCCATTCGGCAGGCGGACATCTCGTCTGCCTCGCGGCAACGCTGGTTGATGACAGTGTGCGGGTGCAGGCGGTGGTCGGCTACGCGCCGGTGACGAACCACGAGCAGGATCTGCCGGTGCGCGGCGGGCTCAGTCCATCGCTGCAAAACCTGCTGAACCGGCCGAAGGCTCTGACGCCCGAGTCGCTCGGACTGCTCCGCGCGATCTCGCCGCTTAATCAGGTGCGACCGGGCCTGCCGCCGTTTTTGCTCATCCACGGTGAGGCGGATAAAACCGTGCCGATCCAGCAGTCACTCGATTTTCAGGCAAAGCTCCGCGCCAACGACGACACCTGTGACCTGTTGGTGCTGCGCGGGGCCGGGCATGGACTGGCCGACTGGGATCGGATCGACCCGGACTACCCCGCGCACATGGTGGCCTGGCTCGGCCAGCACTTGCAGCCGGAAAGGCAGCCTGCGCCTGTGCTTCAGGCTCCCTGAGCCCCCTTATCATTCTATTGAACAATTTCCTCAGCCCCCCAGCCTTGGTTCCAAAATGAACCAATCGGAATACCTGAACCAGCTCTTCAACTTCACGGGCAAAGTCGCCGTAGTCATCGGTGGCACCGGCGAACTTTGCGGCGCAATGGCCGAGGGTCTCGCCGGCGCGGGTGCCGAGGTCGTGATCGTCGGCCGCAATGCCGACAAAGCCAAGGCCCGGCTCGACCGGATCGCCGCGACCGGCGGCAAAGCCTGGTTTCATTCTGCCGAGGCGACCAGCAAGGCCGAGGTGGAAGGGCTGTGCGCTGCGGTGATCAAGCGCAGTGGCCGGATCGACATCGTGGTCAATGGCGCGGGCATCAATTCCGCCACGCCGTTCTTCGATATCACTGAGGAGGAGTTCGACCGCATCGTGCGCGTGAACCTCAAGGGGGTTTTCCTCGGCTGCCAGGTCTTCGGCAAATACCTTGTCGAGCGCGGCCAGGGCGGGTCCATCATCAACCTCGGCTCGATGTCCGGTGTGGTTCCGCTCTCCCGCGTGTTCACCTATTCGGCCACGAAGGGAGCGGTGCACAACCTCTCGCTCAACCTCGCCCGCGAGTGGGCGCCGCACAAGGTGCGCGTCAACGTCCTGGTCCCGGGTTTTTTCCCCGCCGAACAGAACAAGAAAGTGCTCACGCCGGAGCGCGTCTCCCACATCATGGGCCACACCCCGATGAGGCGTTTCGGCGAGGCCCGCGAACTCATCGGCGCCACGCTGCTGCTCGCGAGCGATGCCGCCGGCTCCTTCATCACCGGTGAGGAACTGATCGTCGACGGCGGTTATCACGCGATGACAATCTGATGTGCAGTCTTTGATCCCAATTTACCCAACCACCACCCTGGCCTCACGCAAAGGCCGCAAAGCTTTAATGCTATTTGTCTTTCCCTTGTCGCCCTTGGCGGACGTTGTGGGAGAAAAATAATATGTCTCCGATCAACACTTTCCTCCTCAGGAACAACCTGCGCATCGCCACGAACCCGTGCGTTTCGCCCGACTTCTGCCTCGATTGGGCTGGATTGCAGGCCGACCTGCTGGCCGGCCGGGCCGGGGAGCATGCCAAGAGCCGTTTTGCGACGGCCGCCGGTTCGTGGACGCTGCTCGAGAACGAACGGGGTGACTGCGCCTGGAAACTCCACGCCCCGGCCCAGCCCCTGGCGGATGGTATCACTCTGCCCGAGGGAGGCACAGGCTTCCCGGCTACTTGGAAAAATCTGCTGAAGCTCAAGAACCTGATCCAGGAGCACGCCCCGGCCTCCACGATATTTCCCACCGCCACGGCCCGCCTCGGCCAGAGCACGCTGGGAGTGGGGGCGCGGTTTACCACGCTGCACTGGCCGGCCGTGGAGTGGGCGATGAGCGCCCTCGAGATCGGGCTCACCGCCAACCAGAACTCCATCCCGCGCGAGCTCGTCTACGACGTCGACGCCATGCTCGCCAACCGGCTCGACACCGTGCCGTTCCCCTTCATCGGCACCAATGTGCCCGAGGGACACCAGGGCCAGAGTGTCGAAGGCATGAGCCACGGCTGCGTCCTCTCCAAACTCAAGACCGGCTTCCACCATCGCAAAATCGCCTGGTCGTTTAACGCCGACCACCAGCCCATCGGGGGCAAGTTCGACAGCCGGGAGGAGGCGCTGGTCAGCGGCTGCCTGCTCGCCAGCTACATCACCTTTGATCTTTCGCCGGAGCTCGCGCTCAACCAGCCGGCCAGGTCCGCCGAAATCCCCGCCGAGGTGGTGGCGAAAACCCGGGTTCGGGTCGCCACGGCCGGGCTCCAGCTGGACGACGCGGCCTTTGACCAGCTCCTCTGCACCGTCTGGCCCTCGTTGCTCAAGATGAAGCGCCGCGATGAGAAATACGCTGCCGCCCGCGCTGCCGCGTTCACGACGCCGGCGGGCCGCGGCTATCTGCGCGAGCTCTCCATCGACGAACTGCCCGGTCTCACCACGCCCGAGACCACCGCGATCATGCTCTCGCTCTGCGAGGTGCTGGGCATGCCGGTCAACTTCGTGGCCCCCGCTTTCGGTTTCCAGAAGAACACCCCGTATCCCGACAATATCGCGTTGCGCGCCCTCATCCAGAAACAGTGGGACGTCTGTGCGAAGTTCGGCGTGAGCATCGGCTTCCATTCCGGCTCGGGCAAATCCGCCGAGAACTACCAGGTGATGGGACAGGTGACCGGCAGCCGGCTCGAGATCAAGACGAGCGGCCGTTACACCTACGAGATGGGGGTCGCCCTTTCCCAGTCAAAGAACTCGACCGATGCCGCGCTGTGGCGCGACTGGTATAAGTTCACGATCGACATGGCCGTGGCCGGTGCGTTCAGCGCTGATGCGACGGAGCGAAAAATGGCGCGGGTTTTCGTCACCACCTCCTTGTCGGCCGTGAACCGGCCGGTCGAGGTTTTTGCCACGCCCGGCGCAACCCGGGCCGCCCTCGAAGCCCTGCCGTCCTCACCGGAGCACATGGTGTTCTTCGAATACAACTTTCTCTATGTGCTCGCGGCGGGCGGCAAGGCGGAGAAATCCGCCCTCGGTGACCATACACCGGCCGGCTATGCCCAGCGCGCGCGCTTCTACGCCGTCAGCCCCGAGGCCCGGTTGCTCTTTTCGAAACGCATCGCTGCCTACCTGATCTTCTTGGCGGAAAATACCGGGCTGGCCTCCAAGGAACGCTGCGCCGCCACCAGCAAGCTCCTCGCCGGCTACACCACGCTCGATGCCATGCTGAACGACATTTCCCGATGAAACCCTTCATCCACGACGACTTTCTCCTGCACAGCGACGCGGCGCGGGATCTCTACCACAATTTCGCCAAGGCCGAGCCGGTCTACGACTACCACTGCCATCTGCCGCAGCAGTTGATCCTGGAGAACCACCGGTTCGCCGATCTCGCGGAGATCTGGCTCGGGGGCGACCACTACAAATGGCGGGCGATGCGCGCCAACGGAGTCAACGAGCGCTTCTGCACCGGCGATGCTTCGCCCCGGGAGAAATTCGACGCGTGGTGCGCCACCGTGCCGCATACGCTGCGCAATCCACTCTACCACTGGTCGCACCTTGAGCTGGCCCGCTACTTCGGGATCACGGACATCATCAACCCGGCGTCGGCCGACAAGATCTGGCGTGAGGCCAATACGAAGCTGGCGAGCATGCGCGTGCACGACATCCTGAACGCCAACAAGGTTGCCGTCATCTGCACCACGGACGATCCGGCCGACTCGCTCGACCAGCACGCGAAGATCAACCAGTCGGGCCTCAAGACCCGCGTCTACCCGACGTTCCGTCCCGACAAGGCGCTGATCGTCAACGCGCCGGCCGCCTTCAACGCCTGGCTGGAGAAACTGGGTGGCGCGGCCGGCAGGCCGGTGAAGTCCTTCGACGATTACCTGTCCGCCCTGCAGAAACGGCACGCCGCATTCCATGCCGTCGGCGGTCGGCTGTCCGACCACGGGATGGAGAACTGCTTCGCCGAACCCTGCACCGCCGCCGAGGCGAAGACCATCTACGATGCCGCCCGCTCCGGTCGCGCGGCGTCGACCGCCGATCTGGCCAGGTTCTCTTCCTTCATGAT
>JAYUBB010000301.1:0-10697 GCA_043741015.1 Opitutaceae bacterium
GAGCTCCTCAACCAGCCCATCGCCCTGCTCGAGAATCCGTACGCCAATCCCAAGCTCACGACGCCCGCCGATCTGCCTTACCTGGAATTTCTGCTCTCCGGGCTTACCGCCTAGACCTTACAACTTATGGCTACTTTGCGCATCGGCCACGGCTACGACATCCACCGCACCACCCCGGGCCGGAAGCTCGTGCTCGGCGGAGTGACTTTTGCCAGTGACTTCGGCCTCGACGGCCATTCCGACGCCGACGTGCTCACCCATGCGATCTGCGACGCCCTGCTCGGTGCCGCCGGCCTGGCCGACATCGGCCACTTCTTCCCCAATACCGACCCGGCCTATAAGAACGCCGACTCGCAGGTGCTGCTGCAGCGCGTCATCGCCGCCCTGCGCGAGCGCGGCTGGACGCCGGTCAATATCGACGCCACCCTCATCGCCGAGAAACCGAAGATCGCCCCGCGCCTCGCCGAGATGAAGGCCGTGCTCGCCAAGTCCACCGGCCTGCCCGTGGACGCCATCGGTCTCAAGGCCACCACCAACGAGGGGAGCGATGACATCGGCCGCGGCCTCGCCATCGCCGCCCACGCCGTTTGCCTGATTTCGAGACAGAATTAACATAATCCACAGAATGAAGAGTCAGGTCCGCCATTCTGTTTATTTTGTTCATTCTGTCCTGATCCTGATTTGTTTTTTCTGTTTCAGTTGCGCGAAGCGCGAGACCGACGTCGCCCGCGGCATCCGCGATCAGGTGCTGCACCGCGGCCTCGCCGCCGATCTAACCAGCCTCGACCCGCACCTCATCAACGGCCTGCCCGAGATCAACGTCGCCTCGGCCCTGTTCGAGGGGCTGGTCGCCGAGGATCCCGTGGACGGCCACCCCGTGCCGGGCGTCGCCGAGAGCTGGGACGCATCGCCCGACGGCCTCACCTACATCTTCCACCTCCGCGCCAATGCCAAATGGTCCAACGGCGAGCCGGTTACCGCGCGGGATTTTCTCGGCTCGATCAACCGCGTTCTCACGCGTTCGCTTGGCGCCGACAACGCCGCCATGCTTTTCGTGCTGGCGAACGCCGAGTCCTGGTATCAGGGCGGGCTGACCGACTTTTCCCAGGTCGGCGTCGCCGCCCCCGACGACCGCACGCTCAGGCTCACGCTCGCCCATCCCGCGCCCTACCTGCTGTCCCTGCTCTCGCATCCCGTCTGGTATCCCGTCCACCTGCCCACGCTCGAAAAAAACGGCGGCATCGCGGCGCGCGACACCCGCTGGACTGATCCGGCCACCTTCGTCGGCAACGGTCCCTTCGTCCTAAAGGCCAACCGGCGCGGAGAAGTGATCATCGCCGACAAATCCCCGACCTACTGGGATGCCGCCACGGTGCGCCTGAACTCCATCCATTTCCATCCGGCGGCCGACGTGGACGGCGAGGAACGCGCCTTCCGCGCCGGCCAGCTGCACATCACCGAGTCGCTGCCCGTCGGCAAGGTGGACAGTTATCGGCGGGATCACCCCGACGTGCTCCGGATCAGCCCCTTTCTCGACACCTACTTCTACCGCCTCAACACGACCAGGCCCGGCCTGGATAACAAGCTCGTGCGCCGCGCACTCTCCGCCGCCATCGACCGCCGCGCCATCACCGAAAAAATCACCCGTGGCGGCCAGCAGCCAGCTCGCTATTTTAGCCCATTCGATCTCAACCCGGGGTATCAACCCGGGGAAAACCTGGAACTGGCCCGCCGGCTTCTGGCTGAAGCGGGTCATCCCGACGGCAAGGGCCTGCCACCGCTCGAAATCATGATCAACAGCTCGGGCAACCACCGGGCCATCGCCGAAGCCGTGCAGCAGATGTGGCGTCAGATCGGCGTGCACGCCGAGGTGAACAACATGGAGATGTCCTCGCTCTTCGCTAAGCGCCGGGCCCTGGACTATTCCGTCATGCGCGCCGAATGGGTCGCCGACTTCGCCGATCCCAAGTCGTTCCTCGACGTCTTCCGCGGCGGCTCAAACAACAACCACACCGGTTGGAACAACCTGGAGTATGACGCCGCACTCCACGCCGCCGACCGCACCGCAGACCCCGTGGTGCGACGCGAACTGCTGCAGACCGCCGAGGTCCTGCTGATGAGCGAAGCTCCCATCATCCCGATTTATTATTTCACCACTGTGCGCCTCGTACATCCCTCGGTCCGCGGCTGGAATCCCCTGCCCCTCGACCGCCATCCCTACAAGCATGTCTGGCTTGAAAATTAAAGTTAGCACCTGCCATCTCCTATGGGTCGTTTGCGTCCCATGGGTCCTATGTGCCGGGTGTGCGAAGCGGGAACCGGCGGCGGGCCCCGCCCAAGTTCTCCGCATCTCCCAGCGCAACGAGCCTGCCACCCTCGACCCGCAGCTCGCCACCCTGCCCGACGAGTTCTTCATCATACGCGCCCTGAGCGAGGGCCTGGTCACGCCCAATCCCGACGGCGGCGTCCCGCTGCCGGCCATGGCCGAGCGCTGGGACACCTCCGCCGACGGCCTGACGTGGACCTTTCACCTCTGCTCCAACGCCCAGTGGTCCAACGGCGACCCGGTCACGGCGGAGGACTTCGTCACCTCCATCCGCCGCGCCATGAATCCGGCAACCGCCTCGCCCAAGGCGCAACTTTTCTCCCCGGTGCAGCAAGCGAGCGCTCCTGATTCGCGGACGCTGGTTGTCTCCCTGAAGCAACCGGCGCCCGATTTTCTAGCCCTGGTCGCCAGCGGGCCGTGGATTCCCGTTCATCCCGCCACCGTGGAAAAGCTCGCGGCAGCCTGGACCCGGCCGGGCAATTTCGTCGGCAACGGCCCGTTTACTCTCGCCGAGTGGTCGCCCAATCAGCGCATCGCCGTGAAAAGAAATCCGCACTACTGGGATGCGACCGCAGTGAAACTTGATGGAATCAGCTTCCTCGCCTTCGACAACGGCGACACCGAGGAGCGCGCCTTCCGCGCCGGCCAGCTCGACGTCACGATGGCGGTCCCCTCGTCCAAGCTCGACACCTACCGCAATGCCGAGCCCACCCAGCTGCACACGGTGCCGCTTCACGAAACGCGCTACCTCGCTCTGAACACCGCGAAAGCCCCCCTAAACGATGTGCGCGTGCGGCGTGCCCTCAGCCTCGCGCTCGATCGCGAGACGCTCGTCACCAAGGTGCTGAAAAGCGGCCAGCGGCCAGCCCTCACCTTCGTGCCGCCCGGCCTGGGCCGGTATGCGCCGGCGGCATCGCTCAGCGAAAACACCGATGAGGCGCGCCGCCTGCTGGCCGAAGCCGGCTTTCCCGGCGGCCGCGGCTTTCCCCGGCTGACACTGAGCACCTGGCCCGTGAGCACGCCCCAACTCGAGGCCATCCAGGAAACCTGGCGCAAGGCGCTGGGCATCGAGGTCGCCCTGGTCCAACGCGAGGCCCGCACCCATCTCGCCGCCCTCGCCAGCGGCGACTATGATCTGGCCCTCGCCACGGCCATCCCCGACTACAACAGCGCGGCCGATCTGCTCGAGCGATTAACCACCGGCAACCCGGGCAACTACCCGCACTGGTCCGATGCGACCTATGACCGCCTGATCACCGGAGGCAGCCTGCCCGCCGCGGAAAAACTGCTGCTCAACGAAATGCCCGTGATCCCGCTCTACTTCAACGCCAAGAACTTTCTCCTCCGCCCGGCAGTGCAAGACTGGCGCGAGGACGCCCTCTGGACCCGCTACTACAAGCAAGTCTCCTTGCCAGGAAACTAGGCTCCACCAGCACTCCCCGCCCCGGTTCTGCTTTCCGTCTGGCCTCTGCTGGCCGCGCCGAAGCCTTGCGCGAAGGCGGGTCTCCTGCCTTCCTGAGCCATGCTCCGCTTCGTCGTCCGCCGCCTCCTGCAGGTCATCCCGGTGCTCTTCATCATCATCACGGCGACGTTCTTCATGGTGCGGTTCGTGCCGGGCGGTCCGTTCACCGCGGAGAAGGCCATCCCACCGGAAATTTTAAAAAACCTTGAGATGCACTACGGCCTCGATCAGCCGCTCTGGCGCCAATACCTCACCTACTTCGGCAGCATCGCGCGGGGTGACCTCGGTCCTTCCTTCAAGTATCCCAACCGCACCGTCAACGAGATCATCGGCGACAAGCTGCCCGTGTCACTCGAACTCGGTGCGCTGGCCTTGGTCGTCGCGCTCGTCCTCGGACTGACGCTCGGCGTGCTCGCCGCCGTGCGCCGCAACACCTGGCTCGACTACCTCGCCAGCTCGGCCGGGCTGCTCGGCATCTGCGTGCCTACCTTCGTCCTCGGCCCGCTGCTCGTCCTCTTCTTCGCCATCCACCTCGGCTGGGTCAACGCTTCCGGCTGGGATGGCCCGGCCGATCGCATCCTCCCCGCCCTGACGCTCGGTTTCGTCTACGCCGCCTACATCATGCGGCTCACGCGCGGCGGCATGCTTGAGGTGCTCAACCAGGATTTCATCCGCACCGCCCGGGCCAAGGGCGCGTCGGAAAGCCGCATCGTCTTCCGCCACGCGCTGCGCGGCGGCCTGCTGCCCGTGGTCGCTTTCCTCGGACCCGGCATCGCGGGTATCCTCACCGGCTCGTTCGTGATCGAGACGATCTTTCAGATCCCCGGCCTCGGCCGCGAGTTCGTCAACAGTGCCTTCAACCGCGACTACACCCTCGTGCTTGGCACGGTCATCCTCTACGCCACGCTCATAGTCGTATGCAACCTGGTCGTGGACGTCGTGCAGGTGTGGCTCAATCCCCGGTTGAAATTCGAGTGAGGAGCGCCCGCGAATCACGCCAATGCACGCCAATACCCCAACCACCCATTCGCGTAATTCGCGGAAAAAATGAATTCTTCAGTCATTCAGTCTGTTGCGTCATCAACCGAATCCGGCTCGTCGCTCTGGCGCGATGCGTGGCACCGGCTTCAGCGCAACCGGCTGGCCGTGGCGGGCGGGGTCACCCTGCTGCTGCTCGCCGCCGCCTGCGTGCTCGGTCCGCTGCTCAGTCCGTTCGGCTATGCCGAGCAGGACCTCAACAACACCTTCGCGACGCCAGGTGCCACGCACTGGCTGGGTACAGACCAACTCGGCCGCGACCTGCTGGTGCGCGTGCTCTACGGCGGGCGCATCTCGCTCGGCGTCGGCCTCTGCGCCACTTTCGTCGCCCTGACCATCGGCGTCGTCTATGGCGCCGTCGCCGGCTACCTCGGTGGCCGCACGGATGCCGTCATGATGCGACTGGTGGACATCATGTATGCGCTGCCCTTCACAATTTTTGTCATTCTCCTCATGGTCTTCTTCGGCCGGAACATCGTCCTGCTCTTCGTTGCCATCGGCGCGGTGGAGTGGCTGACGATGGCGCGGATCGTCCGCGGGCAGATCATAACGCTGAAGAAAATGGAATTCATCGAGGCCGCCCGTTCGCTGGGCTACAGTCACTCCCGGATCATTTTCCGCCACCTACTGCCCAACGCCGTCGGGCCGATCATCGTCTACACCACCCTCACGATCCCCGCCGTCATGCTGCTCGAGGCCTTCCTCAGCTTCCTCGGCCTGGGCGTGCAGCCGCCGATGAGCTCCTGGGGCACGCTGATCAAGGACGGCGCCGAGAAGATGGAGGAATACTGGTGGCTGCTCGTGTTCCCCGGCGCGATGTTCTCGCTCACGCTTTTCTCCCTCAACTTCCTCGGCGACGGACTGCGCGACGCGCTCGATGTCCGCGCCGCCAAGGATTGACTAATTCTGTCATCGCGAGGCCCCTCTGGGGGCCGTGGCGATCCAGTCCCTCAATGGGCTCGGGACCTTGAGCTTGTCGAAACGGCTGGATTGCTTCGTCGCCAAGCTCCTCGCAATGACAGGAAAGGAACATGTATCCAGTGCGGGTTTCCCAGCCGCAGCGCAGGCTGCGCGACAGGCCCCGGGTTTGCAGCAGCAAACAACGGGGCTAGTATTTTCCGTCTGGCCTCTGGCCTTCGTCCCCTGTCATCTGTCTTCCGACCCATGCTCCGCCGTTTCATCCCCTATCTGCGCTACCTGAAGTCGAACCGCAGTACCCTGATTGCGGCCATCTTCTACGGCCTGATCTTCGGCGCCACGAGCGGCCTCGGCCTGCCCACCCTCGTCAAGTACGTCTTCCCGCCGATCTTCGATCGCGACGGCCCGCCGCTGGCCCCCTCGACCGTCTGGCTGATCGCCGCCAGCGTGCCCATCCTCTTCCTCCTGCGTGCGGTGAGTGGCTACCTCAACAGCTACTACGTGCAGCTGACCGGCGTGCGGATGCTCGAGGCCGTGCGACTCGACTATTTCCGCAAGCTACAGTTCCTGCCCCTGTCGTTCCTGCAGCGTCGCTCGAGCGGCGACCTGATCTCGCGCGGTCTCGCCGACACCTCGCAGATCCAATTCACCCTCTCGCTCATCGCCAACGACGGCGTGAAACAGCCGATGCAGCTGCTCGGCGCGCTCGGCTTCCTCATCGCCCAAGCTTTCATGACCGACGGCGTGCTCCTCGTCCTCGTCTGCCTGGCGCTGGTGCCGCTTACCGTCCTGCCCGTGCACTACGTGGGCAAGAAGATCGTCAAACGCGCCCAGCATGTGCAGGCGCAGCTGGGCAACGTGTCGGCGCACCTTGTGGAGAACCTGGCCACCGCCCGAGAGGTCCGGGCCTTCGGGCTGGAGCAACGCGAGACCGAACGCTTCGGACGCTCCACCAGCGAACTGGTCGCCGCCCAAATGAAGATTGTCAAGTATGCCCAGGCCCTCACTCCGGTCATCGAGATCTTTTCCTCGGTCGGCATCGCCGTCACCCTCGTTTTCGCCTACAAGAACAACATCGGTTGGGACACCTTCATCGCCATCCTGATGGCCCTTTACCTCTGCTATGAGCCGGTCAAGAAAATCGGCTACCTCAACAGTGAGATCAGCCGCGGCGTGGCCTCGCTCGAACGTCTCGAATATGTCTTGAACGAACCCCTGAGCATCGCGGACCCGGTCGCTCCCACACCCGTCACGCGCCTGCACGGTCACATCGCCTTCGACCACGTGACCTTTGCCTACGGCGATTTACCCGCCTCCGGCGGGCAGACCGCGGCGCTCGAAAAAGTCACGGTCACCATCCCCGCCGGCACCATTTGCGCACTGGTCGGCCCGAGTGGCGCCGGCAAGAGCACCTTCGCCAACCTCGTCCCCCGCTTCTACGAGGTCGGCGCGGGCGGGGTCAAAATCGACGGACTCGATGTGCGCGACATGAGGCTCACCGACCTGCGCCGCAACATCGCCCTCGTCTCGCAGGAACCCGTGCTGTTCAACGACACCATCTTCAACAACCTCGCCCTCGGCAAGGCCGACAGCTCGCGTGACGAGATCCTCGCCGCCGCGAAGAGCGCCCACGCCCACGAGTTCATCGAGAAGCTGCCGCAGGGCTACGACACCATCGTTGGCGAACGCGGTGCCCTCCTCTCCGGCGGCCAGAAACAGCGCATCGCCATCGCCCGCGCCTTCCTGCGGCACGCGCCCATCCTCATCCTCGACGAGGCCACCAGCGCGCTCGACTCCGACAGCGAGGCGGCCGTGCAGGACGCCCTCCGGCACCTCGTTGTCGGCAAGACCGTGCTCATCATCGCGCATCGCTTCAGCACCATCCGCGACGCGTCGATGATTTTGGTCTTTGATCAGGGCCGGATCACCGCCCAGGGTGACCATGCCTCGCTCTACGCCGGCAACGCCCTCTACAAGTCACTGTACGACCGGCAGAACTCGACGCCGTGACCCTTCCGATGTCCGCCGAACCCAAGGAGTTCTCGCGCGCGATGGAGAATCTCATCGCGGATCTCCGCCAACTGCCGGTGGATCGCAGCCGCTCCAAGCGCCGCAAGCCGACCGAGCTCGGTGCCGTCATCGACGAACTGCTGGTCAAATACCGCATCAGCCACGACTCGGTGGAGCATAGCATCCGCGAGAAATGGACGGAACTGGTCGGCGAGGCCAACGCCACCTACTCGCATCCCCTCGCGGTCGAGCGCAACCTGCTCGTGGTGCTCGTTTCCCACAGTGTCGTCCGCAACGAGCTCTTCCTCCACCGCGAGACCATCGTGGAGAAACTCCGGAAACTGCCCGGCTGCGACCACATCAGGGGCCTCGCCCTCCGGGCCAACTGAGCGGTCGAGGTTTGAGATTCGCACGACTCTGGGTATGGAGGACGGATGCGCCCCCACCCCGTGCTGCTTACCCTGTTCGCTGCCGCCTGGCTCAGCTCTGCCGTCGCCCAGACGGCCATCGCGCCCGATGATGCCCGCATCGCCGTCATGGGCCGGACCGAAATCACCGACGGCAAAGTTTTGATGGGCTTCCCCGGCGTGACCGTGCGCTTCGCTTTCCGTGGTCCGGCCCCGACGCTCAAGCTGACCGCCAGCAACGCCAACGGCTTCTTCAATCTCTCCTGCCACGGCTGGGATCCCGTGCTGATCCACCTCAAGCAGGGAACCAACGAGATTGCCCTGCCCACCGGCCCGGCGCCCCAGGAGGGCTGGATGATCGAACTCGTGCGCCGCACCGAATCGTGGATGGGCACCGCCTCCTTCGATGGATTGATCCTGCCCACGGGCTGCGAGCTGCTGCCCGCCCCCGCCTGGCCGCAACGCAAGCTGCTGTTCATCGGCGACTCGCTCACCTGCGGCGAATACAACGAACGCTTCCCGCCCGAGAACGACAGCACCCCGCGCTCGACCAATGTCACCCGCTCCTACGGCATGCTGCTCGCCAAGTGGCTCAACGCCCAAGTGCACGTCGTCGCCTACGGCGGCCGCGGCCTCGTGCGCAACTGGGACGGCCGGCGCGACGTGAACACCGTGCCCGTTTTCTTCGAACGCTCCCTGCCCGACGACCCGGCCACGAAATGGGACCACACCCGCTACCAACCCGATGTGATCGTGATCAACGACGGCACCGATCACGACAAGGACATCATGCCTGAAGCCGAGCTGACCGAAGCCTACGCCGCGTTCGTCGCCCGTGTCCGTGCCGTGCATCCTCAGGCCTGGATTCTGATCAGCGAAAGCGGCTTTCATGCGAATGCCGCGAGCGGCAAGCCCACCACCATGCGCGACGAAACCCTGAAAGTGCTCAACGCCGTGGCCGCCCGCCGCCACGCCGCCGGCGACACCCACGTCCGCGTCGTCCGCACCGGCTACTTCCCCGGCACTCCCACCGACCCGCACCTCGTCGCCTTTCAGCAAGAGCAGATCGCCCTCGATTTCCTCGGCCCGATCAAGGAAGCCACTGGCTGGTGAGAGTCGTTTCTTGACAACTCCCCCATTGTATCTACGTGTAGCTACATGGCAATTCTCACCAAGGCCAAACTCTTCCAGCACGGCGGCTCGCAAGCCGTGCGTCTGCCCAAGGCGTTCCGATTGGCAGGCTCCGAGGTCAAGGTCTCCCGGACGGCACGCGGTATTCTGCTTGAACCGCTGATCGCCGATGCGGCGGAGCGCCAGCGGAAGTTTCTCGCCTTGGCCGGCTCGTGTCCGGACCTAGCCGACGTCCCACCCCACGCCGCGAAGGACATCCCGCGCGACTGATCGCGATGCTTTACCTGCCGGACACCAACGCCATCTCGGCCTATATGCGCGGCACCAGCACCACGCTCGTGAGCCGGATGCAGGCCGCGTTCGGGCGGAACGAACTGCGTCTCTCCGTCATCGTGCTGGCCGAGCGAGAGTTTGGCGTAATCAAAGGTGGCAACGCCACCCAACGCCGGAAACTGCAGTCCTTGGAGCAACTACTCACCGTCGTACCATTCACCCGCGAAGACGCCGGCCGCTATGCAACGCTCCGCCATCAGCTCGAATCGCGTGGGCAAGGCATCGGCCCCTTCGACACCCTGATTGCCGCGCAGGCCCTACGCCTCGGTGCGACGGTCGTGACCCGCAATATCCGCGAGTTTGGCCGCATCTCCGGATTGTCTGTCGAGAATTGGGAGGCTTGAGGATGATTTCAGAGAAGCTTATTGGAGAAACTGTCCAGCCCCGCCGAGATCAACGGGATTGGCACTGATACCGAGGTGGGAACATGGATAAATATCGCTTAGCCCTTCAAAAACTTGCCGATGTGCTGGAGCAAACAGAGGAGCACCGTTTTGCGGCCATAGTTCGTGAACAGACCAATGGAGATGATGCCGCCCTCACTGCATTTCTTATCTCAAACGAACTATGGGGCGGTGCTGGATCAATTGCTGACCAAGCGGGCATGAAAGACCGGAAGGCAAGAAGGCCAATAGAACAAGCGCTGATTGAGCTCGGTGAACTTCAATCCAAAGACGGACTGATCAACACTCGGACACTGATGTGGACGAGCGTTTTCAGAGAGTGGAAATCGAAGGGCATTTAGGTAATTTTTGCGCCAGCCTGTCTCACCGAAGCACCGCAAAATAACGCTTGCACGGCGGGGGCTCAATTTGGTTAATGGCCGCTTACGTTAGTGAGAGTCTGCTGGTCGCAGACTCCCACCACGGTCAGTCCGGGCAACCGGACACTAACGGTGCCGCCGGCCCTCCACAAGCGGGCGGCACGGGTCCCGCCCCGGCGGGATCCAACCAAGACCGCGTTATCAACCACCCAAATCATGTCACAACCCGTTAAGTCAGAAGTAATCGCCCAATACAAAATCCACGAGAAGGACACCGGCTCCAGCGACGTCCAGATCGCGCTGCTCACC
>JAYUBB010000302.1:0-3303 GCA_043741015.1 Opitutaceae bacterium
GGCCGCCGACCGCAAAATTGCGACCTACTCCAAGGGCATGCGGCAACGGCTCGGGCTGGCGCAGGCCATCGTGCATGAGCCGTCAGTCGTGTTGCTCGACGAGCCCGCCAGCGGACTCGATCCCGAGGGCCGGCTGGCCCTGGCGAAACTGATCCGTGATCTGGCGGCGCAGGGCAGGGCGGTGGTCCTCAGTTCCCACTTGCTCGCGCAGGCGGAGGAAATTTGCGACCGCATCGCCATTATCGGGCAAGGCCGTTTGCTTGCTGAGGACACACCGGCGGAATTACTGGGTCGGGGCCATCGCCCGGTCTCCGAATCATCGCCGTTGGAAAAACTCTACGTGGAGAAACTTCGTGGCTCGCGCTGACTCCAGTGCCAACTCCGTGACGGTCTCACTGCGGAGGGTGCGACTCATCGCCGGGCAAACGCTCGCCGAGGCGCTGCGGTTGCGACTGACCGTCTTGTTTGCCCTGGTGGGAGTGATGTTGGTACTGATGGCGCTATGGCTGCGGGAGTTCAATTTCGGCACGGTTGAGCTGAAATTCATCGGCGACTTCGGGCTCGGAGCCATCGGTCTGCTGGGCACATTGCTGGCCGCGCTGGCCACGGCACATTTGTTTTTCATTGATATCACTGGCGGGACGATAGGTTGCGTACTGACACGTCCGGTCCGGCGCTGGGAATACATCGGTGGCAAGCTGGCCGGCGTGATGGCGCTGCTCGTTCTGTTCGTAGCGGGACTGGCGCTCGTGCTCGCCGGGGTGATTGCCACCCGTGAGGCGCAGTTGGGCGCGACTTTCGTGCCGCTGCCGGTGTTCCTGCAGGCCTGCGCCTTGGTGTGGCTCAAGGTCACGCTCGTGGCGGCAATGACCCTGCTCATGTGCAGCTACGCCGGTTCTGCGCTGTTCGCCAGTTGGGCGGGCCTGTTGCTGGCCGTGGTTGCGCACCTGCGGCCGTTTACGGATGAGGCTGGCTGGCTGTCGTTCCTGCGACTGTGGCCAAACCTCGGATTATTTGATGTCGAGCCATTGTGGTCTGGCGGACTCTCCAGCACAAGCTTGCTGGCAGTCGTTGCCTATTGGGCTGCCTATCTGCTTCTGCTTGGCGGTCTCGCTTCCTATGTTTTCAAGCAGCGCGAGTTCTAGTCTGGCGGTACGGACGCTGCCCGCTGTGGTGCTGCTGGCGGCGGTGTGCGCACTGCGTCCGTTGGAGCAGCAACTCACTGTGCCGGTGCCCTGGTCGTCGCATCAGATCAAGGCCTTGGCCGGCAGCGGTGGAGTATTTGCAGTGCTGGGCGGGATGCGGGCGGCGGTGGCGGGCGGTTTCTGGCTGCGAACGAACCTTGCGTGGGAGCGTCGCGATGCGGCGGCGACAATCACGCTGCTGAACCTGACGGTCGCGGCGGATGAAAGGCCGCTGTATTTTTGGCTGAATGGCGCGCGCATGATCGCCTACGATCTGCCTCAGTGGCGGTCCGAAGGTGTGCCGTTGGCCCTGCGCCAGCGCGTGGCTGGAGAGCAAGCCCGGGCGGCTTTGAATTTCTTGGCGCAAGGCCTGCAAACGCACGGTGCGGCAGCGGAATTCTATATCGAGATGGCCAACATCCGGCTGCGCACCCTCGGCGACCGGGAGGGCGCGGCGCGGCTGTTCCGGCAGGCAGCGGAGCAGCCGGGTGCGCCCTATTATGCTGCGCGCATCCATGCCGAGTTGCTGCGCGAGCTCGGTCGTCCTGCCGAAGCACTGGCGTGGCTGGAGCGAATCCTGCCCGGCTTGCCCGCGGACGATCCGGCAGCGCGACGCGAGGTGGTGCTCGATCGAATCAAGGGGCTTGAACAGGAGACGGCGGGAAAGTAGGAATTCACCCTCATGCCGTCCTCTTCAGCATGGCGCCACTGGCTCGAGGCCGCGCGCCCCAAGACCCTGCCGGCGGCGATCATCCCCGTCATGGTCGGCACGGCCCTCGCGGCGGCGCATGGGGCGGCGGATTACCCCAAAGCCGTCATCTGCCTCGCCTTCGCTCTGCTGGTGCAGATCGGCACAAATTTCGCCAACGACTATTTTGATTTTATGCAGGGAGCTGACACTCCCGCCCGCGTCGGACCGCGCCGGGCCGTGGCGGCGGGCCTGATCGTGCCGCGGGCCATGCTCGTCGCGACGTGGCTCGTGCTTGGCGCGGCCTTTGTCGTGGGACTGCTGCTGGTGCGGGAGAGCGGGTGGATTCTGCTTCCGATTGGCATCGTCAGCATTGCGTGCGCCATCGCCTATACGGGTGGGCCGTTTCCACTCGGCTACAACGGGCTTGGTGACCTGTTCGTCTTTGCCTTCTTCGGGCTGGTGGCGGTGGACACCACGTTCTATGTGCAGCTGGGTTATGTAACCGCCGATGTTACTTCCTGCGCAGCGGCGGTCGGGCTCCTGGCGGCGAATATTCTTGTGGCGAACAATTACCGGGACATGGAGACGGACACCCGGGCGGGCAAAAGGACGCTGGTGGTTCGCTTCGGCCGTAAGTTCGCGGTGTGGCAGTATGGGCTGTCAGTTACGTTTGCGCTGCTATGTCCGCCGGCGCTGCTGCTGACGGGCTATCGCTGGCCGGTGCTGGTGCCGTTGGTGCTGGTGCCATGGGCCGTGGTGCTGACCCGGAGGTTGGCGGTGTCGCGCGAATCGGCAGAGCAGATCGCCCTGCTGGGTGCCACCGCGATGTTTCTCGCCGCGTTCGGCTTGCTGCTCAGCGCGGGCGTAGTGCTCTCCCAATAAAAAAGCCGGAGCCTAGGCTCCGGCTTGGTCTTAGCGGCGAGAACCGCTCAGATTTTTCCGGCGAGCTTCGCCTTGAGCGAGGCCTTGTCCATCATGCCGACGTACTGGTCGGCCAACTGCCCGCCTTTGAAGAGCAGCATGGTCGGGATGGCGCGGACCCCATACTTCGCGGCGAGCTCGCCGTTGTCGTCCACGTTGACCTTCGCGATCGTCAGCTTGCCTGCGAGCTCGACGGAGAGCTCCTCGAGGATCGGGGCGATGGCCTTGCAGGGGCCGCACCAGGGAGCCCAGAAGTCCACGAGGACGGGCGTGGCGCCGGCGATGGCCGTGGCGAAATTGGCGGTGTCAAGGTGGGCGATTTTTTCGGACATGGGTGGAATAAGACGTGGTGAGGCTGGAAAGGCAAGCCAGCCTAGCGCGGGGTGGACTGGTGGATGATCTCGGCCAGCTCCCGCGGCTCGACGGCCTGCAGGGCCTTGCCGCGTTCCTTGAGCGTCTCGAAGGTCTTGATGACGGTCTCGGTCATGCGGCCGTGGGTCTCCTCGG
>JAYUBB010000303.1:0-3267 GCA_043741015.1 Opitutaceae bacterium
GGCGAATGCCCCATAACTTCGCATGGCACAGACCATCGCCGTTCTCGATTTCGGTTCCCAACTGACGCAGGTCATCGCCCGCCGCATCCGCGAGTGCCAGGTCTACTCGAAGATCTACCACTTCAGCGCCCCAGCGGCCAAACTCCGTGAGGAGGGCGTCGTCGGCATCATCCTTTCCGGCGGTCCGCAAAGCGTCTATGCGAAGACCGCGCCGCATCCCGACCCGGAGATTTTCCAGCTCGGTGTGCCCGTGCTCGGCATCTGCTATGGCTCGCAATTGATGGGCTATTTTCTCGGCGGCACTGTGGCCCATAGCAAAGCCCGCGAATACGGTCACGGCCACCTGACCATCAAGAAGCCGGGCAAGCTCTTCGCCCGCTTGCCGCGGAAGCTGCGCGTCTGGAACTCGCACGGGGACAAAATCACGAAACTGCCGCCGGGTTTCCGTGCGATCGGCACGACGGAGAATTCACCGTTCGCGGCGTTTGAGGACGTGAAGCGTGATTTTTACGGCCTCCTCTTTCACCCCGAGGTTTTCCACACTGAGCGCGGGGTGGACATGATCCGCAATTTCCTCGTGAAAGTCTGCCACGCGAGGCAGGACTGGACGACCCAGGACTTCATCGCCCACGCCGTGGCCGATATCCGCACCACGGTGGGCAAGTCTCGCGTGCTGCTCGGTCTCTCCGGGGGCGTGGATTCTTCCGTGGCCGCCGCGCTGCTGCACAAGGCCATCGGCAAGCAGCTCACCTGTGTCTTTGTGGACAACGGCCTGTTGCGCAAGGGCGAGCGAGCCTACGTCGAGGCGCTCTATAAACGGAATTTCAAGATCGACCTCCGGGTGGTGGACGCGTCCCCGTTGTTCCTGAAGCGGCTCAAGGGCGTCAGCGAACCGGAGACCAAGCGCAAGATCATCGGCCGGACCTTTGTCGAAGTGTTTGAGAAGTCGCTCCGGTCCATCGGCGGGGCGCAGTTTCTGGGACAGGGGACGCTTTATCCCGACGTCATCGAGTCCGTCTCGATCGCGGGCAATCCCGCTTCGCTGATCAAGACCCATCACAACGTTGGCGGCCTGCCCGAGCGCATGAAGCTCAAGCTCATTGAGCCGCTCCGTGAGCTCTTCAAGGACGAGGTGCGCCAGGTCGGTGCCGCGCTCGGTCTGCCCAAGGAGGTCGTCTGGCGCCAGCCGTTCCCCGGGCCGGGTCTCGGTGTCCGCGTAATGGGCGACATCACCGCCGGGAAGCTGGAGATTCTCCGCAACGCCGACGCCGTGTTGCAGGAAGAAATGATGAAGACGGGATACTACTGGAAGGTCTGGCAGTCGTTTGCGGTGTTTCTGCCGGTCAAGACGGTCGGTGTGTTCGGGGACGAGCGCACCTATGACTATGTGATCGCACTCCGGATTGTGGAGAGCGTCGACGCCATGACCGCTGACTGGGCAAAGATCCCGCACGATGTCATGCAGCGCATTTCGAGCCGCATCACCAACGAGGTACGCGGAGTCAGCCGCGTGGTTCTGGACATCAGTTCCAAGCCGCCGGCAACCATCGAGTGGGAGTAGATTCCCATTGCGAATGGCGGCACCGGCCCCAATTTCCCCTGTCATAACACCCCGTATGAAAGCCCGACTTATTTACGCCCTGGCCGTCTCTGCCGTGATGGCCGCATTACCCGTCGTCGGTGCCGATACCGCTGATGGGTGGGTGGCCAAGGCCCGGGCCTTTTTGGGCAGTGAGAGCGCCCTCAACGCAGTAAAAAGCATTCATTTCACGGGTACGCTGGAGGCCGAAAATGGGCTTACTATTCCGACGGACATCATCTTCCAGAAACCCTACCAGCAGCGTATTACCGTCACCACCCCCAAGGTGATCGAAACCACGGCACTGGACGGATACGATGCCTGGCAGAAGCGCATCAATCCCGAAAATCCCAGTCAGTGGCAGGTTACCCTCCTGGATGGCGTCCAGGTAAAACGACTCCGGGCGAATACCTTGGAGAACCTCAGTTTCTATTCAAACCAGGACAAGGGTGCGCGCCAGGTGCAGTTTCTCGGCGAAGCGACGGTTGATGGTGTGGCCTGCGTGAAACTCTCCTTTGTCCACACCAACAACATCAGTTTCATGCGCTATTTTGAAAAAGCCACCGGCCGGCTGATAAAGACGGAGACCGAAAGTGGCGGTGAAATTCGCGAGGAAGGTGTGATCATCGTCAGTGGCATCAGGTTTCCGCGCAAGGTCATGAACAAGGGGACAAACGGCAAGGTCACGACGATAACCTTTGATAAGGTGACGGTGAACGGGTCAATTCCTCCGGACGCATTCGCGGTCCCGTCGTTGCAGGCCAAATAGTCAGGGGTGGGCCGGGTCGGCGACCCTTTACATTTTCTACCGGATTGGAGACGAAGGTCTAATGACTGTCTGTTTGCCCTCTCGGAGCCTAGGCTTTGCTTTGCAACAGGCCTGATTTCTGCTCTTTTAACGGCTACCCCCACCGCCATGTCCAACGAAGCTTTCATCAAGATCGACGGTAAAGAGTTTCCCTATCCGGTGATGATTGGCAGCGAGGGCGAAAAGGCGGTCGATGTCCGCAACCTGCGCAAGGACACCGGCTGTATTTTCTACGACCAGGGCTACGGTAACACCGGCTCGTGCGAGAGCCAGGTGACATTCCTCGACGGCGACAACGGCATCCTTCGCCACCGGGGCTACCCGATCGAGCAGCTCGCCAAGCATTCCCAATATGTCGAGACCGCCTATCTGGTCATTTACGGTGAGTTGCCCACCCAGGTGCAGCGTAAGAAATTCGGTGATCTCCTCCGCCAGAACGCCCATGTCGAGCCACAGATGCAGCGCCTGTTTGAGGGCTACCCGAAGAACACGCCACCCATGGTCGTGCTGGCCTCGCTGGTCGCCTCGCTGGCGGGCTATTATCCCGATCTGGCCACGAATAATTTCGAAAAGGACCTCCAGCAATTTGATCTTACCGCCGCCATGGCGGTCTCCAAGATCCGCACGCTTGGCGCGATGGTTTACCGGCACACTCGCGGCCTGCCCTTCGTGCATCCCAAGGACCTGCCGTTCTGCGACAACCTGCTGCACCTGATGTTCTCGGAGCCATATCACGACTATGTCAGTATCCCGGAGGTTTCCCAAGCGCTGAACCTGATCCTCCTGATGCATGCCGACCACGAGCAGAACTGCAGCACCTCCACGGTGCGCATGGTCGGTTCCAGCGGAGCCAATCTTTTCACGTCCCTTGCCGCGGGCA
>JAYUBB010000304.1:0-29419 GCA_043741015.1 Opitutaceae bacterium
CGCCGACTCCAGCAGGGGCTTGAGCCGGGCATCAAAGCCAAAGGGCCCACGGATCACGCCCAGCCGCGCCCCTTTCAGGGCACCCGGTTTCAACTGGGCGGCATAAGCCGTGACCAATCCGGCCGGACGCGACTGCGTGACCGCGTCGCGAGGATCGACCGACGCCATCGCCTCGAGCAGCAGCGCGGCATCGCGCACGGTGCGGGCCATCGGTCCGGCGGTGTCCTGCGAGGCCGAGATGGGAATGATGCCGGTGCGGCTGACGAGGCCGATGGTCGGCTTGATGCCGACCAGTCCGCAGACGGAAGCCGGCGAGACAATCGAGCCGTCGGTCTCGCTGCCCACCGCCACGACGCAAAGGTTGGCCGCCACCGCCGCCGCCGAGCCGGAGCTCGAGCCCGAGGCATTGCGGTCGAGGGCGTAGGGGTTGTGCGTCTGCCCACCGCGCCCGCTCCAGCCGCTGATGGATTTCTCCCCGCGGAAATTCGCCCACTCGCTGAGGTTGGTCTTGCCGAGCAGCACCGCGCCCGCCGCGCGCAACTGGGCGACGATGGCCGCATCATGCGCGGGCTTCGCACCGACCAGCGCGAGCGAACCGGCCGTCGTCTCCATCTTGTCCGCCGTGGCGATGTTGTCCTTGATCAGCACCGGAATGCCGTGCAATGGCCCGCGCACTTTGCCGGCCTTGCGCTCAGCGTCGCGTTCCACCGCGATGGCCAGGGTGTCGGGATTGAGCTCGATGATGGCGTTTAGTCCCGGTCCGGCCTTGTCCACCTCGGCGATGCGGGCGAGATAGGCGGCCGTCAGCGAGGCCGAGGTCAGCTTGCCGGATTTCATCTGCTCCTGCAGGTCCGTGATCGTGGCCTCGGCATAGGGAAACCCGGCCCGCGCCGTCGCGAGGATCAGGCAGAGCATCAGCAGGAGTCGTGTTTTCATAGGGGAAAAGTCAGCCTACACCCAGCGGTTCGCCCATGCGGGCGTAAACCTCCAGACCTTCAGCGCTGTGCCGCACCAGGTCGGCGTCGAATTTGATTTTGCCCGGCTGGAACAGCGTCACGACGCACGAGCCGCCAAACTTGAACAGACCCTTCTCTTCGCCCTTCGCCACAACCCGGCCGGGAATGAAGGTCTGGAAAATACGGCCAACCATCGTCGCCCCGATTTCGCACACCGCGACCCGACCAAACACCGGTGACTCCACCAGTGTGATCATTCGCTTGTTCTGCCACAGGTAGGCCAGGTTACGACGCAAGGCGATCGGTGACACGGAATACAGGAAACCGTTGATGAGTCTCGGCTCGCCCGGAGTGCCGGCGACGGGAAAATGAAACCGGTGGTAGTCCACCGGACAAAGCCGCGAGATGAGCATCGCTCCGCCGGCAAACTTTGCCGCCAGCGCCGGGTCGCCCAGAAACGCCGCGAGGTCGTAGCGCTGGCCCTTCGCGTAGAAACCCGCCGCCGCGTCCACGTTTTGGAACGCCAGGTGCCGTCCGTCCGCCGGCAGCACCGCGACGCGCTCCCCCTCCGCGAGGGGCCGGGCGCCGGACTTCAACGCCCGGTAGAAGAATTCGTTGAAGGTTTTGAAGGCGAACGGCTTTTTCGCGAATTCATCCACGTCGAGATTGTAGTCCACGATGAACGGCAGGATCTTGTTCGCACTCGCCCGCCAATTCATCCGCCAACCGTAATAGGCCGACGCCAGCCAGCGCTTCACGAGCAGTTCCAGGGCAAGCCGGCCCAGCGGGTTGCCATAGATCCAGCGCAGCCAGCCTTCGCCATAGACCTGCTCGGTCTCGACGGTCTGCTTGGCGCGATGGAAATAGCGGATGGGCTCGACTGGCATGCACTCCGAATCTCACGCAAAGACGCAAAGACGCAAAGGAAGAAATCTACTGATTGCCGAATCCAAAGGATGATTTACTATGATCTAAGGAATGCGCTGCCAAACCGTATAATATCCTATCAAAGCTGACCGCCTTAAGGATTTCGAACCGATGCTAAAAGCGCTTCAAGGCGAGAAGAAGTGATCAGTAGTCAGGCCATCACCAGCTCGTCGCCCTTCACCTTGAAGGTGACAGTCGAGTTCTCGGTGACTTCGCCGGCGATGAGCGCGCGGGCGAGCCGCGTCTCCAGGTGGCGTTGCAGGAAACGCTTGAGCGGCCGGGCCCCGAAGACCGGGTCGTAACCCTTCTCGGCGACCCAGACCTTGGCCTTGGTCTCGAGCACCACCTTGACGCGCTTGTCCGCGAGCCGCTGGTTCACGTCGGCGATGAGCAGGTCCACGATCTGCTCGATCTCCTCGAGCGAGAGCGGCTTGAAGAGCACAGTCTCGTCCACACGGTTGAGAAATTCCGGCCGGAAGGCCTGCCGCAGGTCAGCCATGACCGCCTCGCGGACGCTTTCCGGGATCTCCGTGCCGGTGACGCCCTCGAGCAAATGCCGGCTGCCGATGTTCGAGGTCATGATGATTACCGTGTTCTTGAAATTGACGGTGCGGCCCTGGCTGTCGGTGATACGCCCGTCGTCGAGCACCTGCAGCAGGACGTTGAACACGTCGGGATGCGCCTTCTCGATCTCGTCGAAGAGGACGACCGAATACGGCTTGCGCCGCACGGCCTCGGTGAGCTGCCCGCCCTCGTCGTAGCCCACGTAACCCGGGGGCGCGCCGATCATGCGCGCGACGCTGTGCTTCTCCATGTATTCCGACATGTCGAGGCGGATGAGGTTGGCTTCCGTATCGAAGAGTTGCTCGGCGAGGGTTTTCGCCAGCTCGGTCTTGCCCACGCCCGTCGGGCCGAGGAACAGGAAGCTGCCGATGGGCCGGCGCGGATCCTTGATGCCGGCCCGCGCGCGGAGGATGGCCTCGCTGACGAGGCGCACGCCTTCGTCCTGCCCGATGACGCGCTGGTGGAGTTCGTCCTCCAGCTTGAGGAGCTTCTCCTTGTCGCCCTGCATGAGCTTGGTCACGGGAATGTGCGTCCAATTCGAGATGATCTCGGCGATCTCCTCAGCGGACACCTCCTCCTTCACCAGCGTGGTCTTGGCGCTGCCGGTCTTTTCCGCTTTCGCCAGCTCCTTCTCGAGCTGCGGGATACGACCGTGCTTGAGCTCAGCGATCTTGTTGAGGTCATAGGCACGCTCAGCCTTGGCCATCTCCAGGCGCGCTGCCTCCAGCTCCTCGCGCACTTTCTGCACGCGGCTTAGGGACTCCTTCTCCTTCAACCAGACGGCGCGGAGCGCGGTCGCCTTCTCCTTCACGTCGGCCAGCTCCTTGCGCAGCTCGGTGAGCCGGCGCTTCGAGGCGTCATCCTTTTCCTTCTGGAGCGCGGTCTCTTCGATCTCGAGCTGCATGACGCGGCGCTGGAGCTCGTCCAGCTCGGTCGGCAACGAGTCGATCTCCGTGCGGATCATGGCACAGGCCTCGTCCACGAGGTCGATGGCCTTGTCCGGCAGGAAGCGGTCGGCGATGTAGCGGTGCGAAAGCACGGCGGCGGACACGAGGGCGTTGTCCTGGATGCGCACGCCGTGGTGCAGTTCGTAGCGTTCGCGCAGTCCGCGTAAAATGGAAATGGCATCCTCGACCGTCGGCTCCTCGACGAGTACGGGCTGGAAGCGGCGCTCGAGGGCCGGGTCCTTCTCGATGTATTTGCGGTATTCGTCGAGGGTGGTCGCACCGATGCAGTGCAGCTCACCGCGGGCCAGCATGGGCTTGAGCAGATTGCCCGCATCCATCGCGCCCTCGGACTTGCCGGCGCCGACGATGTTGTGGAGTTCATCGATGAAGAGGATGATGCGGCCCTCGGCCTGCTTGACCTCATTCAGGACGGCCTTCAGTCGCTCCTCGAATTCGCCGCGATATTTTGCCCCGGCCACGAGGGCGCCGAGATCGAGGGCGAACACTGTCTTGTCCTTCAGGCCCTCGGGCACGTCGCCCCGCAAAATGCGCTGGGCGAGGCCCTCGACGATGGCCGTCTTGCCGACGCCGGGCTCGCCGATGAGCACGGGGTTGTTCTTGGTCTTGCGGGAAAGGATGCGGATGGCCCGCCGGATCTCGGCGTCGCGGCCGATGACCGGGTCGATCTTGCCCTTGCGGGCCTGCGCGACGAGGTCGATGCCGTATTTCTCCAGCGCGTTGTAGGTCGTCTCTGGATTGTCGGAAGTCACGCGCTGGTTGCCGCGCATCTTCTGCAATTCCTTAAGCACTTTGGCGCGGTCGAGGTTGAAACTGTCGAAATACTTCTTCAGGGCGGCCGGCTTGCCCACGGCAAGCAACGCGAGGAACAGGTGCTCGACGCTCATGAAGTCATCCTTGAGTTTTTCGGCCTCTTCCTCGGCCCTCGTCAGCACCTCATTGAGCGCCTGAGTAACATAGATTTTGGACACGTCGACCGCGCCAGAAACCTTGGGTGCGCGATCCAGTTCACGGTTAGCGGCCAGTTGCAGCGCACTGACCGTCAGCCCGAGCTTCTCGACCAATGACGGCACGATGCCGCCCTCCTGGGCGAGCAGCGCGGCGAGCAGGTGCCACGTCTCCACCTCGTTGTGCGAGCGGCGGCGGGCCTCGTTCTGCGCCTCCTGCACGGCCTGGCGCGACATAACGGTCATTTTCTCGGGATTCATGGTTAAAGGATTAACAACTCCCTGCAGGCCATGTTCCAACTCGCGGCGGGTAAATCTCCTCTGATATTGCTCCCGGTGCGCAACTCCATGCGCCAATCCGCGCCCGGCTTGTCCCACCCCCGGGCCAGAGTGGCCGGTCAACGTTTCCGCTTCGGCCGGTTCCGTTTGTCCAGCAAAACGACGACCGGCTTGTGCCGGGCGGCCTCCGCCGGCTCGAATTCGGCATAGGCCGCGATGATGACCTCGTCGCCCGGCTGTACGAGCCGGGCGGCCGCCCCGTTGATCATGATCTCGCCTCGCTTGCGCCCACCTATGACGTAGGTGGCGAAGCGTGCCCCATTGTGGCAGTTGTAGATCTCCACCCGCTCATGCAACAGGAACCCGGCGGCCCGACGCAGTTCGGGCGCGATGGCCACCGAACCCTCGTAATTCAGATCGGCGGCGGTGACGGTCGCGCGGTGCAGTTTCGATTTCAGCAAGGTCAGGCGCATGGTAAGGTTATTTTTTATCCGGGTCGCGGTTGAGCTGCTCGGCGTGCTTGAGGCCGAATAAAACCAGTTCCGGCACAATCTCGTCGAACAGGCTTTCGGCCTCGAACATCCGGGCAAAACCGCCCGTCCCGATCACCTGCGGACGCTGGCCGCTGAAGGCCTCGGCGGTGAGCAGGGACAGCAGGTTCCGGATCGCGCCGACGTGCCCGTGGTAAAGCCCCGACTGGATGCTTTCCGCCGATGTGCGGCCGAGCGCCGTCTCGGGCCGCGCAATCTCGACCCGGGGCAGCTTGGCCGTGCGGCTGGCCAGCATCTCGGCGGAAATTCCCACGCCGGGCATGATCGCCCCGCCAAGGTAATCACCCGTGGCTGTGATCACCTCCACCGTCGTGGCCGTGCCGCAGTCCACCACCAGCACATCACGTTGCGGATGCCGCTGCGCCGCGGCGATGGCGCAGGCCACGCGATCGGCGCCGACCTCGGCCGGGTTGCGATAGCGGATCTTCAGGCTCGTCTTCACCCCGGCCTGCAGGACGAAGGGTTCGCAGTTGAAGTACTTCACGCACGCCGCGCGCAACGGATAGGCCACGGGCGGCACGACCGAGCAGATGGCGATACGACCAACCCGGGAAGGATCGATGTCATTCTCCCTCAGCACCGAGCGGAGAAAAATGCCGATTTCGTCAGACGAGCCGACAGGCTGCGTGGTCTTGCGAAACTGCAGGTGCAGCGTGTCGCCGTCGAATACACCGCCGTGGATCTGGGAATTGCCGACATCAAGGGCGAGGAGCATGGGGGTTGTTGGGTTGGGATTTCGCTCAACGTGTCATCCTGGGCGCAGCGAAGGCTCCAGAGAAATGCAGGCTGGCGTCTCTGCCGATGGATTCTTCGCTGCGCTCAGAATGACAGGTTCTGGTTGCTTTGGTTTTCTCGCCAGTTCCGCAGGTAACATCGACAAGAGTTGTTCAAGGGCGGTGGCCAGCGCCGGACGGTCCGGACAATGTGCGGCCACAGTCCCGTCGGCGCGAAAGATATCGGCCGGAAAAGCGCCACCGGGCAGGCGCGCCGCGAGATCGTTGTGCACCACGTAGTCGGCTCCGGAGTGCGCGAAGAGCCGGCGCACCGCCGTGTCCGCCTGCGCCGGATCCGCGCCGTGCGTGAGCTTGAAGGCGACCAGCGTGAGAGGACGGCCACTGCGCTTGCGTAATCCATCCACGAGCTTGGGGTTCGGGCGCAACCGCAGCAGCGGCGTTCCACCGGATGCGATCTTCGCCTCCTTGCCGGCCACGCCCAGCACTGCGTCCACGCCGTAGTCGCTCACCGCGGCGGCGTGGATTACCGTGTCGAACCTGTCCGACCCGAGCAGCCGGTCCAAGGCGGTTTCAAGTTCGGCAAAGGTCACAAATATTTCCTCCTCGCAGGGGCCGGTGGCACGCACCGCGTTTTGCGCCCGCAATAGCACCACTTCGTGTCCCGCTCTTGCGAAGCAGTTCGCGATCGCCGTGCCGGTGGCACCCGTGCTGGTGTTGGTCAGGACCCGCACGCCATCCACCGGCTCTGCCGTGCCGCCGGCGGTCACGAGCACGCGCAGCTTCCGGGCGGGTCGGGCCAAGGCCGCCTCGATCGTCGCGACAATCAGGTCCGGCTCGGCCAGCCGGCCCTCGCCGGACTCGCCGCACGCAGTTCGCCCCTCGCCCACCGGCACAAATCGCACGCCCCAAGACTGAAGTTTTTCCACCGCCGCCAGCGTCGCAGGATGGGACCACATCGCGGGATTCATTGCCGGGGCGACGAGCCAGGGCTTGCTGCGGTCATGCGCGAGGAACAGCGCCCCGGGCAGGTCGTCCGCCAGGCCGGCGGCGAGGCGGTTGAGGGTGTTCGCCGTGGCCGGGCACACCACGACCACGTCGGCCCAGCGCGTGAGATTGATATGATCGAGCGCCCGGCCGTTTTCGAACAGATCGCCCAGGACCGGCGAACCCGTCAGGCCCTCCAGCGTCGCCGGACCGATGAACCGCAATGCCGATGGCGTCGCCACGCAGCGCACGCGGTGTCCGCGCTGCACGAGGCGCGAAACCGCCTCGCACGCTTTGTAGCCCGCGATTGAGCCGGTGAAGATGAAGAGCAGGTTAGAGCCGGACATTGTCGATCAACCTCACGTTTTCGGTGCGAATCGCGCCGAGGCGCACCCCGGCTTCATCCACTACATAGTCCACTTCAAATCCTGATTCCTTGAGCGCCGTCGTCGCTGCCACCGCGGTCGGGGCGGAGCGCAGGATGCGCGGAAATTCTGCAGCCCGCGCCCGTACTGCAGTCGACAACCGGCGGTTGCGCGAGCTGAGGGCCAATCCGTCAGGATCGCGTTCCGTGGGACAGGCGATGATTTCCACCGGCAGGAAAAACGCCCGCGCCATGCCCTCCACCAGCCGAAGCTGCTGCCAGTCTTTCTCGCCAAAATACGCGCGCGTCGGCTGCACGACGTTGAGCAGCCTCAACACGACGGTCAGCACCCCGTCGAAATGGCCCGACCGATGCGCACCTTCCAGCCGGCGGCTGAGAGAATCCTCGCTCACCCGGTACATGTAGTGGTCCGGGTAGAGTTCCTCCGACGCGGGCACAATGACGTGGTCGGTGAGACCGGCGGCGACCGCCAGGTCCGCCTCCAAGGTTCGCGGATACTGCGCGAGGTCGGCCGGGTCGTTGAACTGCGTGGGATTGACGAAAATGCTCAGCACCACGCAGTCGTTCTCGGCGCGAGCGCGGGCCAGCAACGCCCGATGCCCGATGTGCAATGCCCCCATCGTGGGCACGAAACCGACCGAGCGCCCGGCCAGGGCCGGTTCGCCGCGCGCTGCGCGCCATTCCGCCAGATTGGACCAGACTTTCATGCCAGCACCTCCGCACCCGCCGGAAAGCGCGCGCCGCGCACATCGCGGGCATAGTCATTCAACGCCGCCAGCACCTCGCCGTGCCCGTCGAGGTAACGCCGGCAGAATTTCGGCCGGAACGCCGCGTCCAAGCCCAGCAGGTCGTTCAGCACGAGAATCTGGCCGGAAGTTTCCCCGCCGGCCCCAATGCCGATGGTCGGGATGGACCGGCTCCGGGTGACTTCCCCCGCCAGCGCCGCAGGCACGCATTCCAGCACGAGGGAAAAGGCGCCGAGTTCCTCCAGTTGCCTGGCCTCGGCGCGCAGGCGGGCGGCCTCGCTCTCCGAACGGCCTTGCAGGCGGTAACCGCCGAGCTGGTGAACCGACTGCGGCGTGAGACCCAAATGCCCCATCACCGGAATCCCGCTGCCCACCAGGTGTTGCACGACATCCTCGTGGCCGGTCACGCCCTCGAGCTTCACGGCCGTCGCACCTGCCTGAATAAGCGCCCCGGCGGCGCGCACGGCCTCGCTGACTCCGCGGCGAAAAGTCATGAAAGGCATATCGCTGATCACGACCGCCTCCGGCGCGCCCCGCCGCACGGCGGCGGTGTGCAGCACCATCATTTCCAAAGTCGCATGAACGGTCGAAGGCAGGCCGTGCACGACCATGGCCGCACTGTCACCAACGAGGATGGCATCGGCCTCGGACGCAGCCACAATGCGCGCCATGGCGGCATCATAGGCCGTGACCATGACGATCGGCCGGGCTTCCCGGTGAGCCCGGGCAAAGTCGAGGATGCTTTTCATTCCGCCCCGGCAGTGGTCCGTGAACGGAAAACCTGCAGGGCGCGGGAGCTGGACTGGAGTGCTTGTCGCATGGCGATCAGGCCTGGAGGGTGTCCGGAGACGGTGGTTGAACTGTGCGGTCCGGTCGCGCACGAGTTCGCGCCAGACAGGGGCAAGCTTGCCAGGAATGACCGCGGCGCAACGGAATTCCGTGTCATCCCCCGGTTGACTCCCCTGTCCGCCGGGGTGAGATTGTTCGTTCATGGCCGATTTCCCTACTGAGCAAAAAGTTGTCACCCGTGCCTTCCTCGTGGGCGTGCAGATCCCCGGCATGCAGCCGGGCGAGGCCGCCGAGCTGCTCGGCGAACTGCAGGAACTCGTCGAAAACCTCAGCCTGACGGTCACCCGCGCCACCCTCGTCACCCTGCGCGACCGGCCGCAGCCAAAATTCCTCATCGGCTCAGGCAAGGCCGCCGAACTGATGGCGCAGGCCAAGGCCGACGGCGCCGACGTCATCATCATCGACGAGGAACTCTCGCCCTCCCAGCAGCGCAACTGGGAGGAGGAGTCCGGCCTCGCCGTCATCGATCGACAGGAGGTCATTTTGGAAATCTTCGCTGACCGGGCGCAGACCCGCGAGGCCGTGCTGCAGGTGGCGCTCGCCCGCATGGAATATTCCCTGCCCCGCCTCACGCGGGCCTGGACCCACCTGTCCCGCCAGCGCGGCAAGGGCTCCATGGGTGGTGAAGGTGAAACCCAGCTCGAGCAGGACCGTCGCATCGTGCGCGACCGCATCGCGCACCTGAAGACCGAGATCGCGCAAGTCATCTCCCAGCGCGCCACCCAGCGCCGCAAACGCCAGCGCACGCCCGTGCCCGGCACCGCCATTGTTGGCTACACCAACGCCGGCAAGTCCTCCCTGCTCAACAAGCTTACCGGCGCGCACGTGCTCGCCGCCGACAAACTCTTCGCCACCCTCGATCCCACCACGCGCCAGTTCGTGCTGCCCGACGGCCGCACGCTGCTCGCCACCGACACCGTCGGCTTCATCCGCCGCCTGCCCCACCGGCTCGTCGAGGCGTTCAAGGCCACGCTCGAGGAGGTCGTGGTCGCCGATTTCATCATTCACGTCCTCGACGTCGCCAACCCCAACGTCGCACACCACTTCGCCACGACGATGGAAGTGCTGGGCGAACTGGGCGCTGCCGACAAGCCCACCATCACGGTCTTCAACAAGGTGGACGCCGCCGATGCCAAGACGCTCACCCTGATCCGCGCCCAGCATCCCGACGCGCTTTTCATCAGCGTGCACACCGGCCAGGGCATGGACCGGCTGCTCGCCCGCTGCGAGGAACTGGCCATGGATGACAATGAATCCGTCGTGCTGCTCATCCCGCACAACCGCTACGACGTCGTTGCGAAGCTCCACAGCTCTGGTCAGGTAAAGAAACAAGAGTCGCTCGACGACGGCGTGAAAATCACCGGCCGGTTCCCCGCCAAACTGCACGCTATTTTCGCGCCATTTATTGCGCCGGAACGAAAGCCAAGAACCAAGCGACCCCGCACCTCCCGGGCATGATTTCGACTGCTGAGGCCTGGCAAAATATTATTTCCCGGGCGAGGCCGCTCGGCCCGGTCCGCCTGCCCCTCGCCGCCGCCCTCGGCCGCACGCTGCGCACCGCGGCGTGCGCGGACGCGGATTCTCCGCCCTTCGACGCCTCGGCGATGGACGGCTACGCGCTGTGCCGCGCCGACGCGGCCACGACGCTCAGGATCATCGGCGCCAGCCAGGCCGGTGCCGGCCTGGTCGGCCCGGTCGGCTCCGGCGAATGTGCGCGCATCTTCACGGGCGCACCCGTGCCGGCCGGGGCCGACTGCATCGTGAAGCAGGAGAATGTCGTCCGCGAAGGCGACACGGTGCGCGTGTCGCGCCGCGACGGACCGGATTTCATCCGCCGCCGCGGGGAAAACCGCCGGGCCGGCGACGTGGTCGTCGCCGCCGGCACGCTCCTGGGCCCGCCCGAGCTCGCCGCCCTCGCCACCGCCGGCATCCCTGAGCCGGAGGTGACGCGCGCGCCGCGCTGTGCGCACCTGGTCACCGGCAATGAACTCATCGCGCCCGACCGGGTGCCGTCGGGCGCCCAGATTCGCGACAGCAATTCGATCCTCATCGCCGCCCTGCTCGCCCGCCACCCGGCCGAACTGGTGGGCCAGAAACGCGTCGGCGACGACCTCGCCACCGCCCGCGCCACCGTGGAAGCGATGCCCGCCCACGACGTGCTGCTCGTTTCGGGCGGCGCGAGCGTGGGCGACCACGACATCGCGCGCCCGTTGCTGGAATCGCTGGGCTATGAATTGCATTTTCATCAATTGAATCTCCGCCCGGGCAAGCCGCTGGTGTTTGCCAGCCGCGGCGCGCAGCTCGCCTTCGCCCTGCCGGGCAACCCGGTGTCACACTGGGTGGTCTTCCAGCTTTTCATCGCGCCCCTGTTGCGCTTGCTCGAGACCGGACAGCCGGCCACCCCCGCGCGCCTGAACGGCCGGCTGGCCGCCGGCTGCCGGCTGCCCCCACCCGATGCCCGCCACACCTTCTGGCCTTGCCGCGCCGTGGTCGTGGCGGGCATGCCCGAACTCACCCCGCTGCCGCTGGCCAGCTCCGGCGACAGCAGCGGACTTGTGGGCGCGAACGCGCTCTTGCCCGTGCCGCCGCCGCCCGGCAGCCTCACCGCCGGTCAAACGGTCGAATTTATCCCCTGTTCATGAATCCCGAGCCCAAGGCATTTTCCCACCTCGATCCCGCCGGCGGGGCAAAAATGGTCGATGTCAGCGCCAAACCCGACCTGCAACGCACCGCCGTGGCCGAGGGCCGGCTCACCTGCGCGCCCAAGACCATCGAGTTGCTGCGTGCGCAGGCCCTGCCGAAGGGCGACGTGCTGACGGTCGCAAAAATCGCGGGCATCCAGGCCGCCAAGGCCACGAGCACCCTGATTCCGCTCTGCCATCCGCTCGCGCTCAGCCACGTGGACGTCGAGTTTTCCGTCGAGGCCGACGGCATCGGCATCCGCGCCACGACGCGACTCACCGGCAAGACCGGCGTCGAGATGGAGGCGCTGACCGCCGTGTCCGTCGCCGCGCTCACCCTCTACGACATGTGCAAGGCCGTGGACAAGGGCATGTCCATCGGCGGCATCCGCGTCGTCGAAAAATCCAAGCAATGAAGATCGCCCGCGTCACCCTCAGTGACCGTGCGTCCGCCGGAATCTATGCGGACGAGAGCGGCCCCGAGATCGAGCGCATTGCCGCCGGTCATTTCTCCGAACCGCTCGAGTGGAGCCGCGTGCTGCTGGCCGATGACCGGGCCGCCCTCGAGGCGGCGCTCCGCCGGCTGGCCGACGTGGAGCAGTGCCCGCTCATCCTCACGACCGGCGGCACCGGACCGGCGGCCCGCGACATCACGCCCGAGGCCACGCGCGCCGTGCTCGAAAAGGAGCTGCCCGGCTTCGGCGAGATCATGCGCCTGCAGAGCTACGCGAAGGTGAAGACCGCCATCCTCTCCCGCGCCACCGCCGGCGTGCGCGGCCGCTCGCTCATCATCAATCTGCCCGGCCGGCCCAGCGCCGTCGCGGAGTGCCTCCCGCTCCTGATGCCCGCCATCGCGGAGGCGCTCGACCATGTCGCCGGATTCCGCCCGGCGTTGCGATCATCCGCTCCAGCCTGATCGCTCGGGGCACCGATGTGGGAGGGGCTTTATGCCCCGACCGACTCCGGTTGCGAAAGCAGTCGGGGCATAAAGCCCCTCCCACCCCCATGAAAAACTTCGTTCCCCGCTTCCAGTTGAACCGCCGCGAGCTGGCCGGCGCCTTCGGGGACATCGGCACCTCCCTGCCCCTCATCGCCGCCGTTTTGCTGGCCACGGGGGTGGACGGCGCCGGGGTGCTCACCTGTTTCGGGCTCGCGCAAATCGCCACGGGACTCCTCTACGGTCTGCCCATGCCCGTGCAGCCGCTCAAGGCGATGGCGGTGGTGGTGATCGCCGGCCAGGCCCCGGCCGGACTGCTGCAACTGGCCGGACTGATGATCGGCGGGCTGATGCTCCTGCTTTCGCTCAGCGGCGCGCTCGACCATCTCGGCCGGCTGATCCCGCACTGTGTCGTGCGCGGCATCCAGGCCGGCCTCGGCCTGTCGCTGGCACGCACGGCCACGAAACTCGTCGCGCAACCGCACAGCGGTTGGGCGTGGATCGCCGCCCTCGCCGCCCTCGCGGTGCTCGCCTTGTTGCGAAGAAACCACCGGCTACCCGGCGCGCTGCTCGTCATCGGGGCCGCCTCGCTCTGGGCCGCCATCTACACCGTCGACTGGAACGCCCTCCGGCACGGCGCGGGGCTTGTCCTGCCACACGCCGAGCCCTGGCCGTGGGACCAGTGGCTGACGGCACTTACCCTGCTCGTGCTGCCGCAACTGCCCCTGTCGCTTTCCAACTCCGTCATCGCCACGCAGCAGACGGTCCGCGACCTGTTCCCGGGGCGCAAAATCACGCTGCGCGCCATCGGCCTGACCTACGCCGGCCTCAATCTCGTCGTCCCGTGGTTCGGCGGACTGCCGGTGTGCCACGGCTGCGGCGGACTGGCGGGTTATTATGCGCTCGGGGCGCGCACTGGCGGCGCGGTGATTTTCTACGGGGCGCTCTTCGTCGTGGCCGGGCTGTTTTTCAGCGGGGCGTTCACCGGCTTCATCGCGGCGTTCCCGACCCCGGTGCTCGGTGCCCTGCTGCTGGTGGAGGCCACCGTGCTGATCCTGCTGGTGCGCGACTTGCGCGCCTCGCGAGCGGCCTTGGGGCTCGCCCTCGGGGTGGCCCTGGTCTGCCTCACCATGCCCCAGGGTTATCTGGCCGGTTTGCTGGTCGGCTCGGCGGTCTATTACGCACTGCGCCGGGCCGGGGTCGTTTTTGATTTGAAGTAATGCCCCCATGGCACCTCGTTGAGGTGCCACTTTCCTCGGCATGCCCTTCGACCAGTACAACCGCGACATCGACTACCTCCGCATCTCGCTCACGGATGCGTGCAACCTGCGCTGCGTCTATTGCATGCCGGAGCACATGACCTTCCGCCCCCGCGACGAACTGCTGAGCGATGACGAGCTGCGCCGCCTCATCACCCTCTTCGGTTCCCTGGGTTTCCGCAAAATTCGCTTCACCGGCGGCGAACCGACGCTCCGCCCCGGACTGGTCGAACTCGTGCGCCATGCGATGCAGACCCCGGGCATCACCACCGTGGGACTCACGACCAACGGCGTGCTCCTCGACCAGCTCGCCCAGCCCCTGCGCGACGCCGGCCTGCAATCCGTCAACATCTCCATCGACAGCCTCGACGAGGACAAATTCCGCCAGCTCACGCGCTGGGGCAACCTCCGTGACGTGCGCGCCGGGCTGGATGCCGCCGCCCGGGCCGGCCTGCGTGTGAAGCTCAACGCTGTGGTCTGCCGCGGCGTCAATGACGGCGACGATGTCGTCGAGCTCGCCCGCCTCACCCTGGAGCACGACTGGCAGGTGCGCTTCATCGAACAGATGCCCTTCGGCAACAACGCCGCGTTCCAGACCAAGGGCATGGTCAGCGAGGCCGAGCTGCTGGAGGTGCTCACGCGCGCGTTCGGCCCGCTCGAGCTCGTCAACGGCGGCAAGCTCGACGGCGAGGCCCGGCTCTACCGCCTGCCCGGCGGCCAGGGCGCGCTGGGTTTCATCAGCCCCGTCTCCCAGCCGTTTTGCGCCGCGTGCAACCGGATGCGCCTGACCGCCGACGGCGTGCTGCGTCTCTGCCTCCTGCGCGACAACGAGATCAACCTGCTCAACCATCTCCGGGGCGGTGCCAGCGACGGGGTCATCGCCGATTGCATCCGCGGCGCGGTGCATGAAAAACCCTGGGGCCACGGCCTCGCCCAGCACGTCATCCCCGCCGCCCGCGGCATGTCCGAGATCGGCGGCTGAGCCACCTTCCCCATGTCCGGCGCGACACACCAGCTCCACGTCCGTCTCTTTGCCGTGCTCCGCGAGCAAGCCGGGTGTTCCAACCTGGAGCTCGACACCACCGCGCGCACGCCCGCCGACCTCTACGCCGAGTTGCAGACGCGTCATCCGCTGACGTTTCCCGCCGCTCTGCTGCGTGTGTCCGTCAACGAGCGCTACGCCGACATGGCCGCGCCCCTCGCGGCCGGCGACCGCGTGGTGTTCATTCCGCCGGTGGCCGGAGGCTGAACCATGTTTGAGCTGAGCAACCAACCAATCGACACCGCCGCACTCCAGGCCCGGCTGGCCACGCCCGAAACCGGCGCCACGGTGATTTTCGAAGGCCGGGTGCGCAACCACCACCTCGGCCGGCCGGTCACTCACCTCGAATACGAGGCCTTCGACGACCTGGCGCAGCGCGAGGGCGAGGCCATTGTTACGGAAACGGAGAGACTTTATCCCGGCACCCACGTGCTGTGCGTGCATCGCACCGGCACCTTGCAGATCGGCGAAGCCGCGGTGTGGATCGGCGTCGCCTCGGCGCACCGCCAGGCCGGCTTCGCCGCCTGCCGGCATGTCATCGAGGAAATCAAGCGCCGGCTGCCGGTGTGGAAAAAGGAACACCACCCCGACGGCGCCGCCGAATGGGTCAACTGCACCGGCGCGGAAGTCCGGCCGGCCGTGGACGCCGCCTACCAGGCGCGCCAGATCGCGTTGGCTGAAGTCGGACCGGAAGGCCAAATGAAACTCGCCGCGGCGCGCGTGCTGGTGGTCGGAGTCGGCGGACTCGGCTGTCCCGCAGCACTCTATCTCGCCGGCGCCGGACTGGGCCGGCTCACGCTGGTCGACGGCGGCAAGGTCGAGCTCTCCAACCTGCACCGGCAGATTCTGTTCACCACCGCCGAGGTTGGCGCGCCCAAGGCGCTCGCGGCAGCCGCCCGCCTGCGGTTGCACAATCCTGCGATCGAAGTGCTCACCCACGAGGGCGAACTCACTGCGATCAATGCCCGCGCCCTGGTCGCCGGGCAGTCGGTCGTGCTCGATTGCACCGACAACTTCACGACGCGCTTCGTGCTCCACGACGCCTGCCTCGCGCTGGGCGTGCCGCTGGTGCAAGCTGCGGTGCACCGTTTCGAGGGTACGCTCGATGTCTTCCAGCCCGGCACGGGTGGCTGCCTGCACTGTCTCTGGCTCGGGCGGGGTGCCGCCGACCTCGACACGGCCGGCAATTGCACGGGCGGCCCGGTCTTCGGTCCCGCCGTCGGCGTGCTCGGCGTGATGCAGGCCGCCGAGGCGATCAAGCTCCTGCTGGGCCGCGCCGGCGACGCCCGGCACCAGACCCGGTTGGTCGATCTGCTCGACGGCACCCAGCTGGCCATCGCCCGCGCCAAACGCCCCGACTGTCCTGTCTGCGCCCGCCTGGATCAACTGACGCTCAACGCCAGTCCCGGTGAAGTGCGCGATGCCACCCTGTGGCTCGACGCCACCGGTCTCGCCGCCCTCGGCCCAAGCGCCCGCACGGTGTTCCTCCGGGAGCCGGGCGATCCCTTGCCCGCGCCCACCGGAGTGGAAACCGTGCCGGCCAACGATCTGGCGCGGCTGCGGGGACTCGCCGCCGCCGGGCCGCTGGTGCTTGCCTGCCGGCATGGGGTGCGCAGTGCCGCCCTGGCCCGCCTGCTTCGCGCCGAGCGCATGCCGGGGGTTTATGCCTGGGCCGATTCACCTCTCTGATTACCATGCCGGAAATTCCCCGGATCCTTTCCCTCCTCGACCGTGCCGACGGCCAGATCGCCGCCCTCGCGACCCTGGTGCAGGTCGAAGGTTCATCCTATCGCCGGCCGGGTGCCCGGCTGCTGCTGCTGGCCGACGGCCGGCGCGTCGGCTCGATCAGCGGCGGCTGTCTGGAGGAGGATGTGCTTGACCACGCCCGTCGCGTGATCGCCTCCGGCCAGGCCGCGCTGGCCGTTTACGACACCACGACAGAGAATGACCTCGTCTGGGGCGTGGGCCTCGGCTGCCAGGGCGTCGTGCACATCTTCATCGAACCGTTGCCGGTCGGCCGGCCGGTCTGGCTGGCGGTGCTGCAGCAAAACCTGCGGGAACGTCGCCCCACGCCACTCATCGTGGAATACGCCGGCACCACTTCTCCCGGCACTCGGCTGGCCGCCGCGACAACCTCCGGTGCGTCCAGCACCGGAATTTTCCGCGAAACCATCGCGGCACCCCCGGCGCTGATCATCTGCGGAGCGGGCGACGACGCGCAGCCGCTCGCCCGGATGGCGCTGGAAACCGGCTGGCACGTGACCGTCGCCGACACCCGCGCCGCGTATGCCACGCCCGAGCGGTTTGCCGAGGTGGACAAAATCCTGGCGGCCCCGGCCAGGGAGATCGCCGCCGGCCTGCGGCTCGATGACCGCACATTTGTCGTCGTGATGACGCACCGCTATGCGGACGACCTGGCGTGGTTGCGCACGCTGCTGCCCCGCGACTTTGCCTATCTCGGGCTGCTGGGCCCGCGCCAACGCACCGACCGCCTGCTCGCGGAACTGCCGGCGGGAGGCCTCGCTCTCACCGCCACCCAACTGGCCAAGCTCCATGCTCCGGTCGGCCTCGATCTCGGCGGGGGCACGCCGGAAACGGTGGCGCTTTCGATTCTGGCCGAAATCCAAGCCCGCCTCACGGGCCGCAGCTCCGGATTTCTCCGCGATCGCCCGGGCCCGATCCATGACTGAGCCCTTTCGCTGCGGACTGGTGCTGCTGGCGGCGGGTGAGTCCCGCCGCATGGGCCGGCCGAAGCAATTGCTGCCGGTCGGCGGCAAAACGCTGCTGCGGCATGTGGTTGAATCCCTTCTGGCCGCCCCCGTCTCGCCCCTCGTGATCGTGCTCGGGGCGCACGCCCCGGAAATCGCCCCCACCCTCACCGGCCTGCCGGTACGGATCGTGATCCATCCCGGCTGGGCCGAAGGCATGGGCTCAACCCTCCGCACGGGTGTGACGGCCCTCGAGCTGCTTGAGCTGCGCCTGCAGGGCCTGGTCGTTTCCCTTGCCGATCAACCCGGGCTGACCGCCGGGCACCTGGGAAAACTGCTGGAAACCCACCAGCAGACCGGCCGGAGCATCGTCGCCTCGACCGTGCAGGGCCGGCCGGTGCCACCGGTGTTTTTCTCGTCCGCGTGGTTTCCCCGGTTGCGCGCCCTGACCGGCGACCAGGGCGCCCGCACTTTGCTGCAGGCCCATTCCGCCGAGCTTGCACACGTTCCCCTCCCCGACAGCACGGACCTCGACACCCCCGAGGATTACGCCCGTTTCACCGGAAACATCCGGCCGTAGTCACCGCCGCAGGAGCGCGTAAAACATCCAGCCGTAACACTCGCGGATCGCCGTCTCGGTCAGTTGCCATGCCTCGGCCTTGGGCACGAAATCAACCAACGCCACGGAGTGCGCCCGATCGTTGCGGAAATCCACGGGGAAAATGATACAGTCCACGCCGGCGCGCCGGAACAGCAGCGCCGAGCGCGGCATGTGCCAGCCAGTCGTCACGAGAATGACCCGTTTCCAACCATCGGCTTTCATCAGTTCAGCCACGGCCTGCGCCTCGGTCGCGGTGTTGTCGATTTCCCGGGTGACGAGAATTTTTCCGGGCGGCACACCGCGCGCAACGGCCTGACGGCGCAACTCCTCCCCCTCGGTCGTCTCGCGATCCTCCCACGGCATCCGGGCTCCGGTGAAGACGAGCCGGCCGGCCTTGCCGGATTGCACGAGCGCCACGCCCGCCTCAAACCGCTCGACTGTATCCGTCCAGTTGACCTGATCGCTGCCGGAAGTCTTCGGACCCAGAATGCCTCCGAGCACGACCACGGCGTCCGCCTTCTCAACCCGCGCCAGCGGAATCTCCGGGTAGCGCGTCTCCAGCCAGCCAATCAGCCGGTTGGCAACCAGGGGAATGCTGCACGCATACAGCACCGCAAGCGCCACCAGCCCCGGCCACCATTTTTTCCGCCAGAGCGCGAACAGCACCAGGCCGCACACGACGCCAAACGGCAGGAAGAACAGCGGGAGGATTTTGTTCAGGAGGAGCATGTCAGCGGCGGCGCGGGAGCTTGAGGATGAGTTCGCCGTTGATGAGTGCGTGCTTTTGCGGGCGGGTCAACTGCTTCAACTGGTGTTCGCGACGGAGGGCGCGGCTCACCGTCATCGGACCCTCCTGCCAGACCAGCCGCACCGGGCCGCGTGACCGCGTGTATTTGGCGCCCTTGCCGGCGTCGTGCAGGGCGAGACGTTTCAAGATATCGCGTGCCGTGCCGATGTAGAACGTGCTGTCGCGGCAGCGGACGATGTAGACGAAGGCCCGGGGCGAAGGCATCAGGAGAAGCCAACAAACCGTTTGGCCACAAAAAACACAAAAGTGGCTACACCGGCGGTGTAGCTCTTCCGTGCGCCTATAGGCGCCTTATCATCCAAACGGGCATCCGGGTTTTTGTGTTCTTCGTGGCAATCCATGGCTCGGTGCTTGGGTGCCATTACTTGATCTGGCTCAGGCCCAGCAGCACATCGCCCGGCGGCAGTTCGTCATACTCGATCTGCGCGAGCAGATTGCGGCGGATGAGGTCAGCGGTTTTCTCATCGACGCCCGCCAGCAAGGCCAGCACCTCGGCCGAGGGTGTGTCGCCCGAGGCCGGGGCGCGCATCGCAATGCCCGTTGGCAGTTTCGCCGGCGAAGCCAGAAACACGCCGGCACGGGCATCGAACAACAATTCGTTGGCGCGGGCCAACACCCGGCCGGCGGAGGGATTGTCCTTGAGCGAACGGAAGGCCAGCGCCACGGCGGTGTAATCAAAGGCCGTGGCGGCAGCGGGCAGGCCGGCAATATGCGCAAGCGGTTGCTCACGCAGCGTCGCCGTCAGCCGCGAGGCTTCCGCGAGGAAATGTTTCTCACCGGTTTGCTGCAGCGCCACGATCAGCAATCCTTGCGCGCCGCTGGTGGCGGTACCGACCTTCACGAACTTCGGCCGCTTGGCCGGGTCAGCATTTTCATCCAGCGTGCCGTCGAGGGCGGCGGCGAAGGTGCCGTCGGGGTTGCGCAGTTCCTTCAGTACGAACTCCAGGGCTCCGATGCCCGCGGCGTGGAGCTTCTCATCCTTCGCGGTTTCAGCGACGAAAAACAGGGCCAGCGCGATGCGCGTCTGATCGACGAGGGTTTTCTGGTAGTAGGGTTCCTTCCACTCCTCGTCGATGCAACGACGATAGAAGCCGCCATCCACGGGATCGCGGGCGGCGCCGGCTACGAGGGCGCGGGCGGCATTGATGGCCGCAGCTTGTGCAGTCGGGTCCCGGCCAAGCAGAAAACGAATCAGCTCGGGCTCGGGCTGCTTGGGCGCGGAGCCGAAGCCACCATGCTTGGGATCAACCGCGGCGATCCACCCGGCGGCGCGGTCGAGTCGCGCCTTGGCGTCAAGCTGGGTCGCGGCGAGCGGCGGCAATGTCATCATGGAAATCGCCTCGGCGGCGAAGGCACGGGCACGGGCCGGCTCGACCGTCCAGGTGTCGAGTGCGCTGCGGGCGGCTTTCAGAAAGCCGGGCTTCCCCCACTCTTCAGAGGGCGGCAGGTAGTTGGCTCCATCGTAGGGTTGGAGCGTGTCGGGCGTCAGCCAGAGGTGGACGGGGGAACCCTGCAGTTGCTTCACGGTGCGGATGAAGTGCTGGGCGTAGGCCGCGACGTCTGGCTGGGTGTCGGCATCAACGAAGATGCAGAAGAAATTCTCGTTGAGCCAGGCCACGGTTTTCTCGCTCTTGAACGTCTGGTTGATGGTGGCACGGGTCAGCTCGCTGAGCGGTGAGCCGACGAACACATAGACGGACTTGCTTTGCTGCTTTGCCCGCTCCAGCACCCCGTCATTCCACGCCTCCCAGTTAACCGGGCTGTTCGCCTGGCCGCGCTCGAAAGCTGAAACCGAAGTGGAAAGGCCCGGGGTCGCCGCCGGGCAATGCGTCGAGGTGATAAACGTAACCAGCAGGGCGGCAAGGTGGCGGAGCGGCGCGCGATTCATAGGCTAGTGCGACTATTGCGCAAGGCCGTCCCACCGCAAGCCTGCGGGCGGGACCAGCCGCGAACCGCGTGGACGCAGCTCAGAGACTGAGGGTTAACTGCACATAGACGTAGCTCGCGTTCTTCGAGCCGACGGCGGCGAGCGAGTCCTTGACGTAGTCGCCGCGGAAGTAGCGGCACGCGCCGGCTTCGAGCTGCGCGCTGGGCACGAGGGTCCAGCCGGCCAGCAGGTCAACCTCCTGGCCCAGCGTGCTGCTGTAGCTGGGATTGATGCGGTAGCCCCGGCCGCTGCCCACGGCGGCCCCGGTGAAGTTGCGCGGCGCGCCGGCGGCGTTATACCAGTAGTCGCTGGTCGAATCGAGCGACTGCAGGTTGGCCTCGAGTGCGAGGACGAGATTCGGCCGGGGCTTGACGGTGAAAGCCAGGCGCAGGTCGCGGAAGTTTTGCAGTCCGCTCAGGTCCATCGCGCCGTAAAGCAGGTGGTTCGACGGGAAAAGATTCTGGAAGGTGCCGCTCCTGCCGTCAGCCGCGTTGCCGTCGCCCGAGGCGAGGCTCAGGATGGCGGTGAGGCGCGGCGACCACGGCGTCTTCGGCCAGGCGTAGCTCGCCTGGGCGATGAACGCGTAGGCGGACTGGTCGAGGCGCGGGGCGGCCAGGGCGGCGGCCACCGGCGTGGCGGGAAACACCGCGGTGCGGGTGCCAAACTGATACATCGCCTCGATGCCGTAGTCCCACGGGCCGTGCGTGCCGGGCTTGGACTTCACGCGGAACCCCAGCGTGTAGAGATCTTGCGGCGCCGGAAAGCGCGCCGGGGGTGCGATCGCGGACCAGTTGTCGGTCACGATGCCGCGGGCGACGTTGCGCGCGAGCAGGTAGCTCTCGACGACGTCGTTCTTTGAGGCCTTGGGAAAATTGAGGTAAACCCCCGAGAAACTGTCCTGCGAATTCGAATGGTTCAAATTGCCATGATCGGTGTAAACCACGCCGCCGGTGAAGACATCGACGCCCACGGCGGGGTTCTCATAATGCAGTTTCAGCGCATCGAACGTGCGGGGGACATTGAGCCAGCGGGCATGACCGAGGATCCGCTGCTCGCCATACGCGAGTTCCTGGCGCCCGAGTTTCACGGTGACCGGGAACTGCTTCAAGTCGCCGATAAGGACGTAAGCCAGGTGCAGGTCGAGCGGCCCGTCGCGCTCGGGCAGGTTCTGGCCGGCCGCCGTGGGATTGAAGCGCTCATCGCCGAACGAATAGCTCGAGCGGCCCTCGACGAGGAACGAGACCTCCTTCGCCGTGTAGCCGATACGCGGCATAATCCGAATCAGCTGGTAGCTGTTGTTGGTGTCGTCCTGAGGGCGCTCGGAGAAATCCCAGTTCGAGCCCGCGTCGGTGGTGCCCGCGCCATGCTTGTCCTCCTGCCGGAGGCGAACATTCACGCCGATGTCCCACGCCTTCATCGTCGGATCAGCGGTGCGGAGATACTGGTTGAGGTAGCCGGGAAACGGTTTCGCCGGCGGCAGCACGGCGTATTGGGCGCGGGCGGCGAGCGCCGCGAGCGCAAACAGGGCAACAAGGCCAGCTACCCGCCGCGAACGGCCGGCACGAAGGAAGGAGGGGTTGGTCATTTTGAGGAAGTGAAGAGGAGCAGCGGGCCCTCGCAGCGGGCCACGACGAGCGCGGGCCGGGCGGAGCCGGCGAGCGGCAACACCACGGCGGCGCGGGCTTCGCCCTGAACGACGAGGCCGGATTGCGCCGGGGACAGGGGCGTGAAGCCGCCGTGCCCGTCGCCCTTGAGCAGGACGCCAAGCCCGCCGTCGAAGCGGCCGGTTGAGGGCTCGGGCCCGAAGTTGTTGCCGGCGCAGAAGAGATCGAGCTGGCCGTCGCCGTCAAAGTCCCGGGCGACGATGGTGCTGATGGGCGCAAGCTGCGCGGCGCGCGGCAGCGGGGCGAACTTGAACGTGCCGTCCTTTTGCTGGAGGAAGACGCCGCTCGCGAGCTCGGTGGCGGCGTATGACTTCACCGCCGCCAGCTTGTCCGCGCCAAAAATGTCGGCGAGCGAAGCGGCGGCGAAGGCCTTGTAGGTCGGGAATTTCTTCGCCAGCCACGGGAAGGCGTAGGCGAGCTTGCTGCGTCCGCGGAGCGGGAACAGTTTGCCGTCCTCATACTGGGCCTCGATCAACTGCGTGCGACCGGAGCCATCAAGGTCGCCCGCGTAGAGCAGGGTCGGCTCGGCGGCGGAGGCGCGATACTTGGTGTTGAGCCCCACGTTGCCCGCAATGATGTCGGGCCGGCCGTCGCCATCCACATCGGCGATGGCGAGAGCGCTCCACCAGCCGGTCACTGAGGCCAGGCCCGCCTGGACGGTGATGTTTTCCAGTTTTTTTCCCGTGTTGTGGAAATAGACGACCGGCCCCCACTCGGTGGCCACGAGCAGGTCGGGACGTTTGTCACCATCGATGTCCGCCCAGACGGCGGCGGTGACCATGCCGATGTTGCGCAGGCCGGGTGCGACCTCATCGGTCACGTCCGTGAGTTTGCCGCCGACATTGCGGTAGAGGAAACTGCGCGGCGTCCCGGGATATTTGCCCGGAACGACCCGGCCTCCGACAAACAGATCGCATTTGCCATCGCCGTCGAAGTCCGCCGCCGCGACCGCCCCGGTGCTCTCACCGTCGGCGGGCAGCGTGCCCTCGGGGGCCAGGCTGAATTTGCCGTGGCCGTCGTTGAGGTAGAGGCGGTCGTTGAGCAACGCGTCGCCCTGGTTCTTCTGCACCCCGCCGGCGGAGATGAACAGGTCGGGATGACCGTCGCCGTTCACATCGAGAAAGGTCGCCCCGACATCGTCGGCCTCAGCCGCGGACGCCCAAGGCTGGTCGGACGCGGATTTAAAGGAACCGTCCTTCTGCCCGAGGAAAAGTTCGCCGGCCTGTCCGGCGGTGCCGGTCACAAAGACATCGGCGAGCCCGTCGCCGTTGACGTCGGCGGTCGCAAGCGCGGGCCCCTGGCCGTTGAGCCGGCGCGGGAGCAGCCGCTGGCGGGTGAATTCGTCAAAAGGCCGGAGCGCGTTGGCGTGCTTGAGTCCGCGAGCCGCGGCGGATTCGGCAAAGAGCGCGTCGGCGCGGGCCGGGGTCTTGAAGACGGCGGGCGCGGGCTTGGCGCCCTCGGCAAGCGCGGGTTCGGTGATGGTCAGCAATTGGTCGGCCGGAAGATTCTCCAGCACCTGCACCTGGCCGCGCGGCCAGTGGATGGTGAGCTTCTTGATGGCGGTGTCGTCACCGAGGCCGAAGTGCACGAGCGGGGGCTCGCTGGCGACGATGCCGCGCTCGGTGAAGAGCTGCCGCATCTGTATGCCGGTCGCGGTTTCGATCCGGAGCTCGGCGCCGATACCGTCAAGGTTGGGCGCACGACCGGCGAGTTTGATGACGGCGCGGTGGCCCGTGACCGTGTCGTTGCGGATGATGGTCGGCGGCTCGTTGTAGTTGGCGAACACGAGATCAAGGTCGCCATCGCCGTCGAGGTCGGCCAGGGCGCAGCCAAAGCTGACACCCAAGTGGTCAAGGCCCCATTCCTGCGAGACGTTGGCGAATTTCAGGTCGCCGAGATTGCGATAGGCCAGCGTGCGTTCGCGGCGCGGCTCGGCGTTTTTCCAAACGTTGGCGCGGGCGGTGAGCGTGGGCGCGATGTTCTGTTTGTCCACCAGGTCGGCATCGATGAAGTTGCGGATCATGCCGGCGGTGACGAAGACGTCGAGGCGGCCGTCGTTGTCGAGATCGCCGAGCCGGGCAGACCAGGTCCAGCCGGTGGCGTCCATGCCGGTGAGGTGCGCGACCTCGGTGAAGCGATCGGTGCCGGTGTTGAGGTAGACGGCGTTCCACATGTATTGCGGAATCAGGTCGGTCACGCGCTCCATCTCCCAGAGGCCGCGGCCGATCTCCTCCATGCCGGTCATGAACTCCGCGTGATTGCGGTCGCGCATGTCGGTGATGAAAAAGTCAACCAGACCGTCGTTGTTGAGGTCGCCGGCATCGGCGCCCATGGAGAAGTAGGTGACGTGCGGGAGGCGCTCATCGACGACGTCGGTGAAGGTGCCGTTGCCGTTGTTGAGGTAGAGGCGGTCGGGCGTCTCGAAATCATTGGCCACGTAGATGTCCGGCCAGCCGTCGTGATTGACGTCGAGCCAGAGCGCGGTGTGGCCCTGGGTCAGACCCCAGATGCCGGCCTTGGTGGTGACGTCGGTGAAGGTGCCGTCGCCGTTGTTGTGGAAGAGATAGTCGCGACGGCCCTGCGGGGCCTTGGAGAAATCAAGGATGTTGGTGACCAGGTAGCAGTCGAGCCGGCCGTCGCGGTCATAGTCGGCGAAGACCGCGTGGACGGAGGCATCCTTGATATCGAGGCCGTAGGCCTTGGCGCTCTCGGTAAAGGTGCCGTCGTGGTTGTTAATGAAGAGAAGATTGGGCAGGTCGTAGCGGCAGACGTAGAGATCGGGCCAGCCGTCCTGGTTGATGTCCACGACGGTGGCCCCGGTGTTGCTCGAAGCCTCGGGGCCGTCGATGGCGACGCCCGCGGCGTGCGCAACGTCCGTGAACTTGAAGGGCGCGACCTGCTGGTAGAGCGCGCAGGGGCCGTTCCGGGAGACGGAAAAAATATCGGGGCGGCCGTCGTGGTTGAAGTCCGCAATCGCGATGCCGGTCTCGACCGCACCCAGCGTGAGCTCGCGGAAACGCGCACCCCACATGCGCGGATCGCTGTAGACGTTGGGCACGGTCACGCCCGTGTCGGCGGGCGCAAGGATCGAGAAAGGCCTGGCCCCGGCGGGTGCGGCCGCGCGTGGCTGCAACGGCACGGCGGTGTATTCGGCGGCGAAGGCGAGCGACGCCGTGCCAAGCAGCACGGCGGCGGAGAGGGTGGATTTAAACATGGGGGTTAGCGTGATTAAAAGACGAAGCGGGCTCACTGACCGGAGCCAGGCGGGAACGGACGAGCAAAAAAGCGAGGGCGAGTGGGGCCGTGTAGCTGCCGAAGCGCTCAACCAGCTCCCAGATCGGTGCGCCGGAAACGAGGAAAAGCGCTTCGGTGGCAATTTTCCAAAGGCACACGGCGAACAACAGTCCGGGCCGGGGCCGCAGGAGCACGAGGCAGGCGAGAAACAACTCGAAGAGGCCCACCCGCGGCACGAGGGCGGCCGAATCGGCCACGCCCAGCGCGGCGTAGTGACGGGCGAGCCCGGCTTTGTGCGCAAAAAAGCCGAGACCGGCATGACCAACGAGCAGAGTGAATGTGGTAAGCCGCAGCGTCCAGGCCAGGCGGGTGCGGACGGCCGCGGTGGGCTCGGGCCAGACCGCAGGCAGGCGGGTGAACCACGTCCCGCGAACCCCGACGATCGCGAGGAGTGCCAGCGGCACACCGTAGTTGCCGGCACGTTCCCAGAATTCCCAGCCCGGCTCACCGGACAGCGGCCGGAGCAGTGCCGTCCAAGTGGCCCAGATCACCGCCCAGAGAAGCAGCGCCCGGCATGGCCGGAGCAGCGCGAGGACGCCGATGGTGATGTCCATCCAGCCGATCCAGGGCATGAGTCGCCAGGCCCAAGGTTCGCTGACCCCGCCGACGGCGAAATACGGCACCCATGCCGCCTTCGTAATGACACCGAAAGCGCCATGTCCGATAAAGCAACCCGCCACCCCGACCCGCAAGATCCACGGAATGGCGGTACCCGCCTCAGTGGCGCACAGGTTTTTCCGCTCGGACAACATAGCAGACTCAAGGACCATCGAAGGTTATTTTATCGGGGTAAGGGCGTGTTCCAAGGTCCAGTCGGCAATTTTCATGCCAACCTTCTGGGCCTCGAGGTTGTCCGACATCGTGTGAATGCCGCCCCAGACCCGGCTCATGCCCGCTTCCTTCTGGGCGTCCGAAAGCTTCTTGAACGTGCGCACCGCGCCCGGCAGGGCGTCGGAGGTGACCGAAAACTCGATATCGTCGGAGCCGAAGAACACGGCCAGGAGCCGCGCGCCCGCGCCGGAAAACGTGCTGTGGCCGGAGGTGTAGGCCGGGAACGGCGGTGAGGGCATGTTGGGAATGAAGTCCGGGATGGCCTCGGCCTTGGGATTGAGCTGCTGGTTGACCTCGCGCAGGGCCGTCTCGGGCCGCCACACGTTGTAATAGAATTTCGTTTCCCAGCACGAAATGGCGGAATCGGCCTGGGCGAAATTGAGCAGCGCAAAGAGCCGGGCGGTCTCGGGCCCGGAAAGATTCTGGCGCCGGGCCAGGTCGGCCGCGATAATGTTCCAGTGGCCGGGCGGGGTGCTGGTGCCCAGGTCATCGTTCCAGAACGGCGTGCTCAGGGTCTGGTATTCGGTGCGGTCGGCGTTGTCGCGGCCGCCCTTCTTCGCAACGAAGGCGAGTTCCTCGGCATAGGCTTCCGAGCCCAGCGACTCGGGCGGCGGCGCGCGGAACTGATCCTGGGAGGTCAGGACGAAAGGCGTAACCTTGCCCCAGAAGGGCAGCAGGGGCGGGCGGAACTGGGACGGCGTCTCCCGCCATTTGCCGGCCTCGGTGCTGGAATACTTTCCGGGAATGGGTTTGTTGTAACCGGCCTTCGAGATTTTTTCGAGGATGAGCTGGGCTACATGCTCGCCCCACGCGACGCCATCGGTCTTGGCCGGGCTGTCGGGGATCGCCGCCAGCGCCTTCTCGTAAGAGACCTGCAGGTTATGCGGATTGGACGTCGCGCTCCAAAGCGAGATCATCACGGTGTGCGCGGCGCCCGCGATGGCGGCATCCATGTCCACACCCGCCGGGGCGGGCTCGTTGACCAGCCAGCCGTGGTGCGAACGGGTGATTCCGTTGACGGCGTCGAAGATCGCCGCGTGATAAGTGGCGAAAAAGAACGAGGACATCGGCGGCGGATTGCGCGCCAACCGGGTGGCGTTGAGCGCCTGCTCGTTCCAGTAAAGGACGGCGTTGTCCGCCGCGAAGGTCGTGGCGGCGGATAGAGCGAGGGCGGCAAGAAGGAGGCGGGGGAGTTTCATAGGAAATACAGGGGTGAGTCTCGCCAGGGTGGGGCAAACGCAGGTGGAAAAACGAGGGAGCCGGCCGGCTGGCAACACCCGAGGGGCGAACTGCCGTTATTCCGGGGTGAAATGAAACGGCCCCGGTGAGTGCCTACTCTCGCCGGGGCCGTAACCCAAAATATGAACCTGTCGCAACCATGACTGCCGCCCGCCGAAAGGAAAGCCGGGTGGGACGGATTGCCCGCCCCTGGGGACGAAGCGCGCGCGGCGACTAGTCGTTCTCGCCACCTGCGAACCGGTCCAGCCGGCCGCGGAGGCTGCGGCTGAGGGGAAGCTGGGTACCGTCGCGGAGCACTACCGTGTAGTCACCGTGCTGGGCCGGCTGGATCTCCCTGATCTGGTCGAGCTGGACGATGGCAGAGCGATTGACGCGGGCGAATTGCTGGGTGCCGAGGCGGGTCTCAAGGGCGGCCATGGTTTCGCGCAGCATGAGGCGGCCGGTCACGAGGTGCAGCATCACGTAATTGTCGGCCGCCTCGACGCGCACGATCTCCTCGGGCCTCAGGAACACGAGCCGGCCGTCGGCCTTGACGGTGATGCGGTCGGGCCTGGGCGCCGCGGCGGCGGGAGCGGGAGCAATCTCGGTGCCGCGGTTGCGTTGCAGGTGATCCTGCGCCCGGCGCAGGGCCTGCTGGAAACGTTCGCGGTCGAAAGGCTTCAACAGGTAGTCCACCGCGGCGACATCAAAGGCATCGAGGGCGAAACGCTCGTGCGCCGTGGCGAAGATGATCGCCGGGCGTTTCCCCTCGGGCAGTTGCGCGATGACCTGCAGGCCGTCGCAGCCGGGCATCTGCATGTCCAGGAAAACGAGATCGGGCGTCGCGGCCTTGATCATCGCGATGGCCTCGGGACCGCTGCCGCACTCGCCCAACACCTCGACCGAGGCCTCGGCCTTGAGGAAGCCGCGCAGCCGGTCGCGCGCGAGCGGCTCGTCATCGACGATGAGAGTGCGGATTTTCATAGCGGGATGCTCAAACGCACTTCCAAACCGCCGGCGGGATGGTTGGCCAGCTCGAAGCGGTGCCGGTCGCCGTAGAGCTCGCGCAACCGCTCGCGGGTGTTGGCAAGACCGATACCCTCGCGGGTGAAACCGCCGGGCGGCTGGCCGCCGCCATTGTCCCGCACGAGGAGAACGAGGGTGGCGCCCTCGCGCCGGGCCTCGACCTCGATCCGGCCCGGCCGGGCCTGCGGCTCGATGCCGTGGCGGATGGCGTTCTCAACAAGGGGCTGGATGATCAGGCTCGGCACGTCCAGCTCGAGGGTGTCGGGGGCAACGCGGATTTCGACGGTGAGCCGGTCGCGGAAGCGGAGGCGCTCGATCTCGAGGTATTTTTCGATGAAGGCGATCTCCTCGCGCAGCTTGGTGCGCGGCTGGCCCGGGTGGTGCATGGTGAGCCGCAGGAGCTCGCTCAGGCGCACCAGCATCTTGTCGGCGGCGTGAACATCGCTGTGCATGAGCGAGGCGATGCCGTTGAGGGTGTTGAAAAGGAAGTGGGGCTGAAGCTGGCGGAGCAGCGACTGGAGCCGCGCCTCGGCCAG
>JAYUBB010000305.1:0-3255 GCA_043741015.1 Opitutaceae bacterium
AGCTCGCCTACGCCAGCCTGACCGGGCAAAACGTCCCCGCCAGCCCGTTGCTGCCGGTCCTGCAACTCGACCAGTTTCCCCGCGAGACATTCTCCCGCCCCGCCAGTCAGCCCGCCACGCCCGAAGCCGCCGCTGCCTGCGTCATCACCGCCGCCAATCTGCTGGCCGATGATACCATCCGGCGCGCCTTTCAGCAGGATCCGCTCGTGCAGGCCGGTCGGGTCGCCATTGCTGAATTCAACGAAGCGGCCTTTGGCCCCAACACCTCCCTCATCGCCCAACGCGAGCTTTCCGGAGACAAACCCCTGCCGCCCCCTCGCCTCGCCCTCGCCGTCTCCCACACCCTGCCGCGCGACCAGTGGAACTGGCAGACCGTGGCGGGACTGGAGTTCAAGGACTCCGAGGCCGACATTCGCCCCGGCGACGCCCCGCTCGAATTCCGCTTCGCCGTCACCTGGGACCTCACCGCCCTGCATTTTCACGCCGAGGTCACGGATTCACCGGCCGGTTACACGCTGCCCCGGGAGTTCAACCGGATCGTCGAGCTGTTCATCGACCCTGACGGCGACGGCCTCGTCTGGACCGGACCGAAGGATTATCAGTTCACCTACCGCGTCGGAGTCGGCGCCCAGGAACTTTTCAATCACGCACCCAACAAGGCGCGCATCAAGCCGAGGGCTCACGGCTACACGGTCGAAGCCTCGATTCCATGGACGAGCATCGCCCTCACACCGAAGCCGGGCCTCGAGTTCGGCTTGAGCCCGGCGGCCATCGCGGAAGGCACCAAGGAATGGGACGCCACGATCAAGCTCAACTGGTCCTATGTGCCCCTTCGCGCGGGGGAATACCGGCTCGGCCGCGTCCGCCTCCAATAACCCATGAAGCTCTGCGTCCAGCTTCCGAGCCTCTCTGCCCTCACCGGCAATAAAACCAGACTCGGTAATTTTTCGTGTAAGTATCACTCAACCCCGAAGTCCATGAACACCATGACAAACAGTCGAAACAGATACGCGCTGGCATTCCTGCTGGCGCTGGGCCTCCAAGCCCCGTTACTGGCCCAAACAGTCCAGGCCACGGCCAAACCTGAAGTGGAAAAGACGCTCCAACTGGAAACCTTCGTCGTCAACACCGAGAAGGATACCGGCTATATCGCCGTGGACTCGCTCGCCGGCGGCCGCACGAACGCGCCGATCAAGTTCACCCCCTCGTCCATCTCATCCCTGACCCGCGCGTTCATCGATGACCTCGGCATCCAAAACGTCCGGGAGGCGCTGAAATGGGCGGCCAATGTCGTGCCGGAGGATTCGAATGCCGGCAAGGGCTTCGGCGGTGCCGCGTTCCATGACTGGGCATTCAACTACCGCGGTGCCGGCGCGGGCGAGCAGGGTGGTCCCGGGCCGACCCGGAACTACTTCTCGTTCTACCAGAATGGCGACACCTACAATGTGGAGCGCATTGAACTCCTCCGCGGCCCCAACTCGATCATCTTCGGTTTGGGTACCGTCGGCGGTTCACTCAGCACTTACACCAAGATACCCCGTACGGACAAAGACTTCATCGAGGCCACAACGACGGTCGACACCAACAGCAGCGTGCGCCTCGCGGTCGACGTGAACCGCCGGATCAACGACTCGATGGCGTTGCGCGTAAATGCCGTGCTCGACAACAACCACGGCTGGCGGAAGAACGACGTGAACCGGACCAAGGCGGTGGACATCTCCCTGCTCTACAAGGTCTCCGACCACACGACCTTTCGCGTCGAGGGGGAATACGCCAAAGTCTTCCACACGCTGATCTCAACGGTGATCGGCGACAAGGTCTCAGGTTGGGACGGCACGACCGCCTCGCTGACCTGGGGCGCCGACCCGACCGGCCCCGCGCGCACCGAGCACATCCAGAACGCCGGCGCCTGGGGCGACTGGCTGAACCCATTCTGGGTCTATATTCCGGGCCTCGGTTCGAAGGCCCTCATGGGCTGGAACGGCGGCTGGGCTTCCACCACCAGCCAGACCGAGACCTGGGCCGCGCTGAACTATCAACCTTACAAAGGCTGGTATCCCTCGCAGGTCAAACTGCCGTGGCACAGCACCTATGCCTCGACCGACAAAGTCCCCGTGCTCCCGAGCCGGGATTGGAGCTATGGCAACGGCCAGTCCAACATTGTCTACAAGGACGTCACGGCCTACCTCGACCACAGGTTTAACAACAACCTCGAAGGCACCGTCTCCATCTACCGGTATAGCGACAGCCAGACCGCCAAGGATTACGAAGGCACCGGTGGCGCCGCGATCGACATCAACAAGCAGCTCCCCGATGGTTCAGCCAATCCAAACTTCGGCAAGGCGTTTGCGGATTTCTTCCTGAGCAAGCAGACGCAGACCCGTTCGACCACCGAGGCCCGGGGCCAGTTGAACTACCACTTCGACTCCACCCTCTTCGGTGCAGCCTGGAAGCAGGTCTTCAGCGTGTCCGCGTCGAGCAAGAATCTCAAGCAGTCGGCCCGCCAGTATCTTGGCCAGATCGACACCCCTCTGGCGAATCCGGGTGACTGGGTTCAAAACATGATTTGGGGTCGCCTCTATCTTGATAATCCCAACCAGCTCATGAACATTCCCGCGACGCTGAACGGGAAGACGATCGCCTACAAGCCCAAGGCCGACGGCTACTGGTTCGACTTCGACGACACCTTCAAGCTGACGGATTACGCCGTCATGTCGCAATCCCGGTTCTTCGACGACCAGCTCGCCATCACGCTCGGGGCCCGCCGGGACCACTACACCGAATACCTGCGCGAACTGCGCCGCGGACCCAACCTGACCGATAATATCATTAACGAAAGCAAGAGTGCCAACACCTACTCTGCCGGCGGCATTTATTATCTCAAATCGGGCTTTGGTCTCATCACCAACTATTCCAAGAACATCCAGCCGCCGCACGCCGGTTCCCAACCCTACCTGGACGGATCGCGGCCCAACCCGGAAGCGGGCAAGGGTCTGGAATATGGCTTCCGCTACTCCCCGGGCGACGGCAAGTATTACGCGACCCTGATCCGCTACGACACCAAGTCGGTCGGCCATCTGGTCGAGAATCCGATCGCGATCCGCAATATCTGGCAGAAATATAACATCGCTCTCGGCAACCCCAGCGAATCTGGCAGCGGCAACATCGCGTTCTCCGATACCACGTCGCTCGACGTCACCGGCTATGAGTTCGAGATCACGGCCAATCCCACGAAGAACCTCCGCCTGCAGGCCA
>JAYUBB010000306.1:0-10519 GCA_043741015.1 Opitutaceae bacterium
GGTCGTCGACGTCAAAGACGGCATCGTCCTGGCGGGCGATGCACTTACCATCACGGTGGATCGCGCCCAGGCCGCGCTCGAGGGCATGGATCCCGACACAGTCACGCAGGCGGTCAATGCGCTGCTCGATGGTGCGCTGGCCTCAACGAAAATCGAGAACGGCCCTAAGCTGGTGGGTATCCGGGCCTGGATCCCGGCCTCCTCCCGCCGCACGGCAGCCGACGTGGGCAGCCTGCGTCTGCGGGCGCCGGACGGGCATTTTTTCCCGCTTAAGCGTGTCGCCACGGTTGCCACGGTCACCGGCCAGCCGCAGATCAGTCGCGACAATTTGAAGCGCATGTTGCCCGTCACCGGTCGCATCAGCGGTCGTGATCTCGGTACGACCATTGCCGCCGTGCAGCGCGTACTCGCCCAGCCCGGTCTCGTGCCTGCCGGAGTCTACCTTGCCCTCGGCGGCACTTATGCGGAGCAGCAAAAGGCCTTCGGCGGCCTGATCGCGGTATTCGCCGCCGCCGTGGCGCTCGTGTTTTTGCTGCTGCTGTTTTTGTATGAACGTTTCCGCACCGCGCTTGCCATGCTGGGCTGCACTCTGCTTGCCCTCCCGGCTGTCACCATCGGCCTGTGGCTCACGGGCACCGAGCTGAACATCTCGTCGATGATGGGCATGACCATGATCGTCGGTATCGCCACTGAAGTGGCCATTTTCTACGTATCCGAACTGATTTCCTTGCCGGGTGAGCTCGTCCCGGCCGACGCCTTTGTGCAGGCGGGCCTGAACCGGATGCGACCCATCGCCATGACAACATTCGCTGCGATCCTGGCCCTGCTACCGCTGGCGCTGGGACTGGGAACCGGCGCCGCGATGCAACAGCCCCTCGCCATCGCCATTATCTCCGGCTTGATCCTGCAAATGCCGCTCGTGCTGATTGTGCTGCCTGTGCTCCTGTCGCTGCATCGCCGCTGAAGCCTGGTTAACTACGACCGGTCGACCTTGTAGAACAGCCAGAGCCCGAGAGTCTGCAGACCCAGGTTCGGCAGCCACATCAGCAGATCGGGCCGCAACCCGGGCTGATTGTCCAGCCAACCGACTGTGTATGAGGCAAAAAAATGCGTCATGAACAACACCAGCCCGAGAGCGAGATTGGCCGAGGTTTCCTTGCGGGAAACCTTGATGCCAAGCGGAATCGCAAGAAGGGCGAAGGCCAGGACGGAGAACGCCGAAGCGAATTTTTCCTGAATAGTGATCTGCACACGCATCAGCTGTTTCTCGCGTTCCGCCGCCGACATGGCGGGAATGGACTGGCTCAGGCGATGCCACTCCCTCATCAGTTGTCCGAAGGTCAGCCACTTTTGCTTCACCCGGATGGTTCCGGTTCCGGTCAGTTTCACCAGCGGCAATTCGAAAGTGGCCTGATCCATTGCCGCCGCGCCGCGAGCTGCAGAGAAATTCTCCGGATCCTTGTCGTCCCTCACTTCCACCTGTGCGTGCTGCAGCGTAAGGACGAGCTTGTTGTTCTTCTCATCAAAATCTACCCGGCCGGTGTCGGCGCGAGCGAAACGCTTCACCCGATTCTGACCGTCCAGCTCCCACAACCAGAAGTCCTTCAGGACCGCGTCCTTCTTGTCGCCCGCGTAAATTACGACCCCAGAAAAATCCCGCACGAAGGTTTTGGGCGTGATGAACCCCAGCGGGTTCTGTTGTACGGCCTGCGCCAGCTCCGTTTCATAGGCCACCTTGGCCCGCGGCATGAACTCGAAATTGATCAGCAAGGTGACCGCCACCCCGATCAAGGCCAGAAAGAGAATAGGCGCCGAAAGCCAGGCCACGCTCAGACCCGAGCTGCGCAACGCCGTGATCTCCCGGTCGGAAGACATGCGGCCCAGCACCAGCAGAATCCCAGTCAACATTCCCATCGGCAGCGCATATGACACCACGACCGGGATCGTCAGCAAAATCAAATGTACCGCCGTGCCCGTGGCCAGTTGCCCGGCCAGGAGGTGACCCAGCAGATCCTTCATGGCGCTGCCGATCATCACCACAAACCCGAACATTCCCACCGCCGCGGCACACGTCAGGAACACGTTCGCGAAGATGTGCCGGTGGATGAGGTTCATGCTTATCTTGAACTCTGCGCAAACCTCCCAATCCTGTCCAAGTCAATCTGCCGGCCATGCGCTTCACTCCCGAAAAATCCACCATCTACGGCGAGACCCTCGACTCGCTCACCGCCCTGCTCAAGGAGCAGGGCCACCCGGCCTTTCGGGCCCAGCAGATCCTCGAGTGGCTGTATAAAAAACGCGTTGGCACTTGGGAAGAAATGACAAACCTCTCGCGCCCGCTCCGCGGCTGGCTGGCTGAAACCTTCGAGCTTGAGCCCACCACCTTCGTCCTCACCCAGCAGTCCGAGGATGTCACCGACAAGCTTCTGCTCGAACTCGGCGACAAGTCCCTCATCGAGACGGTCATCATCCGCGCGCCCCAACTCGGCGTCGGGCAGGAAAATTCCCGCAAGACCATCTGCATCTCGACGCAGGTCGGCTGCGCCATGGGTTGCAAGTTCTGTGCCTCCGGTCTGGATGGTCTCAAGCGCAACCTCAGCGCCGGTGAAATCGTTCATCAACTCATCCAGGTCTGCCGGCAGGAGGACAGTCGCACCCCGCGTGCCCACGCCGCGCTCGTCTCCTTCGACAACCTCGTGGTCATGGGCATGGGCGAGCCGCTGCACAACTACGATGCCATCATCCGCGCCCTTACGATCCTGAATGCCGAATGGGGCCTCGGGTTCGGCGCCCGCCGCATCACTCTTTCCACCTCCGGTTTGGTGCCGAAGATCAGGCAGCTCGCTGACGAACCGCTCGGCATCCGCCTCGCCATTTCGCTGCATGGCGCGACCGACGAGGTCCGCGAGCAGATCATGCCGGTCAACAAGAAGTGGCCGCTCAAGGAATTGCTACCGGCCGTGCGCGAGTTCTCCGAGAAACACGGCCGCATGGTCACCCTCGAGTTCATCCTCATTGAGGAAATCAACGACTCGCTCGACCAGGCTGAAAAACTCCGCGATATCGCCTACGACCTGCACGCCCATGTGAACCTCATCCCCTACAACACCGTCGAGGGCCTGCCGTGGAAACGCCCGAGCCTCACCCGGCAGGAAAAATTTGCCCAAATACTCGATCATGGCGGTGTGTCCGTGACTCTACGGCGAGAGAAAGGCCACGCGATTGACGCCGCCTGCGGCCAATTGCGGCTCAAGACCGAAAGAGCCCGCGAAGCGGCAGCTCCCGCGTGACCGAATCGATCCTTTACACATCAACGAATTCAGATGTATTGATTGTCCATGTCCGTCGACCGGCCGATCTCCGAGCTTTTTACTCAGCGCCGCCCGCTGCGCTCGCTGGAATTCTTTCCGCCCAAGGATGAGGCGGGCGTCGAGGCCTTGCGCCAGACTGCCACGACCCTGAAACGCATCGCACCCGATTTCGTCTCGGTTACCTATGGCGCCGGCGGCAGCACCCGCGAGCGCACCGCGCAGGTCAGCCGTCTGCTCCGGCAGGAGATTGGCTTCACGGTCATGCCCCACCTCACCTGCGTCGGACACTCCCGCGCCGAGCTGAACGACTTGGCGGATCAGCTTCATGCCGGCGGGTACCGCAATATCATGACACTCCGCGGCGACCCGCCGAAGGGCCAGACTGAGTTCGTGCCAGACAAGGACGGCCTGCGCTACGGCAGCGACCTCGTCGGCCTGCTCAAGGCCCGGCATGCTGACTTCTGTCTGGGCGTCGGAGGCTATCCCGAAAAACACCCCGAGGCCCCGTCGCTCGAGGTCGACCTGGACAATCTCAAGCGCAAGGTCGACGCCGGCGCTGCTTTCATCACCACCCAGCTCTTCTTCGACAATGCCGTGTATTACCGCTTTGTGGAAAAGTGCCGGGCGCGCGGCATTGCCGTGCCCGTCGTGCCCGGCATCATGCCCGTGCTTTCGCTGAAGCAGATCAAGCGCTTCACCGAGATGTGCGGGGCCACTCTGCCGGATAAACTCATCAAACGCCTTGAGGCTGCTGGCGAGACGCCTGAGATCGTCGAGACGGTGGGCAATGAGTGGGCCGTGACCCAAATCCGCGACCTGCTCACCCACGGCGCACCCGGCTACCACCTCTACATTATGAACCGAGCGAAGAGCGCCCTCGCGCTCGCCGCCGGACTGGCGGCTTAACCTCCCGCGAACACCGGCCGGAAGCCAGCCTCGGTCAGGATCTGCGCGATTTTCTCACGCTGGTCGCCTTGAATCTCGATCTCCCCGTCCTTGACCGTGCCGCCACAACCGCAGGCGCTGCGCATCTTCCTCGCCAACGATTCCTTCTCCGGCAGACCGATGCCGGTGAAGCCTGTGACGATCGTCACGGTCTTGCCGCCGCGACCGGCCGTGGTGCGCTTGATATCGACCCGGCCGCGATTCCGGACAGCAGGAGTGGTGGGAGCGAGCGTGCTGGCGACGAGTTGAGGCGCGACGGGCAATCCCGCGCCGCTCAACGCGTCAAAAGGATTCGAGCCGAGTGACTGGCCGCCACTGGTGGGAATTTTGCCGTCGGGACTCATGACCTCCCTCCCCCGCAGCCTCCGGGAGGCGAGGCCGCCTTCGCCTCCAATTCATCACCGCCGCCCAACCACGCCAGCGCCTTGGCGTAGCTGCGTCCCTCTAGAAAATGCACAAGCTGAGGATGCAGCTCCGCTCGATGGACGGAGAGCAGTGCTTCCACTTCGTTAAGCGAGGCCGAAACGGCCCCGCCATCAGAGTTTTTTATCCCACTGGTGAACCGGATTAGCGCCGCTTTGATCTTAGCTTCGGTCATGAGTCCTGTCTTTAGTTAATGTTTCTAAATCAAGTGTTTATCGTCGCGGCAATCCCCGTTTTCCCGCCACCGCCGAAGGCTTGAATCAACTTGTCTCGTTCTAGGTGCAATGCTCCTATCCACATCCCGCAGTTTCCAGCCGCTCCCGCGCGAGGCAAGCTGTCATCTATCTGTTTTCCGTCCCTTTCATGAATCCCGTTTCCGTTTCCGAAAGAGCCAACGCCAGCCTCATCGAGGAGTATCACCAGCGTTGGCTGGATAATCCCGACTCTGTCGATCCGACTTGGCGAGCTTTCTTCCAAGGTTTCACGCTGGGTGGCGGCCAGTTGACCACGGCACCGGCCGCCCCGGCCGGCAACATCATCGACAGCCTCAAGCAGGCGAGTGTCCACTACCTCATCAACGCGTACCGGGCCATCGGCCATACGCAGGCACACCTCGATCCGCTGTCCAGCGCACCTGTAGCCCAACCCAAGCTCCAGCTCGCCCAGTTCAATCTTTCCGACGCCGATCTCGACACCGCTTTTGACACCGGCACCTACCTCGGCGGCGGTCAACTGAAGCTTCGCGACATCGTCGCCGCCTTGCAACAGACCTATTGCGGTCACGTTGGCGTCGAATACGCCCACATCCAAGACACCGACTGCCGCCGCTGGCTGCAGGAACGCATCGAGACAACCAAGCTCCAACCCAAATTCACCAAGCCACAGAAGGTCCGCATCCTCCGCCGCGTCCACAAGGCCGAGCTCTTCGAGAAATTTCTCCATACGAAATACGTCGGCCAGAAGCGCTTCTCCCTCGAAGGTGGCGAAACAATCATCGCTGCGCTTGACGCCATCATCGACCACTGTCCCGTCTCGGGCATCGAGGAGATTGTCATGGGCATGGCCCACCGCGGCCGGCTCAATGTCCTGTGCAGCGTCATGCGGAAGTCGTTTGACCAGCTCTTCGAGCAATTCTCGGAGAACTATATTCCTGACACCGTGGCCGGCGATGGTGACGTGAAGTATCACCTCGGCTACGAGTCCATCCTCACGACCACCTCCGGCAAGAAGGTCGAGGTGCGCCTCGCCGCCAATCCCTCCCATCTTGAGATCGTCAATCCCGTCGTCGAAGGCAAGGCCCGCGCCCGCCAGCGCATCCGCGGCGACGCCAAAGAGCGCCGCATGGTCATGCCTCTGCTCATCCACGGCGACGCCGCCGTGGCCGGCCAGGGTGTCGTGGCCGAGACGCTGAATTTCTCCCAGCTCCCCGGCTACCGCACCGGGGGCACGGTGCACTTCGTCATCAACAACCAGATCGGCTTTACCACCGACCCGGTGGATGGCCGGTCGACCCGCTACTGCACTGACATCGCCAAGATGATCGAGGCGCCGATTTTTCATGTGAACGGCGACGACCCCGAGGCCGTCTGCATGGTGGCGCAGCTGGCCGTGGACTTCCGCGTGCAGTTCAAGCGCGACGTCTTCATCGACATGTATTGCTATCGGAAGCACGGCCACAACGAGACCGACGAGCCTTCGTTCACCCAGCCGATGCTCTACCGTAAGATCGCCGCACACAAACTTGTCTCGGCCATCTACACCCGCCAGCTCGTTGAAGCCGACTCCATCACTGACGCCGAGGGCGAGGCCATTAAAACTGAATACTCCGGCGCGCTCGATGAGAACCTGGGCAAGGCCAGGGCCCGCGAGGCCGCCAAGGCGGAGAAGCGCAAGACCGTCGCGGTGACTGAAGGTGCTGCGACCGACGTCTTCAAGGGCTCCACCGCCGTTTTCCAGCCTGCCTTCAAACACACCCCGGTCACTACGGCCGTAAGCGCGGCCACGCTCGACCAAGTCGTGCAGGCGCTCACCACCATCCCGGCTGATTTCAAGGTCCACTCCAAGATCAAGCGCTTCACCGAGGCCCGGGCCGAGGCGCACAAGAACGGCGGCCCCTATGACTGGGGGATGGGCGAGGCCCTGGCCATTGGCACCCTGCTGCTCGACGGTATGCCCGTGCGCCTCAGCGGCCAGGATTGCGAACGAGGCACCTTCACTCACCGGCACGCCGTCTTCAACGATACCGAGACCGGCGCAAAATACACCCCGCTGAACCAGATCGCCGCCCGGCAGGCCAAGTTCTGCGTTTATAATTCGCTGCTTTCCGAGGCGGCCGTGCTCGGTTTCGACTACGGCTACTCGCTCGATTATCCCGACATGCTCTGCATCTGGGAGGCGCAGTTCGGCGACTTCGTCAATGGCGCGCAGGTGGTCATCGACCAGTTCATCACCAGCGGCGAATCGAAGTGGCAGCGCAACAGCGGTATCACCCTCCTCCTGCCCCACGGCTACGAGGGACAGGGCCCCGAGCATTCGTCGGCCCGCCTCGAGCGCTTCCTGCAGTCCTGCGCCGAGAACAACATCCAGGTGACCAACCTCACGACTCCCGCCCAGCTTTTTCATGCCCTGCGCCGGCAGATCATGCGCGACTTCAAGAAGCCGCTCATCGTCATGTCGCCCAAGTCCCTCCTCCGTCATCCCGGCGCCGTGTCCCAACTCGCTGACTTCACCCAAGGCTCCTTCCAGGAAATCATCGACGATCCCACCGGCTCTAAGCAGACCGAGCGAATCATTCTCTGTTCGGGCAAGGTCTACTACGACCTCATCGACTACCGGGAGAAAAACAAGGTCCCTCACACCTCGATCATCCGCGTCGAGCAACTCTACCCGCTGCACCGCGACCGCCTCGCCGAGATTGCCGACGCCTACAGCCGCGACGCCCGTCTCATCTGGTGTCAGGAAGAGCCGCAGAACATGGGGGCCTGGATTTTCATCGCACCACAGCTCGAGGAAATCTTTGGACGAAAAGCTGTCTACACCGGTCGCGACGCGGCCGCCTCCCCGGCGGTCGGCCTGCTGGCCCTGCACCGTATGCAGCTCGCCACCTTCCTGCGCAACGCCTTCACTCTGTAGGAGCCTGCTTGCAGGCGATCATTCCCTCCCCTTCACTTTCACTCTCACTTCTGCATGGCCATTGATGTCAAAATCCCCCCGATGGGCGAATCCATCACCTCCGGCGTGCTCGCCAAATGGCACGTCAAGGACGGCGACCTCGTGAAAAAAGATCAGCCGCTCTTCGAACTCGAGACCGACAAAATCACGTCCGAAGGCACGGCGGAGGCTGCCGGAAAAATCACGTTCAAGGTCTCCGCCGGTACCGATGTGAAGATCGGCCAGGTCGTCGCCACGATCGACGAGACGGTCACCGCTGCTTCTGGAACGACGGCGGCCCCGCCGTCGGCTGAGGGAGCGAGCTTGCCGGTTCGACCGACTCAGGGCCCCGAACCCGTCATGGGGCTCGCGACAGAATCCACAACCTCCCCGGCCGTTCGCCGCCTCGCCACCGAAACCGGCATCGATCCCGCCACGATCACCGGCACCGGCAAGGCCGGCCGCGTGACCAAGGGAGACATGCTCGCCGCCGCCAGCAAGCCACCCTTCCCTGTCCCGACCGCCGCAGTGGCCGTTGGAGCGACAGCGACCCCACCGTCGAATCTGGGCGGACCCACGGCCTCATCCGCCCGCCAGACCCGCAGCAAGATGACCAAACTGCGGCAGACCATCGCGCAGCGTCTCGTCGCAGCCCAGCACGAGGCGGCGATGCTCACCACCTTCAATGAGTGCGACATGTCCGCCGTCATGGCCCTGCGGGCCAAATACCAGGACGATTTCGTGAAGATGAACGGCGTGAAGCTCGGCTTCATGTCCTTCTTCTCCAAAGCCGTCGTGCAGGCCCTCCAGGATGTGCCCGCCATCAACGCCCAGATCGACGGCGACGAGGTCATTCAGAACCACTACTACGACATCGGCATGGCCGTCTCGACCGACAGGGGCCTCATGGTCCCGGTCATTCGCAACTGCGACAAGCTCGGCATGGCTGACATCGAGAAAGCCATCGCCGATGCCGCCAAGCGCGCGCGTGAAGGCAAGATCACCCTCACTGATCTCGAGGGCGGCGTGTTCACCATCACCAACGGCGGCATCTTTGGCTCGATGCTCTCCACGCCCATACTCAACGCCCCGCAAAGCGCCATCCTCGGCCTCCACGCCATCCTTGAGCGCCCCATCGCCCTCAACGGCCAGGTTGTCATCCGGCCCATGATGTATCTCGCCCTGAGCTATGACCACCGCATCGTCGACGGCAAACAGGCCGTGACGTTCCTCGTCAAGGTGAAGCAACTCATCGAGGAGCCCGCCCGTCTCGCCATCGGCATCTGATTATTCCGCCCATGGACTCCTTTGATGTGATTGTCATTGGCGCCGGCCCCGGCGGCTATGTGTGCGCCTTCCGCGCGCAACAGCTCGGCCTCAAGGTCGCCCTCATCGACAAACGCGCCACTCTCGGCGGCACGTGCCTCAACGTCGGCTGCATTCCCAGCAAGGCCCTGCTCCACGCCAGCGAGCAATTCGCTTGGGCGAAGCACCATGCCGCCGAGTCCGGGGTGATACTGGGTTCGGTCGAGGTTGACCTGCCCGTCATCCTCCAGAAGAAGGACGCCATCGTCTCCAAGCTGGTCGGCGGTGTCGGCCTGCTGGCCAAGGCGCGCAAGATCCCCACCTTCACTGGCACCGCCTCGTTTACCAGCCCGACCACGCTGCAATTATCTGGAGACACGGCGACCCCGCCGCGTGAACTCTCCGCCAAGCACTTCGTCATCGCCACCGGTTCCGCCCCCGTCGAGCTGCCTTTCATGAAATTCAACGGCGAGTCCGTCGTCTCCAGCGACCACGCCATCTCGTTCACCACTGTCCCGAAGAAACTCGTCGTGGTCGGCGGCGGCGCCATCGGCCTTGAACTCGGCTCCGTCTGGTCGCGCCTCGGCAGCGACGTCACTGTGGTTGAATTCCTGCCGAAGATCGTCGCCACCCTCGACGATGATATTGTCCGCAATTTCACCCGCCTCCTCGCCAGACAGGGACTGAAGATCGAAACCGGAGCCAGGGTCACCGGTTTCGCCAAGGGCGTGCTCACCGCTGAACGTGGCACTGAGAAACTCACTTTCTCCGCCGACAAAGTCCTCGTCGCCGTCGGGCGCCGCCCCTACACCGACGGCCTCGGCCTCGACCGGGCCGGAGTGCAGTTGGACGACAAGAAACGCGTCAAGGTGGACGATCACCTCCGCACCTCCGCCAAAAACATCTGGGCCATCGGCGATGTCGTCGCCGGCCCGATGCTCGCCCACAAGGCCGAGGAGGACGGCGCCGCCGTTGCGGAGTGGATCGCCGGCAAGGCCGGCCACGTCAACTGGGACCTCGTGCCGGCCGTGGTTTATACCGACCCGGAGATCGCCAGTGTCGGTCTCGGCGAGGATGCCGCCAAGGCCTCCGGCCGCGCGGTCAACGTCGGTAAGTTCAACTTCGCCGCCAACGGCCGGGCTATCGCGGCTGACGCCACCGACGGCTTTGTCAAAATCATCGCTGACGCCAAAACCGACCGGATTCTCGGCGCACAAATTCTCGGCAAGGGCGCGGGTGAACTTATTTCCGAAGTGGTCACGCACATGGAATATGGCGGCAGCGCCGAGGACCTCGGCCGCACCATCCATGCCCACCCGACCATGGGCGAAGCGATCAAGGAAGCGGGCCTCGCGGTCAACAAGGCCGCCATCCACGCGCTGTGA
>JAYUBB010000307.1:0-10513 GCA_043741015.1 Opitutaceae bacterium
CTGAAACTGCCGCGCATCTCCCTGGGCCTGTGGCACAACTTCGGCGGGATCGATCCACTGGACAACCAGCGGGCAATGCTGCGCCGGGCCTTTGACCTCGGCATCACGCACTTCGACCTGGCCAACAACTACGGCCCGCCCCCGGGGTCGGCCGAGGAGAATTTCGGCCGGTTCCTGCACGAGGACTTTGCGGCCCATCGCGACGAGCTCATCATCTCGACCAAGGCCGGCTATCACATGTGGAACGGTCCTTATGGCGAGTGGGGCTCGCGCAAATACCTGCTCAGCTCGCTCGACCAGAGCCTGAAGCGTCTGAAGCTTGATTACGTGGATATCTTTTACCACCACCGGCCCGATCCCGACACGCCGCTGGAGGAGTCAATGGGCGCGGTGGCCGATGCCGTGAAATCCGGCCGCGCACTCTACGCCGGTGTGTCCAACTACAACGCCGTACAGACGCGCCAGGCCGCCGCCATCCTGAAGAACCTCGGCGTGCCGCTGCTGATCCACCAGCCGGTCTACAACATGTTCAACCGCTGGGTGGAACCCGATCTGCTGCCCGCGTTGACCGAGGTTGGCGCCGGCTGCATTCCCTTTTCCCCGCTTGCGCAGGGCCTGCTCACCAACCGCTACCTGCAGGGCATTCCGGATGATTCCCGGGCCCACAAGCCGAGCGGGTTTCTCAAGACCGAGGCCATCACGCCCGCGGTGCTTGCGAAGGTCAAAGCACTCCATGAACTCGCCCAGAAACGCGGCGCTACCCTCGCGCAGTTTGCCACCCTCTGGCTGCTCCGCCGTCCGGAGATCACCACCGTGCTGATCGGCGCGAGCAAGGTTTCGCAGATCGACGACATCCATTCCGGCCTGAAACTGCCGCCACTCTCCAAGGAAGAGCAGGCTCAGGTGGAGAAAATCCTCGCCGGCTGACGCGGCGGTCAAGGCAACTCGCGGCCGAACTGCTGGAGAAAGGCCTGGCGCAGACCACTTACCACCTCGGGCGGCGTCTTGGTCTGGCGGCGGACCTGCTCCCATCTTTGCCGGGCTCCGGCTTCGTCGTGGAGGCTGATGGCATAGAAGGTGAGCGTGGCGAGGGCCATCGGGTGATCCGGTTGCCGCTCGAGGGCGAGATTAAGCGCAGCCAGCGCCTCGGTGTTGCGATTCACAGAAAAATAGACGCTGGCCAGCTCGACCAGCGGGGAGGCCTCGCTGGGCCGTAGCGTGTAACCGTAGCGGAATTCTGCAATCGCTTCGTCGAGACGTCCTGCGGATTTCAACCAACGGGCATACTCAAGGTGCAAGCTGGGTGATTGCGGGCAATGCGAGAGTCCCGAGAGAAGAACGTTGATGACTGCCGGCTCCTGCTCCAGACCGCGCAGGGCGTTGACCAGGAGCAGCCAGGCGTCGGAGTCGGCCGGGTTGATCTCCACCGCTTTCTCCAGGCGGGCTTTGGCCCCGGCGTAATTGTGCTCGTTCAACAGCATCTGGCCGGCCTGGCGGTGGTAGGAACCGGCATTGGGCGAGAGCGCGATGGCCCGGTCCAACAACTCCAGGGCGGCGGGCCGGTTCCCGGCGGAGCTGGCAATTGCGGCGGCGACACTCAGGCGATAGGCATCGAAACAGACGTCGGACAGCTCATCCAGCCAGGGGTCGGGCAGGTCGCTGAATTCTCGCCGCCCGATTGCGGCCTTGAGTGATTCGGCAGTACTGCGGTCGCCCTGATGTTCGCTGACTGTGACGAGCAACGACATCGCCCCGATGAAGTCCGGGTTTTTAGCCACGGCGTCCTCGAGCCGCTCGCGGGCTTTGTTCCAATTGCCCGCCGCGAGGTCGCAGCGGGCGAGTCCCAGCAGCGCGTAAGGATCGCCGGGTGAGCGACGCAGCACCTCGGCGTAGGCTTGGGCCGCGTCGCCGGGGCGGTTGGTCTTGAGCAACACGTCGGCAAGCCGCAGACGGGCCGGGAGGTAATCAGGGGCCAGCGCGATGGTTTGCTGACGCAGGGGCAGGGCTTCATCCATGCGGCCGAAGTCCGCGACGATACAGGCCTGCAGGTGCGGCCAGCGGGCGTTGGCGGGTTCGATTTGGCGCAGGCCCTCGTAGCAGGTTATCGCCTCGGCGTAGAAGCCGTTGGCGTGATACAGCCGGCTGAGTTCAGCAAGACCCTGCACGGCATGGAACAACGTGCTGATTTTCGCTTCCGCTTCGGCGACACCCTCAGTGAGAGCGGCGGGCCAGGCGGTCAGGTTGGGTGAGACCGGGATGTGCTGGCCGGCCATGATGCGACGGGCAACCGTCCGGTAGCCAAACCAAATGCCGGGACCCAGCAGGGCGGCGAGAATCAGACCAAGCGCGATGTTTCGCCAGCTCATGGGGCAATCAGCGTCCGGCCTTCTTGGGCCGCCAGAGGGTGATGCGATCCATGCGATCGAATGGTGGGTAGGAATAGAAGCCGCCGGTGACGATCGACGGCTTGCCTGATCCGTCCAGATTGCCGGCTGCACACGTGATGAGCTGGATTGGAGCGTGGGCCAGCACATGCATGGTGAAATTCATCTGTCCGTCGTTCTTGAAGGCCACCAGCGCCGCGGCGTCGGGATTTTTCCAGTCGTTAAAACCACTGGTGCAGACGATGTCCATGACCCCGGTGCCGTCGAGGTCCACTCCGATCGGAGCATAGGCGCCCGGCAGGTCGCCGATGCGGTGGAAGCGAAAGTTGCCACCGCCGACATTCTCCAGCCACTGGAGGCCATGCCACGGGCGTTTGCCGGGATCAGCGTAAGCGAAGCCATCGCCATTGGTGTAGAGGATGTCGGGCCGGCCGTCGCGGTTGAGGTCGCACAGGCTGATGCCGCTGCTGCCAAAGTCCTCGTTGGTGGAACCGAACAGGATCTTGTCGCGGAAATTCCCTTTCCCGTCGTTTTCAAAAAGATGAATCTCTTCCCATTGCTGCGAGACGACGGCGACGATATCGAGCGTGCGGTCGCCGTTCAGGTCGGCCACGCACACGTTGATGGTGCCGGAGAGATTGAGCAGGTTGTGGGTCTCGAACTGCCAGTTGCCGAGGTTGCGCAGCCAGTTGATCTCGCCCTGGTCGTAGCCGAACTGGGCCACGGCGAGATCAAGGCGGCCGTCCCCGTCAAAGTCACCGGCGCGGATGTCGGTGACGCGGGCAATGTGTTCGGCGATGATGTGCTTGGTGAAATTCTGGTGACCGTCGTTTTCCAGAATAATGATGGAACCGATCTTGTCGTTGTTGGGGAAGACCTCGCCCATGCAGGCCACGAGCAGATCGAGGTCGCCGTCGCCATCCATGTCCACGGCCTCGACGTGCACGGGCGAGGGCAGGCCGGACATGAGCGTGTATTCGGTGAATTTCCCCGGTTCGGTCTGGCGAAGCCACACGACGGCGTTCAGTTTGTCGTCGCAGGCGAGGACGTCCGCCAGGCCGTCGCGGTCGAGATCGACGACGTTGACATGGGAGATCCACGGTTTGCCCTCGAAAGGATTTCCGATGGATTGCGGGGTGAATCGCTCGGTATCCAGCACGATGGCTGGCTGGCTGGAAACTTTCGGTTTTGGCGCTGCGGCGGGAACGCAACCAGCCAGAAGGGCCAGCCAGGCCAAGCCAAGCCCAAGTCCCAGCAAACGGAAGTAACGGCGACAACGGGTGAGTTTCACAATGAGGGGTTTGCCCCTGGGGGCAGCATGCCGCCAAGCAAGCATCTCCCAGGGCAAAGGCAAATAGTCATCCTTCGTGCTGGCTCAGGGCTGGGTCAGGGTGATCAACCCCGGCTCGGCGGGCACATCGGTGACCGAGGTGGCTCCGTTGGGCCAGCGCACGGTGATTTTGCGGGGTGGATTGCCGTCGGGCCAGCCGAAGAAGCACTCGGCGGTCGACTGGCTGAAATAGCCCGAACCGGCCTGCACTTCGCTGCTCTGACTGGAGCCATTGGCCAGTGCCACGGTGATGCGGGCGCCGATCGCGGTGGGATTGCCGGGCGCACCTTTGAGCTTGATGCCAAAAGAGTGCCGGCCGGCCACGCCTCCGTTACGGAAGGCCAGCGTGGTGCTGTTGTTGCGGCTGACGATAAAATCCGGCCAGCCATCGCGGTCGAGATCAAGCACGCACAGGGCCTTGGCATCACCCCGCACCAGCAAGCCGCTTTCCGCCGGGCCGCGCAGTGTCCAGCCGCCCTTGCCGTCGCCACTCAATAATTGACCCAAGCCGCTGTCGAAACGCCCGACGGACGGAATCGACGCGTAGGAATTCTGCACCGCGAAAATGTCAGCGTGGCCGTCGCCGTCGAAATCGCCGGCTGCCAATCCCTGGAATGGAGAAACCTGAGCCAGCCGGGGCAGGGGCTCGAAGCGGTAGCTCCCGTCGGGCTGACTCATGAAAACGCCGCTGCGAAATTCGGTGGCCTGGAATTTTTTCGCCGCGGCCAGGCGGTCCGCACCGACGATTTCCTCAAGGCTGGCTTTGGCATAACCATCGGATCCTGGGAAACGCTTGAGGATGGCCGGAATCTGCGCGCCCAGCTGCCGGCGATTGCGCCAGGGTACGAGCCGCCCGTTTTCGTAGCAGGCCTCGACCAGCTGGCTGCCGCCGGTGCCCTTGAAGTCGCCCCGATACAGGACCGCCGGCTCGGCCGGCGTGGCTTGATACTGGGTATTCAGGCCCAGATTGCCGGCGACATAGTCGAGCCGGCCATCGCCATTAAAATCCGCCGCGGCGAGCGAATTCCACCAGCCGCTGCCGCCCGCCGCAAAGCCGGTTGCTTCGCTGAGATCCTCAAAGCCCTGTCCGGCGCGATTGTGCCAATAGCGCACGGTGCCCCACTCCAAGGCGATCAGCAGGTCCGGCCAGCCGTCGTTGTCGACATCGGTCCAGAGCGCGGAGGTGACGAGACCGACGTGGCGCAGCCCCGGGGCCAGTTGATCCGTGACGTCCTCAAAGGTGCCGCCCCGGTTGCGCAGCAGGACGCTCTGGGGCGGTAAAGGATACTGGCCAGGCACGGTCCGGCCGCCGAGAAAAAGATCAAGCCGGCCATCGCGGTCAAAGTCGGCGGCCACGGCCGTGCCCACGCTGAGAGACAGCGGGGGCAGCGCCCCGGCCGGTGCGGGTTGCAGGCCATTGTGGTTGTGATTGAGGAAAAGCCGGGGCTGGTATTCCGTGGAATTTCCGGGCAGTGCCACGCCACTGCGGGTCAGAAGCAGGTCGTTGGCGTTGTCCCCATCGGCATCGAAGAGCAGGGCCGGACCATCATTGAGCGGTCCCGGCAGGGCGAGACCACCGGAATTGACCAAGGTGTAGTGAGCTGCGGTGTCGGACACTAAAATCCGGGCGGGATCGCGCGGGGTGCCTCCAATGATAATATCGTCCTGGCCGTCGCCCGTCAGGTCACCAACGGCCAGGGCCGGACCACGGCGATTTTGCCTTGAGGGCAGGAGTGGTTGCTGGACGAGTTCATCCAGCGGGATCTCCCGCACATTAAACGACAAACCAGTCGACTGGCTGACTTCGGTGAACTGGCTGTGAGGGGCAGGCGTTGGCTGGAGGGGAGGAGGTGGCGAGTCAGGCTCGGTAATAGTCAGGCGTTGGTCGGCGGCCAGGTCCTTGAAAATCTGCACGTGGCCGCTCGGCCAGGTTACGGTCAACTGCCGGATCATCGTTTGCTCCCCGAGGCCAAAATGCACGATGGGCTCGGAACTGGACATATAGCCGCGAGCCAGAAGCAGCTGGCGGATTTGCGGCCCGGCGTCGGTTTCGATCCGGACAGTAGCGCCAATTCCGAAGCGATTGGATCGGGTGCCCTGCAACGCGACGATCAGCCTGTGCCCGGCCGGTGAGTCGTTGCGCAGGACGGTGACGCCCTTCTGGTAGTTCGTGTAGATAAGGTCGAGATCACCATCCCCATCAAGATCGCCGAAGGCGGCCCCGAAGCTGACACCGAGTTCGTCCAGGCCCCAGGCGTGGCTCACGTTCTCAAAGCGCAGGTCGCCCAGGTTGCGAAAGGCCAGGTTGGGCTCGTTGAATACCGGACTGCTTTTCTCGAGGCGAATACGTTCCGCGGGATTCTCCGCCATCATGATCCTCTGCATTTGATCGGCGTTATGGGCCTCACGATACATGCCCGTCGTGCAATGCAAATCGACGCGTCCGTCGTTGTCCAGGTCCTCAAGGCGGACGGACCAGGTCCAGTCGGTGGCGGCCAGACCACAGAGAAATGACGCCTCCACAAACGAAGAGGCTCCGGTATTCAGATAAAGCGCGTTGTGCAGATATTGCGGGGCGGAACCGTCCTCGGCGAATTCCTGGGTTTTGCCCCGGTGATAGGCCATCGAGCGCAGATCCTTTTCGTGGGTCGTGGTGGCCATGTCGGCCACGATAAAATCCATCAGCCCGTCATTGTTGATGTCACCGATATCCGATCCCATCGAAGAGAAAGGCATGTGGGGGACGACCTGGTTGATGACGTTGGTAAAGGTGCCGTTGCGATTATTATGGTAGAGCTGGTCCGGCGCGGCGAAGTCGTTGGCGACGTACAAATCCGGCCAGCCGTCCTGATCGAAATCCCACCAGGTGGCGGAATGGCCCTGCGTGAGTCCGGATATGCCGGCCCGGTCCGTCACATCAGTAAAGGTGCCGTCACCGTTGTTGTGAAACAGATAATCCCGCTGGCCATCGGGGCTGTGCTCCGAACTCAGCAGATTGGTCTGGAGATAGACATCCAGCCAGCCGTCGCGATCGTAGTCGCAAAAGGAGGCCATGCCGCTGGCATCGCTCACGGCGAGGCCGCGGGCCTGAGCCTCCTCTTTGAAAGTACCGTCCCCTTGGTTGATGAAGAGCCAGTTGGGGGCGGCAAAACGGCAGACATATATGTCCAGCCGGCCGTCATTGTTGACATCAACGAACGTGGCGCCCTGCTTCCACTCTTCCAGCAGACCAGCGTCCTGGCTGTCGTTACCTGTCAGGTTTTTTGCCCAGGAAACGCCCGGCTGTGCCCAGCCCGCAGCACGATTCAGGCCCGCCTTTACGGTGACATCCTCAAATTTCCAATTGCCGAGATTGCGGAAGAGCCGGCAAGGCCCCGTCTTGCTGACAATAAAGACGTCGGGCAGGCCGTCGCCATCATAGTCGCCAATAGCCACCCCGGTGCCAATCGCGCCGACGCCAAATTCGTGGTAACGCTCTTTCCACATTTTGGGGTCGGAATAGGGGTTCATGGTCACAATGCCGGTTTGCTCGGAGGGCATCGGGGTGAACAGTTTCGCCGGTTGCGCCGTGTTGTGAGGGGCCAGTGGCCGGGCGGACAAGCCGGGGGGCAGAGTTGCAGCATCCAACGGGTGAATGATGCCGGCCAGCAAAGCACTGATCATTGTTTGGCGAATCCGGTCGGTCACGGACAACTGCCATATCCGAGCGGAGCGGGTATCTGGGGCCGTCATAGGATAGGAGGAGGATTTCCCGCGCCAACAATGAGTCAAGCAGGAGCGGCCGGCGGGTGGTTTCAACCGGGCTGGGCTTGCCCTTTGGCGGACGCGCTAGTTGTCTGGGCGCCGCGGTTTTTCGCCCCAACAGACTCCTGATGAAGCTCCCTTCCCGCTACTCCGTCATCATCATTTTGTCCGCGCTCATGCTTTCGATGGGTTTTTTGCTTTGGGTTGATCGCGGGCGCATGGAACGGGTTGAGTATGTGTCGGGGCTGGGAGCGGAGGAGGCGGTGCCGGACCCGACCTCCGTCACGGGTTGGACGGGGAACAGGCGCTGGCTGATCGCCTCCGAGCACAACAACGACAGTTACCAGTGGATCATGGAGACGCAGCAGATGCTGGCGTCGGGAGATTGGCGCCTTCGCCGGGTGTCCTACGATAATGCGCCGAAAGACCGGGAGGTGAGTACCTCGGCGCCCTACCATTGGTGGCTGGCGCTGGTGGCCAAGGTGGAACGGGCCTATACCGGGACTTCGCCGCCGCTTTCGGTGGAGCGGGCTGCGCTGATCGCTGATCCGCTGCTGCTGGTTTTGTTTCTGTTGGTCGGTGTGGCCCTCATCTCCTCGTATTTCGGGCCGTGGCCGGCGGCGGTCTTCGTGGTGGGAGGTTCGGTCTTATATCCATTTTCGGCGATATTTTCGCCAGGAGCACCGGATCACTTGGGGCTGTCCATCGTGTTGGGCTTCGCCAGCGTGCTTTTTGCGGCTGCAGGGAATTTGTTAACCCACGCGACGCGGGCACCAAGGGCCGGGCTTTGGCTGGCGGCGGCCGGCGTGGCCGGGGGATTGGGACTGTGGGTTAACCTTTTTGTGCAGCTGCCGATATTACTCGGGCTGGCCTTGAGCGGGATGGTTGTAGCCTGGAACCAGAAAATGGGACCGGAGCCTGATATGCCGCGCGCTTGGTTCATCTGGGGTGTGGCGGGCGCGATCACAAGTCTTGCGGCCTATGTCGTGGAGTATTTTCCTTCGCCTCTCGACTGGGAGCTGAAGGGCAATCACCCGTTGGTCGCCATCGCGTGGCTTGGAGCGGGTGAATTGGTCTCGCTGCTTGCTGCGCAGCGCTCCGGCCGGAAGCCTTTCCCAAGCTGGATACCGCGAGGGAAACTGGTCCTCGCGGTTTTGGCGGTGGGAGCTCTGCCCTATGTCATCTGGAAATCGGACATCCCCTGGTTGCAAGGGCGTGAGGTTTTTGGCACCCGGTTGACCAGTTTGCCCCTGGCGGGGGCCGCGTCCAGCTTTGGAGCCTGGCTGGCCCAAGACGGAATCAAACTCCAGACGGTGGGCGTCATCCTGCCACTGCTCTGTCTCAGCTTTCCGATTTGGCTGGCGTGGCGCCGCTCTACGGCAAGGGGTGATCGGGTTGCGCTGACACTGGTGCTGGGGCCATTGTTGCTCTCGCTGCCCTTTGCCTGGATGCAACTCCGCTGGTGGTCACTCGTGGACGGATTGCTGCTCGCTCTTGCAGTGACGGTTACACTGATTTTGGTCCGGGAAGGGCGCCGGGGCGCCTTGATGGGGTGGTTGGGGGTTTGGCTTTTCGTTCTGCTGCCTGGGATGATTTGCCAGATACCCGCGGCGAGGGAAAAATACACGAATGAATTAACGCAGTTTGAAGTGGAGGGTATCGTGGAGCGCAGTATCGCCCACTGGCTGGCGGGACACTCGGACAAGCCTCCGCTGATATTGGCTCCGCCGTTCCGCACCATGTCGCTGTGCTTTCACGGCAATATGCGCGGTATCGGCAGCCTAAATTGGGAAAACAAGGAGGCCATGAGTGCGGCCGCCCGGATCGCCAGCGCCACTTCGCCCGACGAAGCGCTGGCGCTGATCAACAACCGCGGCGTGACCCATATTATCATGCCTTCTTGGGATGCCTACCTCGAGGAATATGCGCGAATATTCACGAGCCGGCCCGAGAACTCTTTCGTGTATGGGCTCAAGCAGTGGGTCCTGCCGCTCTGGCTGACTCCTGTGGCCTACCAATTGCCCACAATCGGAGGATTCGATGGTCAGGCCGCGGTGATTTTTGAAGTGACGGAGGAGCAGGATCAAGCGACCACCCTGAGCCGGCTGGTCGAGTATTTCATCGAGATGGGACAGATGCAGCTCGCCCTCGCGGCGGGGAAAGGGCTGGAGATTTATCCCCAGAACCTGCCCGCGCTCGCGACGATCGCCCAACTGGAGCTGGCCCGGGGTGACGCGACTCATTTCAACACCGTCTTTACGGCCCTGATTTCAAATTACTCGAGCACGGAGGAGCATGATTTGAGTTGGGATCGTCGGGTCAGTCTGGCGGTCGTCCTGATGCAAGGTAAGCGGACGGAGCTGGCCCGGCGTGAAATGGGAATCTGCTTGAACCTGATGGATGAAGCCAAACTGCGGTCGCTTTCCATCTCCTCATTGTATCGTTTCCAAGTGATGCTTAATGCGCTTAACCTGAAGATTGATGACGCCCGGCTTCAAGCCCTCGCGAAGTCACTGCTACCCGAAGCACTGCGCAGCCGACTGTAGGGATCGTAGGATTTCGGGGTAATCCGTCACCTTTTTGTGAGGCAGACGCGGGCCCGGTCGCCCACGCTCCAACCAATCTTTTACTGGAACTGCGGCGACCTCGCCGTGGAATGCCACGTCGCTAAGACCTATAAGAGTAATACCAATGTCCCATGTCTCGCAGACATTGACGCGGTAGCACCGGTAGGGACGACGGGACCGCCGGGCAGTCCGCGATTGTCCTGATGGCGCGACCAACGGTCACGCCTACCCATCGCACAGGGTTCAATAGTCCAAATCATATCGGGCGTTGATAGGGCGAAGGGATTAAATCCACGGCAGATGCGTGTGGACGGGATAGAATTTCGAAGCAATGCGCGACGGGCAGAGAAACGGCAACGATTCCAACCAGGCCAAAAAAAGTGGTGCCAGATTTCTCTGGCACCACGAAGTATTTTGAACTTACGAGTCGATTAGAACTCGAACGTATTGGTCAGCTGCCAGGTCATGCCTTCTGCGATGCGGGACAG
>JAYUBB010000308.1:0-3249 GCA_043741015.1 Opitutaceae bacterium
CGACAGCGTGACGACCACGGGCACCATCGTCGGCACGATTGATTTCATGTCGCCCGAGGCGCGCAACATGAAGCCCTCGGATGCGCGGTCCGACATCTACGCGGTGGGGATCATGACCTATTATTTCCTGACGGGACGCAAGCCGACCGGGATAGCGCAAGTGGCCTCGCGACTTGTCCCCGGGCTCGATCCGCGGTGGGACAAGTTTTTGGCCACGTGCCTGGCCGAGGATCCGGCCAATCGCTATCAGACCGCCAGCGACGCCCTGCAGGCACTCCAGCATATTTCAGGCAAATCGGCCCGCAAATTTAATCCCATTATTCCGGTGGCGGCGCTGCTGGTGCTGGGCGCGATCGGATTTGCGGCGTGGAAATTTCTTGCCGTCCCGCCGCCCGTTTTGCCGGAACTTGGGAAGCACACCGCCGCGGTGGACGGCGCATCCGGGGAGCCGGCCAAAACGCCGGTGATCACGGCGCCCGCCACCGCCGAGCAGCCCGTCCTGCGCAAACTGACCCTGACCGGACTGCCGGCCGGTGCGCAGGTGGCTTATCGTGGACGCTCCCAGACGGTCAGTGCCAGCGGGCAACTGATGCTCGAAGGACCGAAGGGCCCGCTTTCCATCAAAGTGAGTGCGGCCGGTTACGTGGAGTGGGAAGGCTACGTGGGCCAGAATCCGGACGCGCTTGAGCAAGCCTTGTCACTGGAATTGATCCCGCCCCACGCGGTGCGTTTCACGGGGTTGCCGGCCGGGGCCAAGGTCATGGTCAACAACCAGACCGTGGCGGCGGATGCCGGCGGCAACGCGAGCTTCGATCTGCGGCCCGCGCGCCTGACGGTCACGGCCAGGCTGGCGCGTTATCAGGATTTCGCGCAGGAGGTCGATATCCAGCCGTCCACCCAGTCGCTGGTCCTGACCATGGCGAAACTCCCGCCGCCCCCGGAGGTGACGGTTGATCTCGGGCAGGGCACGACGGTGAAATTCAAATGGATTCCACCCGGTGAATTCACTTCTGGCACCCAGGCGGGTGAGCCCGGCCAGCAGCGCTCGGACCTGCCCTCGACCCGCACGGAAATAGCGGCGGGATTTTATCTTGCGGAGACCGAAATGACCCAGCGCCAGCACCACAATCTCACGGGCAAAAATCCCAGCAGCAGCCGCGCATTGGGGGATGACAGCCGGCCGGTCGAGCAGGTGTCATGGCGCGACCTGACCGGCAGCGGCGGGGTGCTCGAGCGGCTCAACGCGGTGTTGAAGAAGCAACAAATGGCCTACACGGCCGATCTGCCCACCGAGCTGGAATGGGAATACGCCTGCCGGGCCGGTACGGCGACCAGTTACAATGATGGCCACAATTTTGCCAGCGATCGCGACGATGCGGCGCTGAACGCCATCGCCCACTACCAGCGCGGCGCCGGGCTCCAGGCCCCGGCGCCCACGGGCAAATTGAAGGCGAACGCCTGGGGGCTGTTCGACATGCACGGCAATGTGGCCGAGTGGGCCTATGGGGCGAAGGGCAAGCGCGACGCCGTGCTCCGCGGCGGACACTGGAAAGTCGGCCCGATCCATTGCCGCTCGGCTTCGCGCATCGAACTGCAGCCCGACACCCGCCCGACGGACTACATGGGCTACCGGCTGGTGCTGCGCCCGCTGGAGTAGTAGGATCGACAGTGTCACCGCAGCCCAACCGGCGGTCAGAATCACTTGCAGATGGGTAGATCAATATTTGTTCATCACCTGCCACATCACCCAAGTGAGGCCGAAGGCGATGAGTGCCATGCCGGCCACGGAGCAGGCCAGCACAAACGGGTTGCCGCGACCGAGGAAGGCGAGCCCGCCGAGCCCGGTTTCGCTGGCCAGCAAGATCAGCCAGTAGTCGCGCTTGCGGCGGGATTTGAGCCGCTTGATCTCGACCTCGTTGAGTCCGAGGTCTTTTTCCACCGCCCGGTTCGCCTGGAGAATGGCATAGACGTCGTTCGGGTCGCCGGGCTTGGGCCCGCCCGGTGCCTTGGGAGCAGAAGGGACCTTGTGCCCCGACATGATCGCAAGTTCGCGGGCGGTCGGCATGGGCGGCGCCTCCGACGCGGGCGCATTCTCGCGTTTGAAATCACGGTCCTTGAATCCGTAGTTCTTGCGCGGAGGATCGGGTTCGTCGGGCACGGCCTGAGCAAACGAGAAAGCACGTGAGAGTCGACGTGCTTTTGTGGCCGGCGAAAACTACTTGTTGCCGGGGGTGGCCGTTTCGGTCGCGCGAAGGAGGGCGGTCTTCATGCACTTTGGGGCAGATGCCAGGCGGCGCACGGACTTCACCCGATTCAGCCCGGGGGTGTGGCCAAACCAACCCTTAACTTGCGTCCCGACCGGAAGTCCCCAGCCTCGAATCGCCTTCCTGCCTGGCATGAACACTGCCCGGGAGCGGGGCCGGGCACCGTGGCAAAACCGAAAATCCCCTCGACCAAGATCACCGATGTGCCGTTTGATGCGCAGGAAGAGCGCCGGCTGGCGGTCATCATGTTCACTGACATGGTGGGCTACAGTGCGCTGACGCAGCGGGACGAACCGCTCGCCTTGCGTTTGCTCGAAGCACACCGGCAGATCGTCCGCCCCATCCTGGCGCAGCATGGCGGCCGGGAGATCAAGACCATTGGCGACGCCTTTCTGGTGGAGTTTACCAGTGCACTCGCCGCGGCGACCTGCGCGGTGGAAATCCAGAAATCCCTGCACGACCGCAACCAGGCGGTCCCGGCGGAGCATCAGGTCCAACTACGCATCGGACTGCACGCCGGCGATGTGATCCACCGGGAGAACGACGTCTACGGCGACGGCGTGAACATCGCGGCGCGCATCGAGCCGCTCGCCGAGGCGGGCGGTATTTGTATCTCGGAGGACGTCGCGCGGCAGATACAAAACAAGTTTGTCTATCCGTTGATGAAGCTCGGGGCGGGCGAGCTGAAGAACGTCGAGCTGCCCGTGGATATCTACGGCATCATCCTCCCGTGGAAAAAATCACGCTCCCGGCTGGGTGGTCGCGTGGCGTTTCTGATGGGCAAGAAATCTGTCCGCCGGCTCCTGGTGACCGGTGTTTTTGCCGCCACGGCTCTGGTGGTCCTGGTTGCGCTGTGGCCCCGGCCTCCGGCGGTTGCCCAGCCCGGACCGGTCAACCGGCTGGCCGTGCTGCCGCTGGTCAACATCAGCGGGGCGGCCCATGACGACTATTTCGCCGACGGCATGACGGAGGAGTTGATCTCCTC
>JAYUBB010000309.1:0-10495 GCA_043741015.1 Opitutaceae bacterium
GGCGGCTCAACGCGATGCCGGTGGCGGCGGCGAGGCTTTCGACGGTCAGAGGGATGTTGCGCGCGGCCTTCTCCAGGACATCGCCCAGTTCGTCCTCGAGGGCTGGTTTGTCGGAAGGTGACGCAGAAGAAGACACAGCAGGTTTTTAACCACGGATTTCACGGATGGCACGGATGAAATCCTGCCAAACGCTGGAGGGTTGGGCTCCCGCCCAACCACGGTCGGGCGGGAGCCCGACCCTCCACAAAAGGGTCACGCATCAAAAAGGGTTTCCCTTCGCGCTGGGATTCTCCCACGTTTTTGCACATGGATGCCGTTCAACAGGAGGTCACCGACATTTTCATCCGCACCAAGGCGCTGCTGCAGGGGCACTTCATTCTGCGCTCCGGGCTGCACAGCGGGCACTTCTTCAGTGCGCGCAGGTGTGCCAGGACATGCCCGCCGTGGAGCGCCTCGGCACGCTGCTGAAGCAGAAGCTCGCTGCGCTGGCCTACGACACGGTGCTGGCGCCGGCGATGGGCGGGCTGGTGATCGGCCAGGAAGTGGCGCGCCAGTCGAAGAGCCGGTTCATTTTCGCGGAGAAGGAGAACAACGTGCTCGTGCTGCGCCGCGGCTTCACCTTCAAACCCGGCGAGAAGGTGCTGGTGGTGGAGGATGTCATTACGCGTGGCGGGCGGGTGCAGGAGTGCCTCGACATCGTGAAGAAGATGGGCGGCACGACCGTGGCCGTGGCGGTGCTGGTGGACCGCAGCGCGGGCCTGGCGAAGTTCACCGTACCGACGTATTCGCTGCTGGAAATGAGCTACCCCACCTACCCGGCCGACCAGGTGCCCGAGGCGCTGGCGAAGATCCCGGCGACGAAGCCGGGAAGCTGATTCCGAGCCGGCCGATCATTTGCCACGAAGAGTCACGAAAAGCGCTGTTTCCTGCCATCGCATCATTTGCGTGCCGCTATAGCGGCCTGAAGACTTTCATTCGCCGCCGGGGTTTTGTGACTTTTGTGGCCAGTCCCTCCGTTGGGGATGGGAGTCAGCGGCTCGTCGGGACGACTCGCCATACTGAGAAAATTAGCTGCAAAAAAGACGCACCGAAAGGTGCGCCTTGGGGATTATCGCCGCCTTTAGTGGACGACATGGAAGACGATGTAGCGGAAGCCGCTGCGAGTATAGACGAGCGCGATGTTGCGTCCGTCATGCAGGGCCTGCTTGGCCGAGGCCAGGTCGGCGACCGGCTCCCGGTTGATCTGCACAATGACGTAGCCCGGGCGGAAGCTCTCCCGGAACGGCGATTTGTCGGTGAGCTCGGTGATGATCAGGCCTACGACCCGGTCGTCGATGCGGTAGTTCTTGCGAGTCTCGTCGGACAGAGGCTCGACCGTGACCCCGGCCAGCAATTCGCCCGTGGGGGCGGCGTCATCGGTCCGCTTGGCCAGCGTGACGTCGATCGACTGGGGTTTGCCCTCGCGCAGGATACTGACGGTGATCGTGGTGCCGGGCGGGGTCTGGGCGATCGTCAGGCGCAGATCGTCGCCCGAGGTGATCAGCTTGCCGTTGAGGCCCGTGATGATGTCCTCGCGCTTCAGACCGGCCTTGACCGCCGGGCCGTCGGCCGGGAGGTCGGTGATCACCAGACCCTTGGTGTCTTTGGGCGCGCCAAAGGACTCGGCCTTGTCCGGCGTGAGGATGTCGGTCGTGACGCCCATGTAGCCGCGAGCCACGGTGCCGGTCTCGATCAGGCTGTGCATGATGAAACTGGCGAGGTTGATCGGGATGGCGAAGCCGATGCCGATGTTGCCCTGCGAATTGGAAAGAATGGCGGAGTTGATGCCGACGAGCCGGCCGCGGGCGTCGATGAGCGCGCCGCCGGAATTGCCCTGGTTGATGGCGGCATCGGTCTGGATGAAGTCTTCGTAACCCTGAACCTCATCAAGGATGCCGACCTTGCGGCCGGTCGCGGACACGATGCCCATGGTGACGGTCTGACCGACCCCGAGCGGGTTGCCGATGGCGAACACAATGTCGCCGACGCGCAGTTTGGCACTGTCGGCCAGGGTCACCGCAGGGAGATTCTCGGCCTCGATCTTGATGACGGCCACGTCGGTCTTGGGATCGGTGCCGATGAGCTTGGCGGTGAACTCGCGGTCGTCGCCGAGGAGGACCTTCAATTCATCGGCTTCCTCGACCACGTGGTTGTTGGTGATAATGTAGCCATCGGAAGAGACGATGACGCCCGAGCCGAGGCCGCGCTGCTTCTGCTCGCGGCCCTGCACGCCGAGCTGGCGGTAAAATTCGGGCACCTGCTCGCGCACGGTCTTGCTGGAATAGACGGAGATGACGGCCGGGCGGATGGCCTCCAAGGCGTCGGCATAACTGGTGACGATCGGGGACTTGGTCTCACTGACCGGTGAGGCATCGACCTTGAGGGTCGGCTTCTTGAGCGGCGCGGCGGCGGGCTTCTTGTCCGCGGCCAGCAGGCCGAGGGACAGGCCGACGAGGGAGGCAACCAGGGCAAGGGAAAGAGCGACCGTCTTGGATTTCATAGGGGAATGTGCGGGCTGAAGACACTACACAGACCGGGTAGTTCCGCCAGCGTGGGCTCAGAAGCCCTTGATCTTGAAAAGACTGGTGACGCTCTCGTTGGTATTGATCCGCAGAATGGCCTCGCCGAGGAGCGGGGCGATGCTGAGCACGGTGATGGGCAGGCCGCGGGTGTCGATCGGCACAGAGTTCGTCGTGATGAGTTCGTCGATCAGACCGCCCTTGAGGCGCTCGTAGGCGATCTCGTTCAACACGCAGTGGCTGACGGCGGCGCGGATGCTTTTCGCGCCGTGATCCTTCAGGATCTTGGCGGCGGCGGTCAAGGTGCCGGCGGTCTCGGTGATATCGTCCACCAGCAGCACGTCGCAGCCTTCAACCTCACCGACGATGCTGATGGCCTCGACGGTGGTGGAGCTGGTGCGTTTCTTCGCCACGAGGCCGAGCGAAGCGCCGAGGATGTCAGCGTAGGCGGAGGCCATCTTCATGCCCCCGACATCGGGGGAGAAGACGACGAGGTTGTTGCTGCGCTTGGTCGCGAGGTATTGGAAGAAAACGGGGGAGGCGAAGAGGTGGTCCACCGGAATGTCGAAGAACCCCTGGATCTGCTGGCTGTGAAGATCCATCGCCAGCACGCGGTTGGCGCCGGCCGACATGAGCAGGTTGGCCACGAGCTTGGCGGTGATGGGCACGCGGGGCTGGTCCTTGCGATCCTGCCGGGCATAGCCGTAGAACGGGATGACGGCGGTGATGCGCTGGGTCGAGGCGCGCTTGGCGGCGTCGATCATGATCAGCAGCTCCATCAGGTGATGGTTGGTCGGCGGGCAGGTGGACTGGATGAAATACGTGTCCGCGCCGCGGATGTTCTCGTTGATCTTCACGAACGACTCGCCGTCGGGAAAACAGGTGACCGTGGCATCGCCGAGCGGGACGCCGATGGACGAGCAGATTTCCTCTGCGAGTGCGCGGTTGGATGAGCCGGAGAATATCTTGAGCTTCGTGTCCCTCATTGCGGTGCAATGGTGACGTAGAAGGGGAAAAGCGGGAAGTTTATTCTAAATTTTTCTCCAGGGCCTCGACGCGCTTGAAGAGATCGGGCAACCGCTGCTGCAACACCACCAGGCGGCGCTCCAGCATGTAGGGGATGGCGGGGTTGCCGTTCACGTAAGCGCCAGCCGGGACATCCGTGGTAATCCCGGCCCGGCCGCCGGCCTTGCTGCCCTTGCCCAAAGTGAGGTGGCCGGCGATTCCGGCCTGGCCGCCGAGGATCACATAGTCCTCCAGCGTCGTGCTGCCGGAGATGCCCACCTGCGCGCACAGAATGCAGTGCCGGCCGATGACGACGTTGTGCGCGACCTGCACCAGATTGTCTATCTTGGTCCCCTCGCCGACCAAAGTCCGGCTGAATCGCGCCCGGTCGAGGGTGGAATTGGCCCCGATCTCGACGTCGTCGCCAATGTCGACCGTGCCAATCTGCGGCACCTTCTCGTGGCGGCCTTGGACAAATTCATACCCGAAGCCATCGGAGCCGATGACGACGCCGGGCTGAAGTCGCACACGATGGCCCAGCGAGCAGGTGGTCGCGATCACGCAACCCGGCATGACCCAGCACCCCTCGCCGATCCGGGCATCGCGGCCGACAAAAACCGAGGCCTGCAACACGGTGCCTGCGCCAATCTGCACCCCGTCCTCGATGACGCACAGCGGGCCGATGTGGGCGGAGGCAGCAACCTTGGCGGAGGGGGAAACGACTGCAGTGGGATGGACCCCGGGCGCAGGCTTGGGCCAGAGGGATTGCTCAATGCGGGCGCACACCCGCGCGAGGGCGACCGAGGGATGCTCGACATGGATAAAGACCTGCCCTGGCTGGGGCTCGCCGGTATAATCCAGCGGCAGCAGCACTACGGTGGCGGCGCTGACGGGCACCTGGGCTTTGTATTTGGCGTTGCCGAGGAAGGAGAGGTCGCCGGCGCGGGCCGCGCTGAGCGAGGCAATGTCCGTGACCGTGCGGGTGGTCGTGCCGGTGGTGCGCTGGGCGCCGACCAGGGCGGCGATCTCGGCGGTGGTGTAGGCGACCTGCATGGCGATTTTACGAGCGACTCAGTGCTTCACCGCCAGGCTCGATTCGGCGACTGGATGAAACTGGGGCATGGGCACAAAAAAGCCCTGTTCGGTGGAACAGGGCTTGGCAAGATATCTTGTTACTTCTTGGGCTCGGACGTCGCGGGTTTTGCGCTCGCGTTGGGTACCGTGAACTTGGCGGGAGCCGCAGGAGCCGCTGCCGCTGCCGCGGGCGTGGCGGCAACCGGCGCGGCGGCGGCGGGCACCACCGGACGGTCCTTGTTCTCTTCCTTGATCACCTCGTCGGTGATGTCGAAGGTGGCGTCGGCATAGAGCACAACCGGAATCCTGAACACCGACGGACCCGACTTGTCGAGCACGAGGGTGGCCCCATTCCGTTTGGCGATTTCAACCACGAGCTTGCTGATCTCCTCGAGCAAGAGGCCGCGGTGAGTTTCGATGCGCTGCTGGAGGGAACGCTGGGTGTTCTGGATGAAACTCTGCACATCGGACTGCTTGCGCTGGATCTCTTCGTATTTTTTCTGGACATCGGCCTCGGCCTTGGCGCGCGCCTCGGCGGTCAACATGGTGTTCTTGGCCTGCTCGACCAGTTCCTTGTATTCGTCCACGAGCGTCTGGCCCTGCTTGCGGAGTTCCTCCGCCTGTTCCTGGGCCTTCTGCTCGGCGTCGCGGAACTTGATGTTGGCCTCTTCCGATTTGTAGTGGCCGTCGAAGGCCTTGGCCATGTCGACAACAACCAGTTTCACGGCGGGCTGCGCGAGCAGGGCGGTGGAGCCGATCGAAAGGGTGGCCAGGGCTATGAGGGTGCGGATCATCTTATTCATAATGTTGAGGTGGGGTGATTAGAAACGGGTGCCGAATGAGAAATTGAACTGGTTGCCCTTCTTGTTGAATCTGTCCGTTTTGAGCGGGATGCCAAAATCAAGACTGAGCGGAGCGCCGGCCACGAAAAGCCGGAGTCCGATACCGAAGTTGTCGGTGTAGTCGACGGGGCTGAAATCATAGGCGTTCACATTGACGAAACCACCGTCATAGAAAACCGCCGCGCGCACCGGTTTCACGAGGTCAAAGGAATACTCCAGGCTGAAAAACCCGTAGGTCTTGCCGCCGAGGGGTTCGCCGGAGACATCCTTGGGCCCGACCGTGCGGAACTCGAAACCGCGCAGATCCTGCGGCCCGCCCAGGAAGAAACGGTCGTAGAACGGCACGCCTGGCACATAGCTGAACGGCTGGGTCACGACCGCGCCGGTCGCATCAGTGAAGGTGAAGTTGCGGGTGACGGTCTTGTCGCTGTTGCCAAAGCTGTCGACCACGCCGGTGCGGCCGATCACCGCGAGCACCTGTTCCTGAAACTCAGCCACGGGAAAAAACTTCGAGGCGCGCATCTCCAATTTGTAATAATTATTGGTGCCACCGAGGGGACCGCCAGCCACCTCCAGGCCCAAATTGGTGTAATGGCCGCGGGTGGTGTTGATGATCTTGTCCCGTGTATCCTGGGTCAGGTTCAAACCGAGGCGTGATGTCTTGGTCTTGCCCGCCAGCAAGCGGATGTTCAGCGGCGCCTTGGGATCGACGTTGGCGATGTCGATGATCTCGTAAGTGTAGGAGAGACGGGATTCCAGCCAGTTGAAGAGCCGCTTGCGCAAGTAGACTTCGCTGCCAGTGCGGATTTCCTGATAGAAGGCGCTGTTGTAGTCGGAAGTGGTGCGGTAGAGATTGAACCCGAACGCGAGTTCACGCTCGAAAAGGTAGGGTTCCTCGAAGCCAAGGACCACCTCGCTGGACCGCGAGCCGATCTGGAAGCGCAGTCGGAATTTCTGGCCGTCGCCCTGGAAGAAGGAACGGCGGTTGAAGAGGTCGAAATTAGACTGGGTGACCTCGGCGAAGACCACCGCGCGCTCGAGCGAGCTGAAGCCGGCACCAAAGGTCAGGTTGCCGGTGCGCGCCTCCTTGACGGAAATCTTGAGGGTGCGGCGGCCGGGAATGTTGGTGGATTCGTCCGTGACGTTGACCGGATCCTCAAAGAACCGGGTGTTCTCCAGGCGCAGTTTGCTGATCTTCATGCGGAAACCGTCGAAAATATCGCCCGGGCCGAGCACCAGCTCGCGGAGGATGACAACGCTCTTGGACTTGGTGTTGCCCTCGATCTTGATCGATTCGACCAGGAATTTCTCGCTCTCGGTAATCTGGTATTCGATGTCGATGTTGCCGGTCTGCAGGTTCGGCTTGCGGACCAGGCGGACGCGGGTCTGGAGATAGCCGCCGCGACTGTAGAAGTCCTCCATAGACTCGACATCCTTGTCCAGTTTGGACGGCGTGAAGACCATGCCCCGGCGCTGTCTCGGCAACAGCCGGAGCAGGGCTTCCGGGAAGACCTTCTCGCCGCTGAAGCTGATGTCACCAATGCGATACTGCCGCCCCTCGACCACCCGGATGGTGATCAGCAGCTTGTCGGGCTTGGGATAATCGAAAGTCACCTTGTCCTCGGCAATTTCCACGTCAAGATAGCCCTCCTCCTTGTAATAATCGCGCAACTTGCCGAGATCCGAGTCAAACTCATCGTCCTTGAGCCGGCCGCTGCCCATAAGCCAAGAAAACATGTGCCATTTCCTGGTCTCCATCTCCTTCTTGAGGCGGCGCGCCTTGACGTGGTCATTGCCTACGAAGTTAATGCCAGCAATCCTCACCCGCGCGCCCTCGCGCACCTTGAAGGTGACCGTGCTGAACCCGGTGGTGCGGTTGCGGTCAATCGTGTAGGTGGCCTGGGCCTGATTGAAGCCGCGTTTCTGGTAAAACTCGTAGATTTTCTGGGCATCCTCCTTGATCTGGCGCTCGTCGAGGGGGCCGTTGGCGACTGTCTTGATTTCCTTGGCGAGGCGGCGCGACTTCACGGTCTTGTTGCCCTCGTAGATGACCGTGAGCACGCGGAACTTGGGCGTCACCTCGACCAGGAGATTGACCACATTGGCAGACAGTTGCTCGCGCTTGACCTCAATAAACTCGAAAATGCCGGTCCGGTAGAGCGAGCGGATGTCGCGGTCGATCAACGCCTCATCCAGCTCCGTGTCCTCGCGCAGGACCATGTTGGCCCGGACAACCTGTTCACTCACGTTGGCCATGCCGACAAACTTGATGGTGATCTTGCCGATGCGGCTGCGGGCCGGAGCCTCCTGCCCCGGCTGGCCGAGCTCGGCCTGGGCATACAGGCCGCCAGGGCAGGCGGTCAGGAAAAATAGGGCCGCGAAGGCCGTGTTGAGCAGGTTACGGAGTAAAGTTTTCAAAGCGCGTAATTTCTTGAAGGAAAGTCAGTTTCAAATCTCCTACCGGTCCGTTGCGCTGCTTGGCAACGATTAAATCCGCCGCCCCGGTGGCGGTCTGGAATTTTTCATCGGAATCCTTGGGGCGGGACAGCATTATGACTACGTCGGCATCTTGCTCGATGGAACCGGATTCGCGCAAGTCCGACAGGCGGGGTGCACGGTTCTCCTTCTCCGATGAGCGGTTGAGCTGGCTTAGGACTATCACCGGCAGGTCTAGTTCCTTGGCCATGGCTTTTAATCCGCGGGAAACCTCGGCGACCTGCTGCTCGCGCGGGGCGCGGGAATCAGAGCCGCTCACGAGCTGGAGATAATCGACGATGATCAGGCCAAGTTTTTTGCGGGCGTAGATGCGCCGGGCCTTCGCCCTCATTTCCATGATGGTCAGGGCGCTTGAATCGTCGATCAGCAGGGGGCATTTCTTGAATTCCTCCGCCGCCTGACCCAGGGCATTCACCTCGCGACCATCACGGCCGACCAGACCATCACGCAGCAGTTTCATGTTCACCCGGGAACGAGCGCACAGCATACGCAAGGCAAGCTGGGATGAACTCATTTCGAGTGAAAATACGAGCGTCGGCACCGGCTCCTTGCCCGCCTTGGGCAGCGTGGCGGCCTCGGCAATGTTGAGCGCAAAACTGGTCTTGCCCATCGAGGGGCGGGCCGCGACCACGATCATTTCCTGCCGTTGAAAGCCGAAGGTCATCGAATCGAGGTCCTTGAAGCCCGAGGTCACGCCCGTGAGCTCGCCCTTCTTCATGAGCAGCTTGGCGATGACCGTGTTGGCCTCCTTCACCGCCTCCGTGATTTCTTTCGCGCTGTCGCTCACGCGGTCCTGGGTGACTTTGAAGAGGTCCTGCTCGACCTTGTCGACAAACTCCTCGAGGCCGCCGGTGAAACTGTAGGCCTGCTCCACGGCTCCGGTGGCGGTCTTGATCAGCTCGCGCAGCAGGTGCTTCTCGCGGACCTTCTCGATAAAGTAGCCGGCATGCGCCGTGGTCGGAATCTTGCCCGTGACCTGCATCAGGTAGGGGAAACCGCCGACGGCATCGAGCTGGCGGCGGGTCTTGAGCTCCTCGGCCAGGATCTCGAGCGAGACCGGCGGGTTTTTCTGGTAGAGCTCGATCAGAACTTCAAACAGGAGCCGGTTCGCCGGAAAATAAAATGACTCCGCCGTGATGCGGGCCTCGAGACAGCGCGCGATGCTGTCGCTGCCATCCAGCAGGCAGCAGGCGATGACGTGCTCCTCGGCCTCGGCGCTGTGCGGCGGCGAACGGTCGGGCGGGGCGGACGGCAGGGTCGGCTCGGGCACAGCCTGTCCGCGCCGGGGAGTAGCGGACGTCAGGGCCATAACCGGTCGGGGTCGAACGTCGCGGGGACGTTACGACGCGGCGGGCTCGATCGGGTTTTCAGAGACGACGTCGAAGGTGAGCTCGACGCTGACCTCGGGGTGCAGGCGGATCTTCACCTCGTGCTTGCCGAGGGTCTTGATCGGCTGGCCAAGATGGATGCGGCGCTTGTCGACGGTGATGCCGGCGGCCGTGAGCTTGTCGTGGATGTCGTGGGTGGTGACGGCACCGAAGAGCTTGCCGCCCTCACCCGTCTTCACGGCGATGGCGATGCCCGCCTTCTCGATCTGCTTGGCGAGCGCCTGGGCGCCGTCAAGCTCCTTGACCTCGCGGAGACCGCGGGCCTTCTTGAGGGCCTCGACCCGCTTGCGGTTGGCCCCGGTGAGCGGCACCGCCATGCCCTGGGGCAGGAGGAAATTGCGCGCATAGCCGGCGCGGACTTTGACCTGGTCGCCTTCGGCGCCAAGGCCGTCGACCGGTTTGAGGAGGAGAACTTCGTGATTAGCCATGGGAGGAGTGGATAGTGAGAGGGAAAGTGAAAGGGAGGGGCGATGGATTAAAACGGCACATCCTCGTCGAGATTTTCCTGCGGGGCGGCGGGAGCCGCGGGCTTGGGGGCGCCACCGGCAGGACGGGGGGCATAGGTGCGGGGCTCGCCACCTTCGCCGCCGGGGGCCCCACCCTCGGGACGGCCGCCGCCGAGGAACTGGAAGTTCTCGAGCACGACCTTCATGCGACTGCGCTTTTCCTTGGTGGTCTTGTCCTCCCACTGGTCGAGGCGCAGGCGACCCTCGACGAAGAGCGGACGGCCCTTGGTGCAATACTTGGAAATGTTCTCACCGGACTTGCCCCAGGCCTCGATGTCCACATAGGTCACCTCTTCGCGCTCGCCGCCGCTGTCGTCCTTGAACTTGCGGTTGACCGCGATGCTGAACGTGCAGATGGCAGTGCCCTTTGGCGTAACCCGCAGCTCGGGGTCGCGCGTCAGGTTGCCGATCAGCATGACTTTGTTGAGATTGGCCATGGGAGGTGGGGCGGCGCGAGGACGCGGGTCAGGCGTTCTCGACGAGCGCGCGGTAGACGGTGCCGTTGAGCCGCAGGCGCTCGTGGAGCTGGGCGGGGGCGGCGGCGGGGGCCGAGAAGGCCATCTGCACGTAGACGCCGCCGGGGAACTTCTCGTCGGTCTTGCGCACGAACTCGCGGCGACCGATGT
>JAYUBB010000310.1:0-10371 GCA_043741015.1 Opitutaceae bacterium
GCCTCCAAGTCCTCGAATTTCACGAGGTTGTGCTCGATGAGCGCCGAACCGAGCAGACGGTTGGCTCTCATCAACAAGGGGCGGTATTCCGTGGGGGCCATACTGGATAAACAGGCTACTTAACGGGCAGGAATTGGCGATTTCTTTTCTTTGGCCCGCATCCGGCGCACTCGTTTTAACAACTCCTTGCGCAGCTTCGGGATGCCGTCCTCCGAAAGGCACGAAATCGGGATGATTTCCGCCTTGGCGTAGCGCTTCTTGAATTTCTTCAGATTTTCAAGGGCAGTGGGTTCGTCCATCTTGTTCGCGGCGATCAGGCGGGGCTTGTCGAGCAGGGCCGGATCGTAGAGCTCAAGTTCCTTGAGCAACTGCTTGTAGTCGTCGCGCGGGTCACGGGTGTCGGTGCCCGCCATATCGACGATCAGGAGCAGCAGCTTGCAGCGCTCGATGTGCCGCAGGAAACGGTGGCCGAGCCCCTTGCCGTCGCTCGCCCCGGCGATGAGCCCGGGAATATCGGCCAGCACAAGCCGGTCGTACTCCTCCTTGAAGTCCATGACGCCGATCTGGGGGTGCAGAGTAGTGAAGGGATATGCGGCGGTCTTGGGCCGGGCGTTGGTGATAAGGTTGGTGAGGGAGGATTTGCCGGCGTTGGGGAAACCCACGAGGCCCACGTCGGCGATGCTCTTCAGCTCCAGCCGGAACTCGCCGATCTCGCCCGGTTCGCCGGGGCCGGTCTTGGTCGGGGCGCGGGTGACCGAGGTCTTGAAGCGGGTGTTGCCGAAGCCGCCCTTGCCGCCCTTGAGCAGCACGAACTCCTGGTTGTCCTCGAGGATCTCCACGATCTTTTCGCCCGTGTCGCGCTTGTATACGATGGTGCCGAGCGGGACGCGCAGGAGGGCGGGCCGGCCCTCGCGGCCGTTGCAATCCTTGCCCAGGCCGTGCCCGCCGCGCTCACCGTTCCAGTGCGGCTTGTATTTGAAGTCGATCAGGTTGTTCTGGTCGTCATCGCCGCGCAGCACGACGTCCCCGCCCTTGCCGCCGTCGCCGCCGTTGGGCCCGCCCCACGGTTCGTATTTTTCGCGGCGGAAGCTGGAGCAGCCCCGGCCGCCGTCGCCGGCGCGGGCCTTGATGCTGGTTTCGTCGATGAACATCGGGATATGACTCTAGGCTTGAGCGCTGGCGTAAAGCGCAATCGGCAGATGCTTCCGGTAATGCTGAAAATCCCCGTCGGTGGTGAAAATCTCCAGCTGGCGCCGGGCCGCCACGGCACAAATGAGAAAATCCGTCAGCGAGCCCTGCACCCCCTTACTGCGGCAGAGGTTAAAGTATTCCGCCGCAGTCTCGAAATCGGCGGATTCAAGGTTTAAATCCGGAAAATTACGCAGGGCGGCCCGCACTTGCTCGAATTGGTTTCTGTCCCGGATACCCGAGAGCAGTTCCTGCCGGATCGAACCCATGATGGCGACGGCGCCATGTGCGACCAGCCATTCGAGCTCGGTGCGAAGGGGTGTAGTCTTCCCCTCGGCGCGACGAAAGGCAGCCGACCATATGGGTGTGTCCGCCAGCACCTTCATCGCTTCGCCCGCTCGGCCTTGTAATCATATGTCGGCTCGAAAACGACCGTGCCGAACAGCTTGGTCACCTCGCGCTGCTGCCGGTGTTGGATATACTCGGCCAGCGCATCGTTGACGGTGGCTTTCTTGGTTTTGTGGCCGCCCGCCTTCTGGGCCTTGGCCAGCAGCTTGTCGTCAATCTCAAGGTTTGTTGGCACGGCCACACAATGCGCCACACAGACATTCTGTCAAGTCAGCGGCGGAATATATCAGTGGCAGCGAGCACGGTGAAAGTTCGTTCACTTTCAGGCGCGAAATTCACCGGCCTCAGATCGCCACTTTGATGCCCTTGCGGAGGTAGGTCGGTACGTCGAGGTCCTGGCCCTCGAAGAGGTTGCGGTCGGTCTTGTCGAAGGCCCCGCGGTTCTCGGCCGGTTCACCCTGAAAGCCGAATTCCTCCTGCTTGATCTTGGCCGGGTGGACCGCCGCTGTGGTGCGGGCGCCCGTCACGTCGGTCGTGACCGTGGTCTTGACGTTGGTCGTGCTCTCGGCCGCCGCGCTGGTGGCCGTGGCGGCGGGTTTCTCGGGTTTGCGCAACGGTGGCGTGGTCGGACGACGGACGAAGTTGCGGCTGCCGACATCCGTCGTGCCCATGACGCAGATCTCGACTCGCCCTTGCAGGGCCTCGTCGATCGCGGCGCCCATGACGACATGCGCCTCGGGACCGAACTGTTCGGTCACAGCCGACATCAGCTCGTTGACCTTGGTGAGGCTGAGGTCGGCACCGCCGGTGATGTTGACCAGCAGACGGTCGGCCTTGCGGGCATGCTCCGGGGTATGGAGCAGCGGGCAGTTCTTCAAGTCCTCCAGCGCCGCCTCGGCGGGATTATCTCCTGACCCGACACCAAGACCGAAGAGAGTCTTGCCGCCGCGGTGCTGAAACACCTGCCGCACGGCCGTGAAATCAACGTTGATGAGTCCCGTGCGCGAAAGCATCGCCCAGATGGATTTCACGCCCCGGCCGATCCACTCGTCGGCGCGGGCGAAGGAATCAAGCACGCTGGTCTGCTCTGTGCCTTCCTGCAGGAGCATGTCGTTGGAGAGCGGAATGACGGCATCGCACACGCGGCGCAGCTCGGTCAGGGCCTCCTCGGCCTGCTTGCGGCGACGGCCGCCCTCGAAACTGAACGGCAAAGTGACAAACGCGATGACGACTGCCCCCGCGTCGGCGGCAATCTGCGCGACGATGGGCGTGGCACCGGAGCCCGTGCCGCCACCCAGCCCCGCGACGAGGAACACGAGGTCGGTGTCCTTCACGATCTCGGCAATCTTGTCGGCATCGGCCTCGGCGGCCTTGCAGCCAAGCTCGGGGTCGCCGCCGGCGCTGAGTCCACGGGTGAGCCCGGTGCCGATGAGGATCTTGTCCTGCACCGGGGAGGTGCCGAGCGCCTTGAGGTCGGTGTTGATGACCGCGAGTTGGAGGCGGTCGAGGTTTTCCATCTTGAGGCGGTCAACGGCATTGGAACCGCCGCCGCCGACGCCGATGAGCTTGATGCCGACGTCGCGGTCGGCCATCGCCTCGAGGGGAAGTTCGTTGGGAGTCTGGTCCATGGTCAGGAGGTGGCGAAGATTTTGGTGAGGTTGCTCAGGAGGCCCGGTTTTCGCCGGGCGGGCAGCGCGTGCTCGTGCGCCGTGCGCAGGCCGAACTGGAAGACGCCCAGCACGGTGCTGAACATCGGGTCCTTCAATTCGTCCTTCACCCAGGCGGGCGATTCGCCCCGCCGGGCGTTGAGACCGAAGACGCGCGTGGCGGCCTCCTCAATGCCGGGGAGCTTGGCCGTGCCGCCGGTGAGAATCACGCCCGCGCCGCAATGCTCGGGCACAAAGGCCGGGCCGAGCTTCTGCCGCACGACTTCAAGCAGTTCCATGGTGCGGGCGGCGGCAATCGTCTCGATGGCCACCTTGGGCACCTGCCGGTCGCCAAAGGCACCATCGCCGTCGAGCCAGACCTTGTCGGACTTGTCGCGAGTCTGCACGGTGCCGCGCCCGTGGCGGAGTTTGAGCATCTCGGCCTGCGCCGCAGTGACCCGGAGGCCGATGCTGAGATCGTTCGTCAAGTGCTCGCCCGCGACCGGCAGGGTACCGGTGACGAGCACATGGCCGTCGCGATAAAGCACGTAGTCGGTCACGCCCTTGCCGATATCAATCACGAGCGCGCCCTGCGCCCGTTCTTCGGCCGTCGTCAGCAGCGAGCCGCTGGCCAAACTGCCCAGGACGAGTTCGCGCACCTCCAGGTGGTAGCCGCCGACGACATGGATGTTGTCGCTGACCTTGCTCTCGGAGCCGTGTACGATCCAATAGCCGACCTCGAGCCGGCGGCCGGAGAGGTGCTCGGGGTCCGGCACGGCGCGGCCGTCGAGCCGGAACGGGCGGCGGATGTCATGGATGCGCGAGCGGCCGGCGGGCAGCTCCTTTTCCTTGGCGAGGGCGCAGACCGAGGCGATATCGAGCGCGGTCACGGTGTTGTCGGCGGACTTCACGTTGACCGAGGCCTCGTTGTAGAAGGCGTCGAGGTGGCCGCCGCTCTGGGCGAGCCACACCTCCTCGAGGCGGACGCCGGCGCGCTTCTCGGCCATCTCCAGGGCGTGATGCGTCGCCTCACAAGCCGCCTTGTAGTCGACGACCTCGCCCTTCATGACGCCGCGCGCGGGAGCGACGCCGACGCCGATGATGTTGAGACTGCGGCCACGGGCGATCTCGCCCACGAGGACCGCGACCTTGCCGGTGCCGATTTCGACGGCACCGATGATTCTGCTGCTATTAGAGATCACGTTTAAGCTTACGTTGTGGTGGTTGAATGGAAAATTCGGGACGGGTGGCCGAGACCAGCTCGTCGGGCGTGCCCGACAGGCGCACGGGCACCTGGCCCTCGAGCGTGAGGTTGACCGACTGGAGGTTGGGCTCAGACAGCACCTGGGCGGCGTCCATGACGTAGTCGAGCTGGGCCACCTGCTTGTAGAAGTCGCGCTTCCGGCTGAAGACGATCTGCGGAACTTCGTGGGCCTTGACGACAATCTCATCGGCCTCGGCCAGCCGGGCCAGCGAGACGACGAGCCAGCCGCGATAAAGGTGCGGCGCCTGCAACTGCGCAGTGGAGAGCAGGGCGGACACATCGGCCATGCCCGCGATCGGGGCAAAGCCATTCCCGGTTTTCACCAGGCGGACACCATCAAGCCAGGGGAGACTGGCGATGAGTTTCCGGTCGTAGTTCAGGCCCTCGTAAACAACCCCGTCTTTGGCCACCAGCAATTGCTTTGTGCTGCCAAAACCTTCGCTGGCCTGGACCCGAACCACCGGTGAGCGCTCCTGCAGGGAGACCACCAAAGTGTCAGGGAAATTCCGGGTCAGCACCGCCGTGCGCACCTGGCCGTAGGCGAGCAGCTTGTCGCGCAGGGCGGGCAGATTCAGCGCCATCAGGCTGACGGGCTTGGGCAGGGCCAGCACTCCGGCCGTCCATTTCCGGGTCAGCACGCCATCGGTGATAAGCACCACCTCGCGCACTGATGCACTATGCACCGCGGTGGCCAGCCCCGCGCGGTCGGTCGCCCAGGAGTGGAAGACCGCAAAGAGGCCCCAACCGGCCAAGCCCACCGAGACGGACAGCAGTCCCATCTTCAGCCAGCCACCGACCTGGCGCTGGAGTCCCTTGCGCGACATGGCTGGCGCGCTCACCTCCTGGCGGATGGTGCGCCAGGAACGGCCCGGGGGCTCCGCAAAGTTGTCGGTGGCAGGTTTCATGGACGATGGGCGGCGGCCGGCTGGAATCGTTCCACGGCGGGAGCAACCAGTTCGCGACACAGCGCCACGAAATCCAACCCCACGTAACGCGCACTCATCGGCAGCAGGCTCGTCTCCTTCATGCCGGGCAGCGTGTTGATTTCGAGCAAATACAACTCGCCCTCCTCAGAAAGCATGAAGTCGATCCGTGCGTAATCGCGGCAGCCGCATGCGGCGAAGGCCGTCTCGGCCATCGTCCGCACCGTCTGGGCGGTCTCATTCGACAGCTTGGCCGGCGCGATGTATTCGGTGAGGCCCTTGGTATACTTGCTGGTGTAGTCGAAGACTCCCGACTTGGGCACGATCTCGACAATGCCCATGGCCCGGCCGCGCAGCAGTCCCACCGTCAACTCGCGTCCAATGATCCGCTTCTCCGCCACCCAATCTCCCTGCCGGATGCCCCCGAGGGCAATCTCGAGCCCCACCTGGGATGAAACTATCTGCAGGCCGACACTGCTGCCCTGCCGGTTGGGCTTGAGCACGACCTGCGCACCGAGTTCCGCCGCCAGCGCCGCCGCCGTGGGCTTGGTGTTCGCGAGAAAGTTGCGGCCCGGCGCCACCGGCACGCCCAGGACCGAGACACTCTGCCGCGTGCGCCACTTGTCGAAGCACAGGTCGCTGCCCCGGGCGTCGCAACCCGAGTAGGTAAAGCCTCCCGCATCTAACAAACGTTGCATGCCGCCATCCTCGCCGAAGGTGCCTGGTTGCACGATGCACACGACGTGGCGTCCAGCCTCAAGCCCGTCTGGCAAGGCGTCCTGCTCCAGGATAAACAGCCGGGTCGGAAAGGAGTAAGCCATGGCCTGCGCCACAGCCTTGCCAGACGCGAGCGAGACCTCGCGTTCTGCGGATGTGCCGCCACAGAGAATAGCAATCACGGGTTCATTCACAGCACGTCCCTCCATTCCTGTCCGTAGAGCAGAACCTCGGGTTCGAGGTCGATGCCCCGGGCGCTCTTCACCCGCGCCCGGACCTTCCTGACCAGCCCGATGATGTCTGCGCTCGTCGCGTGGCCGCGATTGACGATGAAATTCGCGTGCACGGCCGAGACCTCCGCATCCCCCACCCGCTCACCCTTGAGCCCAGCCTCTTCGATCAGCCGGCCGGCGGAGGTGCCGGGCGGATTCTTGAAAATGCAGCCGGCGCTCGGCTCGCGCGGTTGGGACTCCACGCGCTTCTTCTGGTAAACGTCGATCTGCCGGCGGATGTCGGTCGCATCCGCGCTGGCTGCCGGACGCAACCACACACCAAGCGCGATGGCGTCGCGCAGCTCAACACAGTGCCGGTAATCCACGTGCATTTCGGCCTTCTTCAGCGCGCGGACTTCGCCCGCCATGGTCATGAGGTGAACCTCCTCGACCACGTCAAACATCCAGCCGCCCATCGCCCCGGCATTCATGCGCAGCGCACCGCCGACCGAGCCCGGGATGCCCTCGAGGAATTCAAAGCCCTTCAGCCCCGCCTTGGTGGCGAGGCCGCACAGATTCTTCAGACGCAGACCCGCCCCGGCCCACAGGCGTCCGTCCGGCTGGGTCTCAAACTTCTGCCAGTTGGCGTGGCCCAGGCTGATCACCAGCCCGTCCACCCCCTCGTCAGGAATGATGAGATTCGAACCGCGGCCGAGCAGCAGCACCGGCAACCGGCGGCGGCTGGCCTCAAGCAAAAGGTGCCGCAAGTCCTCCGTGCTGGCCGGTTCGGCAAAGACACGCGCCGGGCCGCCCACCCGCATTGTGGTTTTTGGTGCGAGCCCCTCGCGCTCGCTGAGCTTGGTCTCCGCACCGAGCCGAACGCGGGCCGCGGTGAGAAAATCATTCCACCCGGTCTCGCGCTGCTCCTCGGCCTTGAGCTGGATGACGAACTGCCGTGCGGTCCGTTCGATGTCGCCCGCGCCGACGAAAACCAGGGTGTCGCCCGACTTGAGCCCGGTCTTCAGCGCCTTGAGCAGACCGGCATCGTTGCCGGGCAGATAGGTGACGTGGTCCGCTGTGCCGGTTTTTTTCAACTCGGCATAGATGTCTGCGGTTGTGCCGCCGGCGACGGGCGACTCGCTCGCCGCATAGACATCCATCAGGAACAGGCTGTCCGCCCCGGTAAGGGCCGCGGCGAATTCAGCTTTGAACTGCGCCGTGCGCGTATAGCGGTGCGGCTGGAAAACGACCACGAGCCGGCCCTTTCCTTCCCGGCGTAAACTTGCCAGCAAGGCGCGAATCTCCGTGGGATGGTGCGCGTAGTCCTCATAAACCCGGATGCTTGAGCTGTGCAGCACCGACTGCCGGCGCCGGACGCCGGCAAAGCCGGCCAGGGATCCGGAATCGACCTGGGCCCCGAGGTGCTGGGCGACCGCCAGCGCGGCGGTCGCGTTGGCGGCGTTGAACTCGCCATGGGTGCGGACCGTCGCCACCTGCAGGGAAAATCTGCCACCCAAAGCCAGCGTCTGCCCCTGCGGTTTGTCATCTAATAGACTACTTAGGTATTCCCCAGTGCGGCCGAAAGTATGGACCGGGGCGGCGAAGCCACCATGAGCCGCGATCCGGGCCGACATCTGACAGGCGTCGCTAAGGAACACCGCACCCTTCGTCCGGGCGAACAACGCGGCGAAAGCCGTCTCAAGGTCGGCAAGCTTCGGGTAGTGGTCGGCGTGGTCCCAGTCGAGGTTCACGACGAGTGTCACCTCGGGGCTGAAGCGGTCGATGGTGCCGTCGCTCTCGTCCACCTCGGCAATGACCCAGTCGCCCGCGCCGGCCTTTGCCGGCGGCAGGGCATCATCATTGAAAAGGCCGCCGAGGATCCAGCCGCAGGGAAACTGCGCGTGCTGCAACGCGGTGATGAGCATCGCAGTGGTGGTCGTCTTGCCGTGCGAACCGGCGATTGCGACGAGTTTTTTGCCCTTCAACACCTCGGCGAGCATCTCACCGCGCCGGACCTGCGGCAGATTGCGAGCCGTCGCCCGCCGGCGCGAGTCGTGGGTGACGGCAATCGCCGAGGAGAAAACCACCAATGGGACATCGTCCGGCAGCGCGCCGGCGGCCATAATGGTCACGCCGGACTGTTCAAGCAGTTCGCGGACGGCCGGATGCCAGCCGTCGTCCTCGCCGCTGACGCGGAATCCGAGTTGCACGAGGTAAAGCCCGAGCGGCGCCATGCCCATGCCACCCGCCCCGAGGAGATGGATGCGTTCGACAGCCAGACCAAAGAGGGAAGGTCGGGGGCTCATACCGGCTGGGGAGACTGCGCGTTTCGCAGGAGGCGGGGCGGCGGCGTGCCATTGGCGAGCGCCTCGAGATCCTGCACAATGTTGTCGATGCAGTTCTCGTGTGACATGCGCCGCAGGTTGGTGCGGAATTTATTCTGCAGCCAGTCATTGAAGGTGACATCGAGAATCTCCTGGCGGAGGCCGGCCAGCGCGGTTTCGGCAATGACGAGTCCACCACCCTGCTGTTCGAAATAGGCCGCGTTGGCGCGCTGGTGGTCGTCGGCCGCGAAAGGATAGGGAATTAGGACGGCGGGTGTCTCACAGCGCACGAGCTCGGCCAGGGTGCCGGCGCCGGCGCGGCTGAGCACGAGGTCGGCCGCCGACATGAGCACGCCGATCCGGTCGGAGAACTGCTCGCGCCACGCGCGCACGACCTGGCCGTTCTTCCCCTGAAATTCGCGGACACCCATCTCGCCTTTGCCAAGCCCGGTGACGCACCAGACTTGCACACCCTCCTGGGTCAGCGACCGCAGGCTGGCCTCGACCCACTGGTTGAGCGGATCGGAGCCCTGACTGCCCCCGAGCACGACGAGAAATTTCTGCGCCGGATCCACGCCGAGCCGGGACCGGGCCTCGGTGCGCGTGAGGCGGATGATTTCGTTGCGCACCGGCAAACCGGTGTGGCGAACCATGAGGCCAAGCCGGCCGGGCAGACGCACGCCCGGTGGCAGGTAGAGTCGCTTGGCGAAACGCGACAGCACGCGGATGGCGCGTCCCGGGATACGGTTGGCCTCGTGCAGCGCCACCGGCACCCCGCACATGCGCCCGGCGAGGACGACGCCGGCATTGGTGAATCCGCCAAAGCCCACGATGACATCGGGCCGGACACGCTTGATGAGGGCGAGGCTGAAGAGCAGGCCCTGCGTCTGGCGCCAGTGGAAAAGCAGGTGCGTGTCGGGTCGCCACCCGAACGGCGCACTCGGCACGCGCTCGAAGGTGAGCTGCGGGTATTTCTCGCTGAGCCGCGCATCGACCTTCTTGTGGCTGATGAGCAGCGTGGCGGTGTGGCCGCGCGTAACGAGTGCCTCGGCCAGCGCGATACCGGGCGAGAGATGGCCGCCAGTGCCGCCGCAGGCGATGATGAAGGAGCTCATGCCGAAATCCCTCCACGATGACCCGACGCCGGGGCACAGCGTTGCTTCGCCCCGGCGACGCGAATATGATGGCGCCAGCAAGAGTCCGGTGTTTTCACGCGATCACCTCCGTCAGGGCGCGGCGGCGAACGAGCGGCTTGGGCCGCTCCCACGTGCGCTGGCTATTGATGATGATGCCGACGAGCAGGCCCATCAGCAGGAGGTTGGAGCCGCCCGCGCTGATGAAGGGCAGTGACATGCCCTTGGTCGGCAGCATGCCCGTGACGACGCCGAGGTTGATGATCGCCTGCAGGCAGATGAGCAGCAGGCAGCCGGTCACGAGCAGGAACTGGAACAGGTTGGGCGCCCGGCGCACATGCATGAGACCGGCGACAAAGATTGTCACAAACAGCGCCACGACGAGCAGCGTAAAGATCAGACCCATCTCCTCGCCCATGATGGCGAAGATGAAGTCGGTGTGCGCCTCGGGCAGAAAGGAATTCTGCTGGCGGCCCTGGCCGAGGCCGACGCCGTCCACGCCACCGGCGGCGAAGGCGAGGATGGCCTGCCAGAGCTGGTAGGCGCCGTCGCCGCGGTTGGCCTCGATGTCCATGAACGAGGTGATGCGGCGCAGGCGCACGGGATTGTGGAGCAC
>JAYUBB010000311.1:0-3211 GCA_043741015.1 Opitutaceae bacterium
CGTGCTTAACCGTTTTGAGAGCGCGGGTTTCACCATCGTGGGCTGCAAAATGGCCCGCCTGACGCCCGCCAAGCTGCGCGAGCACTACGCCCACGTCGCAGACAAGCCCTTTTACCCGGAGATCGAGGCCTTCATGAGTTCGCGACCGGTCATCATGATGGCGCTCGAAGGCGACAATATCGTCCAGAAAGTGCGCGACCTGCTCGGACCCACGGATTCCCGCAAGGCGGCCAAGGGCACGATCCGCGGTGACTTCGGCACCGAGATGATGAAGAATGTCGTGCACGCTTCCGACAGCGACGAGAACGCCCAGCTCGAGCTGGCCCGCTTTTTCAAGCCGGAGGAATTGCTCAGCGTCTGATGATTTTGCGCACTTGACGGGCTGCCGTCGGGTGCTTGTTTGTTCTTTCAGTTTTTCGCCCCCATCGTCTAGCGGCTAGGACAGGAGATTCTCATTCTTCAAACCGCGGTTCGATTCCGCGTGGGGGCACCACTTTTAGCTTTCGGCAACCGAAAGCTGCACGGAGAGGCCATTCGGCAGCGGTTCTTCCATTTCCCACTCATGGCCCTCATCGGCAAACGCAACCTGCTCACCATCGTCCGCTCCGCTCCACCGGGGTTTTACCTCGATGGCGGCACACACGGGGAGATTCTGCTGCCGGGCCGCTACGTCCCGCCCGGGGCGACACCGGGCGGCAAGATCGATGTGTTTGTCTATCGCGATTCCGAAGATCGCTTGGTTGCGACGACGGAGAAGCCTTTGGCGGTCGTGGGTGAATTCGTCTGTCTGCAGGTTGCAGCAGTCAGTCCGCGCATCGGTGTTTTCCTTTACTGGGGTTTGGAGAAGGACCTCCTCCTGCCGATCCGCGAAATGGACGGTCCGCTGAACCCGGGTGACTGGGTGGTCGTGCAGGTGGCGCTGGATGACAAGACCGACCGGCTCGTGGCCAGCGCCCGGATCAACCGTCATCTCGATCTCACGCCACCGCATTATCACGAAGGTGAATCCGTGAAGCTGCTGGTCGCGAGCAAGAGTCCGCTCGGTTACAACCTGATCGTGAACCACGCCCACCGCGGCCTGATCTACCACACGGATGTGACCGGCACACTGAAGGTCGGCCAGCAGGCCGTGGGCTACGTCCGTACGATCCGGCCCGACGGCAAACTCGACCTGGCCCTCGGCCAGGCGGGCTATCGCCGCATCGGGCCGCTGATGGATCAGATCATTGAGATTCTCACGGCCAAGGGCGGTCGGCTGCCTTACCACGACAACAGTCTGCCGGAGGAAATTCGCGAGGTCTTCGGCATGAGCAAGAAGGCCTTCAAGCAGGCCATCGGCGCGCTCTTCAAGGAGCAGCGGATCTATATCGAGCCGGATGGGATACGGTTGGTGAAGCCGGAAACAAACGACTGAGACCCGTTTTATGGCCACAAAGAACACAAAAGCACGTGGGCGAGCGGAGCCCTCAAGGCGCCTATAGGCGCTCGGAGGATTTCCCGCCGCCGACTCAACGGATTTTTGTGTTTTTCGTGGCAAAACACTCCGTGGCTTGGCTCTAAAGAAATTGAGCTTTGTGCCTCTCTGTCTTTGTGGTTCAAGTTAGCACAGCACCACTTCCATGAAGAAAGCCCGCGCCCCCATCCAAGCCACGAATTCCTCCAGTCCGCGCAAGGTGGTGGTGCGTGAAGTCCCGATCGAGCTCTGCCAGTTCATCAAGTTCGGCGGCCTGACCGAAAGTGGGGGCGAGGCGAAGCAATTGATCAGCGAAGGCCTCGTGCTGCTCAACGGCGTGGTCGAGACCCAGAAACGCAAGAAACTCGCCATCGGTGACCAGGTGAAGGCCAACGGCCACACGATCATCGTTCAACTGGCCTGAACGGTCCGGCGCGCGGCCCGTTTTCGCTCCCAGCAGGGAACTCCCGGCAAGGAAATTGGTTTAATAGGAAAATGCCGAACTGTTCGTCTCACCCTGGTTGCTCAAGATAAGGTTCCTGCAGAGCGCTCTATCTCAATTATGTCCTTCGAGTCATGGGTTCTGGTGATCGGCGGTGTCCTGCTCGGGATGGGATTGACCGCGAGTTATGTGAACCGGCTGCCCTTCACTGCGACGATGGTATATCTCGCGATCGGCATCATGCTGGGCCCCGCCGGCTGGGCGGTGCTCAACTTGGATCCCAATGTGCGGGTCACGCTCTTCCACCGCTGCGCCGAGGTGGCGGTGGTCATCTCGCTCTTCACGGTGGGCTTGAAGCTGCGTCTGCCGTTGCGGGACAAGCGCTGGGGGCCGCCGCTGGTGCTGGCTTTTGTTTCGATGGCGGTGACGGTCGGGCTGATCGCACTCGTGGGGGCCTGGGCGCTGAAACTGCCCTGGGGTGCGGCGGTCCTGCTGGGGGCGATCCTGGCTCCGACCGATCCGGTGCTGGCCTCGGATGTGCAGATGAAACACGCGGGTGATCGCGACGAGCTGCGCCTGGCTTTGAGCGGCGAGGCCGGGTTCAATGATGGCACATCGTTTCCCTTCGTAATGCTCGGCCTCGGCCTGCTGGGTTTGCATGACCTCGGGCCGGGGGCATGGCGCTGGTGGACAATTGATGTTGGTTGGGCGATTGCGGGGGGGCTGGCCATCGGCGGGGCGCTGGGCTGGGGGGCGGGCCGGTTGATTCTCCATATGCGGAGCCGGAAACGCGAATCGGTGACATTGGACGAGTATCTTCTGCTGGGGCTGATCGGACTTTCCTATGGGTTGGCCGTCAAACTCCACGCGTATGGCTTTCTGGCCGTGTTCGCCGCCGGGTTCGCCGTGCGGGCGGTGGAGCGGCGACAGACCAAAATGGATGCCCTGCAGCTGGCGAAGGACTTTTCCCGTCACCTCAAGGTTTTGGAGCCGGCCAAGGACCCCAAGCTTGAGCCTGCCTATATGGCGGATGCGCTGCTTTCGTTTAACGAGCAACTGGAGCACATCCTTGAAGTGGGCATGGTGCTGATGGTCGGGGCGGCGTTGTTTGTGGTCGGTCTGGCCCCAGCGGCGATCTGGTTTGTGCCCCTGTTGTTTTGCATCATCCGGCCGCTGGCCGTCCTGCCGGTGTGGCTGACCGGGCGATTGACGCACCGACAGTTTGCCGGCGTGGCTTGGTTTGGCATCCGGGGCATCGGTTCAATCTACTACCTGATGTATGCGCTGACTCTTGGGCTGCCGGCCGCGCTGGCCCG
>JAYUBB010000312.1:0-3154 GCA_043741015.1 Opitutaceae bacterium
TCGGCATGACCATGTACATCTTCTGCTCGGGCATCAGCATGAGCATTTCCAGCTTGGTCAGGTCCATGATGGACGCCATCTGGTGGCCCTCGGCGTCAATGTCCATGCGGAGCTTTTGATCCTTGATGGAGTAATTCATGTTCTGCACGCGACCTTTCTCGGAGGTGAGGGCAAGGCTCACCTTGCCTTGGAATGAGTCGGCGGCGATCCCGGCGGTGGTGGTGAGCAGACAGCCCACGGCAAAAAGACGGAGGAGGAGGTTCATGATTGTGACGCTAGTGGATGTGGGCGCTGATTCAAGCTGTCGTTGAAGGTCATTGCCAATATTCGGCAAGGCGCAAATCTCCCGGCATGCCCGTTGGATTGGTGAATCAATTCCAAAATGCCGTCACCCGGGCTGCCGGACCGGCCACTGCCTTATGAAGCCGGCCACTTTTGTTCGTGGCTCCGGCGGGGCCAACTTGGGCGCGTGGCGCCATGGCCTTTGGGTTGTAGGTCTGGTTTCGGCGTTCTGGCTGGCCTGCCTGCACTTTCCGCTCGTTTGGCTCGCGACGGGGATCGGCGAGGCCAACCGGCCTTTTATCGATCTTTATAACATCCTGGCGGCATGTGATGCGGTGCAGGCGGGAGTCGATCCATTTCTGCCCAATAATTTTGATCCTTATCATCGACCCCATTTTTATACGGAGTGGTGGCTTGAGCTGGCGCGGTTGGGTCTGGGCCGGGCGGATGCACTCTGGTTGGGATACGCGTTGCTCGCGGCAGTGCTGCTCACGGTCGCAGTGACGGTGCGGCCGCGCACCCGGCTTGAGGGCATGAACCTGTTTTTGCTGCTGGTGTCCCCCGCGTTCCTGCTGGCGGTGAACCGGGCGAACAACGACTTGGTGGCTTTCGTCATCATCAGTCTTGGCCTGATTTTATTTCGGCGCGAACGATGGCCTTGGCGCGCACTGGCGGTGATCCTGTTTGCCCTGTCGGCAGTGCTGAAATACACCCCGCTGGTCACCTTGGTCGTTTTGTTGGATCTGCGCACTCGCCGCGGGCTGAGCGCTGCACTGGGGCTTTACGGCTTGGTGCTGGTGCTGGCCTGGCCCACGCTGGGGCCAGGATTAAAGAGTGCGGCCCAATTCGCCCCCATGCCCGATTGGCTTTACGCTTTTGGCGCTCCCGTAATCCTAAGGAATCTGGGCATCAATGCGCCGCTGGGTTGGCTCGTGCCCGCCGTCCTGATGGCGGGGTGGGCCCTCTGGTGTGCCTCCGGAAAAATTGCCGAGCCGGAGAGGGAGGGATCACCGCAGGGACTTGCCGCCGAACGCGAATTTATTTGCGGGGCCGCCATGCTGGTCGGGGTTTTTTTTCTGGGCGCATCCTATGTCTATAAGCTGATCTTCGCGATCTGGCTGCTGCCTTGGTTATGGCAGGATTGTGGCGGCGGGGTCGTGGAATCGCGCTGGAGCCGGATGACCTGGCGTCTGTTGCTGGGTGTCGTCTGGCTGGAAGGGGCCATGGCGACGGTGCTGAACCTGGTGGTTGGGCCCTGGTCGCAGCCGGTGGCGCTGTGGCTGCTCAAGGTGACGTTGGTCGCCACCCAGCTTGTGACCTGGGCGCTGGTCGCCTGCCTGCTGCGATTTCTGTTCATCCATGTCGGGCGGCGGAGCCGGTTCTTGTTGCGGAACGGCCGGCCGCCTGGGTTGGGGCGGTTGTGAAACAGATTGCCAAGCCGGCAGGGGAGGAAATCCTGCGGTCATGCCTTCCGAGTTCCGTCTCACCCGCATCGTCGAGTTCAGCGAAACCGATATGGCCGGCATCATGCATTTTTCTAATTTCTTCCGCTGGATGGAGGCGTGCGAGGCGGGGTTCTACCGGTCGCTGGGGCTGCCCCTGATCTCGTTCGTGCCGGGTAGCGTCGTGGGCTGGCCTCGGGTCAGTGCCTCGTGCCAATACAAGGCACCTCTGCGGTTCAACGACACGGTGGAGGTTCGGCTCCTGATCAAGGAGGTCCGCACCCGCGCGGTTATTTATATTTTCCAGTTCCGCCAGATAAGCGACGGTCGGGTGCTGCCGGCAATCATGGCCGAGGGGGAAATTGCGGCGGTCTGCGTGACATCCGATTCGACAGGCAAGATGGTGGCCCAGGCGATCCCGGCGGACGTGAGGGCCAGACTGGAACCGGCCTTGCCCGCGGTTTATACCGAATAGGGCGGGGTGGTCTCACCCCGGGCCGAGAGCGCGAATATTTTCACGGCATTCGCCTTGCCCTTGATGCGGACCTCCCCGAGTTCGCGGGCCACCGGCCGGGGGCTGATGGCCGAGAGGGTGGCCTCACTGACGATGATCGGTGTGGCGTAGGCGGGCTCCTTCGTCAGGCCCTCCAGCCGGGAGGCGAGGTTCACGCCGTCGCCGATGACCGTGTAATTGAGCCGGGTCTTGGAGCCCATGTTGCCGGCGACCACGCGGGCGGTGTTAATGCCGATGCCGAAGGCCAGGGCGGGTTTGCCCTCGGCGCGCAGTTCCGCGTTGAGAATTTCCAGGGCGCGGGCCATCTCGCGGGCGGCGGCAACGGCGCAGTTGGCGCCATCAGGCAAGGACACCGGGGCGCCGAAGAGCGCCATGATCGCGTCGCCCATGAATTTGTCGATGACGCCGCCGTGCTGCTCGATGATGCCGCTCATGCGGTCGAGGTAGCGGTTGAGCAGGGCCAGCACGTCGGTCGGGGGCATTATTTCGCTGAAGCTGGTGAACTCACGCAGGTCGCAGAAGAGGATGGTGACCTCGCGCTCCTCGCCCCCGAGCTTCAGGTCGGACTGGAGGAGCTGGGCCGCAATCGCGGGCGACACGACCATGCCCAGAAGGTTGCGCACACGGTCGCGCTCGGCGAGGCCGGCGGTCATCTGATTGAAGGCGGTGGCGAGCTGGCCCAGTTCGTCCTCGCGGGGCAGGTCGATGCGCTGGGTATAGTCGCCCGTGGCGACGAGCTTGGTGTGGCTGGCCAGCTGTTGCATGGGCCGGCTGACGCTGCGGGCGATGCCAAAGGCGACGAGCATGGCGGCGACCAGGGCAGCGACGGAGATCTGCAGGACAACCCGCTTGAGGGCCTCCGCCGGGGCCAGCTCTTCGTTCAATGAACGCTGGAGGGCAATACGCACCGGAGCTT
>JAYUBB010000313.1:0-10205 GCA_043741015.1 Opitutaceae bacterium
CTACGAAACATGGGGCCTGGCCGTGAACGAGGCCATGCATCTGGGTGTGCCCTGCCTGGTCTCCGATCTCGTCGGCTGCCAGCGCGACCTCGTGCACCCTGGCGAAACCGGCTGGGTCTTCCCGGCGGAGGACTGCGGTGCGCTGGCCACCACGCTCCAGACCGCCCTCCGTACCACACCGGAGGCCTTGGCCCGACTCCGCCGTCACGCACACGCTACCGTCAGCAGCTACACCTACCAACAGACCAGTGAGGGTCTGTTCCAGGCCCTCGCCAGCCTGCCGCTCGGCTAGCCCATGCGCATTTCTATCGTCCACGGATTTTTCCTGCCGGTGCCTCCTGTCAGTGGCGGTGCCACCGAAAAATCCTGGTATAATCTTGGCCGCGAGTTTGCGGCCCGCGGCCACACCGTCACGATGTTCTCGCGCCGCTGGCACAATTTGCCCCACCACGAAACCAGCGACGGCCTGCAGCATGTGCGGCTGCGCGGGAGTGATCACCGGCGGCAGCTTTGGCGCAACCTGCTGTTGGATTTCATCTGGAGCTGGCGGGTGTTTTTCGCCTTGCCGCCGGCCGACATTGTCGTGGTCAACACCGTTGCCCTGCCGATGTGGCTGGGCTGGCTAAAGCCTCGGGCAGGCCGCGTCGTCATCATGACCGGCCGGATGCCCAAGGGCCAGTATCGCCACTATCGCAGCATCGCCCGGGTGCTGGCCGCCAGCAGTTTCGTCCGGGACAAGGTTCTCCAGGAGAATCCCGGCCTCGCCCCCGTCACGCGCGTGTGCGGCTACCCCATTGACTGGAAATTGCTGAATCAGGCGACCGAGATGACGCCGCCGGCCCTGCCCCAGGCCCGGCCGGATGAGCTGACCGTTGGCTTCGTCGGGCGCCTCAACCAGGAAAAGGGCCTGATGCTACTGGCCGGTGCCGCCAAACTCATCGAGCAAATTCCCGGTCTGCCACCGTGGCGTCTGCTGCTCTGCGGCCCGTCCGATATCGCCCGCGGCGGCTCCGGCGTAGGGTTTCGCGAACAGTTGCTGCAGAAACTTTCCGCGGCAATGCCCGGCAGCCGCTGCAACCTGCTCGAACCCCAGTTCAACGACCGCAAGCTGGCCGCGGTGTACCAGCGCCTCGCTATCTTCTGCTACCCCAGTCTCGCCGAGCAGGGTGAAACCTTCGGCGTCGCCGTGGCGGAAGCCATGGCCGCAGGTGCCGTGCCTGTTGTCTCGGGCCTTGCCTGCTTTTCCGACTTTGTGCGCGATGGCCAGAACGGCCTCGTCTTCGACCACACGGCCGCCGATGCCGCCGCCCAGCTCGCCGCCGCCGTCGTGCGACTGCTGCGCGATCCGGAACTGCGCCGCCGGCTCAGCGCCAAGGCCCGGCAGGACGCGCACGTCTATGATTATTCCTCCTATGCCGATTCCCTGCTGGCTGACTTCGTGCAGTTGACCGCCCCCGCAAAGCCCGCATCCTCCGCGCCGTGAGTGAACCCGCCCCTTATCTCGGACAGGATTGCGCGACCCCCTATCCCAAAACCGAGGTGTTGCGCCGCTGGCTTTGGCTGGCCGTGCAATCCACTCTTTTTCGCTGGAGCCCGCGCCCGTTGCACGGCTTCCGGGCCGGTTTGCTGAAACTATTCGGTGCGGATATCACGGACCCCGTGGTGATTTTTCCCACCGCCCGGGTGACGTTTCCATGGAAACTCTCGCTCGCGCCCCGCAGCATGGTCGGTCCGCACGTCAACCTCTACAACCTGGCTCCCATACGTCTCGAATACGGCGCCAACCTCAGCCAGTATTGCCACCTTTGCGCCGGCACGCACGACTTCACCCGCTGGGCGATGCCACTCGTGGCCCGGCCGATCGCCATCGGGCGCAACGCCTGGCTCGGTGCCGATGTCTTTGTCGGCCCCGGCGTCACCGTGGGCGAACTGTGCGTCGTTGGCGCCCGCTCCGTCGTGGTGCGCGATCTGCCGCCCCAGCAGGTGTGCCTTGGCTCGCCGTGCCGGCCGATCCGCGAACGCACGTTGCCGGCCTGAAATCCTCCATTTCCATGCGCGTGTGTCACATCGTGCCGAGCCTCGAGGAACGGCATGGCGGCCCGTCAAAATCGGTGCGCGCCCTGGCCAACCATGTCGCCCGGACCGGCGACACGGTCGAATTACTCGCAACCGAGGAAACTCCGGGCTCTTTCACCACCGCCGCCACCGACCAAGCGGTCATCCGGGCTTTCCCGCGGATCACACCGCGCTGGCTCTCACGTTCACCGACACTCGAGCAATACCTGATGACCACACCCTTTGACTGTGTGCATCACCATGCTCTTTGGCTTCTGCCCCTGCGCTACGCCGCCGCCGCCGCTCGCCGCCACGATGCCCCGCTGGTCATCTCGCCACGCGGCATGATGAGCGGCTGGGCCTACCGGCACCGCCGCTGGCGCAAGCATCTCGCCGAGTTCCTCGTGCACCCCGGGGCCTTTGCGCAGGCGGCGGGCTGGCACGCCACCAGCCCGGAGGAAGCCGCCGACATTCGCGCCCTCGGTTTCACCCAACCGGTCTGCGTGTCGCCCAATGGCGTCACCATCCCTGGCGAAACCGATCTCGCCGCCGCCCGCGCCGCGTGGCTGCAACTCTGCCCGGGCGCGCGGTCCCGGCCGGTGGCCCTGTTCTATTCCCGGCTCCATCGCAAGAAGCGGGTGCGCGAACTTATCGAACTGTGGCTCTCCGCTCCGCGCGGCGACTGGCTGCTGCTCATCGCCGGTGTGACCGAGGAATATTCCGCCGCCGAACTTGCCGCTGAAGTCACCGCCTTGGGCGCATCCGAAAAGATCGCCGTTTTCGACGGCACCGATCGGCTGCCGCCCTACGCCGTCGCCTCGCTTTTCGTCCTTCCCTCTCACTCCGAGAATTTTGGCCTGGTCATCGCCGAGGCACTGGCCGCGGGTGTGCCCGCGCTCGTGACCGATACCACGCCGTGGTCAGGGCTCGCTGCTAATAATTGCGGCTGGTGTGTTCGATGGGAGGAATTCGGCGAGGCTCTCGCCATTGCCCTCGCCACCCCTCGCGGTGAACTCCAGTCCATGGGCCGCCGGGGCATCGACTGGGTCACGCGGGACTATTCCTGGGCCAAGGCCGCCACGCTGCTGCATGAATTCGTCCACCATCTCATTCATGAGCATCGGTGATGCCACTTCCGTGCGGCCCGGCCGCACCTTCTCGATGGATAAACTCGTGCTCCTTCACTTTGGCGCGCTGCTGCTTTTCACCTCGTGGGCTTTTGGTGGCCAGGCTCCTTGGGCGCGGCAGATCATCGCCTGGTGGGGCACCGCCGGCCTGCTGCTTTTCCTCTGGGCCGCTGGGACTCACCACCGGCCTTCGGCCGGGGAATTCCATCCCGCACTCCGTTTCCTCTGGCCGCTCTGGCTCTATGACGTCTTGGTCATCGTCAGTTGCTTCAACCCCGGTTTTCGTGAAACCATCGTCGCCGGCCAGCCCTCGCTGGTGCTGGTCAATCCCAACCCCTGGCTGCCCACCGCCGCCCTCCCGCTGCTCGCAGCAAAGGAACTTTGGCAGTTCAACGGACTCGTGCTTTCCAGCTTCAATCTCCTCCTCGTGCTGCACCGGCGCCGGCAGGTGCGCTCCGTCCTGTTTCTCCTCGCCGGCAACGCCGTGGTTCTCGCTGTTTTCGGCACGTTCCAGAAACTCGTCGGCGCGAAGGGACTTTGGTTCGGTCTGGTGCCTTCTCCCAATACGCACTTCTTTTCCACCTTCATCTATCACAACCATTGGGGCGCCTTCACCCTGCTGAATACCGCCGTCTGCGTGGCCCTGCTTTTCCATTACCACCGGCGGGGCGGGCACCGTGACATCTGGCACTCCCCGGTCCTGCTGGGGGCCGTGGTCACGCTTCTGCTCGCGATCTCCGTGCCACTCAGCGCCTCCCGCTCCTGCACCGTCCTGGTCGGTGCCTTGCTGGCCGGCGCATTGATCCACTTTCTCCTCCGGGTGATCCGCCAGCGACGGGAAAAGCATGAGTCCGCCCTTCTGCCGGTCGCCGGCATTGCCTTGGCCGCCATCCTGTCCCTGGCCGCGATCAGTTACTTGGGCCGTGATGTCATCGTGCAACGCGCCGAACTCACTTCCGAGCAACTCTCGCGCCTCTCCCATGAGGGCACCCTGACTTCCCGGCTCATCCTCTATCGCGACACCTGGCGCATGGCGTCGGAAAAGCCGTGGTTCGGGTGGGGCTTGGAAAGCTACGCCCATGTCTTCCGCATCTTCAACACGCAGCGGACTGCTGAATCACAATGGTGGATCGTCTTTTATGCCGAAGCCCACAACGATTGGCTGCAGTCTCTCGCCGAGGTCGGCTTCGTCGGCACCGGGCTGCTCGCCCTGCTGGTGCTGCTGCCGCTCTTTTCCATCCCGTGGCGCCGCGTCAGCTCCGTCGTGCCGCGCTACCTGCTGGCCGGTTGCGCCCTGGTGCTGCTTTATGCGTGGCTCGAATTCCCCTTTGCCAACCCGGCCGTGATGCTCACATTCTGCGCGATCTTTTACTGCGCCATCCACTATGCCGCGCTCGATGTGCACGCGCAACAGGAGGAACCGCGCTGACCATGCCCGACCTCGCTCCCATCTCCGTGCTCGTCCCCGTCCGCAACGAGTCGCCCAATCTCGCCGCCTGTCTCGCCTCGGTCGCGTGGTGCAACGATGTTGTGGTGGTGGACTCGGGCAGCACCGACGGCACCGCCGATATCGCCCGCGCCGCGGGCGCCCGCGTCGTGGATTTCAAGTGGAACGGGGCGTTGCCCAAGAAAAAAAACTGGGCCCTCACCAGCGTCGCGTGGAAAAATGACTGGGTCTTCATCATCGACGCCGACGAGCGGGTGACACCCGAACTCGCCTCCGCCCTGCGCGCCGCGCTCAGGCAAGACACCCACCAAGGCTATTACGTAAACCGCCGGTTCTGGTTTCTCGACGGCTGGCTCAACCACTGCGGTTATTACCCGAGTTGGAACCTGCGTTTTTTCCGTCACCGCCTCGGCCGCTACGAGCTGCCCGCCGGGGGGGGCGCCACCGGCTCCGGCGACAACGAGGTGCACGAGCATATCGAGCTCCAAGGCACCGCCGGCTACCTCGCCGGCGAGATGGAGCACTACGCCTTTCCCGACATCGCCACCTGGGTCGAAAAGCACAACCGCTACAGCAACTGGGAAGCGCGTCTCCAGATCGAAGCGTCTGCTGCCGACGCAGCCGGGCTTGATCCTGGGATCACCCGCAAGCGCCGGTTGCGTCGGCTCGCCTGGCACCTGCCCTTCCGCCCCGCCCTGCGTTTTCTCTACCACTACGTCTGGCGGGCAGGCTTTCTGGACGGCTACCGGGGATTCGTCTTCTGCCGCCTGATGGCCTGGTATGAATTTATGTGCGCGAGCAAGGCCCGGGAACTGCGGCGCGGCGCGCGGCCCAAATCGTGAGCGACCACTCCACGCGCCTCATTTTCGTCAACCGGGTCTACTGGCCCTCGACGCAGGCCACCGCGCAACTGCTGACCGACCTGGCCGAGGGCCTCGCGGCCCGGGGCTGGACGGTGCACGTGATCGCCGCCGGGGAGGCCTCCACTCGGCAAAACGGCGTGACGATTCATCGCACGGGAACCGCCGAAAAGCACGGCGGCCTCGTTTCCCGGGCCCTGAGCCACCGCCAGTTTCTCCGCGCCGCGCGCTGGCAGCTGGCCACTCTCGTGCGGTCCGGCGACCTGGTCGTGCCGATGACCGACCCGCCGCTGCTCGCCGTCACCGTGGCGCGGGAGGCGGTGGCCCGTGGCGCGCAGGTCGTCCCGTGGATTCAGGACATTTACCCCGAGATCGCCGCCGTTCACTTCGGCCCGTTTGCCGGATTTGTCCTCACGCCATTGAAAATGAACCGGAACCGCGCGTGGCGCTCCGCCCGGGCCTGCGTGACTCTCGGCGATGACATGGCGCAAACTGTCGCCAGTCAGGGCATCCCGGCCGACCGCATGGCCCTTATCCCCAATTGGGCGCCTCGCGAGCTTCACGTCCCGGCTGCTCAAACCGCCCTTGATGAATGTCGCTCGCGTTGGGGCCTCACCGGTAAATTCGTCGTCGCCTACTCCGGCAATCTCGGCCGCGTCCACGAATTCGCCACGATCCTGCAGGCCGCCGCGCTGCTGCGCGACAATCCGGCCATCGTATTTCTGTTCATCGGCCAGGGCGCCCGGTTCGACGAGATCAGCGCCGCCGCGCGCAACCGCGGGCTCGCCAACATCCGGCTGCTCCCGCCCGAGCCCCGGGAAACCCTTGCCGCGTCCCTCGCGGCCGCCGACGTGCAACTGGTTACCCTCCGACCCGAATATTCCACGCTGGTTTATCCCAGCAAACTGGCCGGCGTGCTCGCCGCCGGACGACCGGTGCTGTTTGTCGGGCCACCGGACGGAGATATCGCTCGGTTGCTCCTGCGGGAGGATTGCGGCGCCACCCTGACCCCGGGCGATGCGGCAGGTCTGGCCGGCGTCATCACCCGCTGGCAGGCCGATGCGAAATTGAAGGCGCGCCTCGGCGTGAACGCCCGCGCGGCCTACGAGCGGCAATTCAGCTACGATACGGCAGTGGCGCGCTGGGAGGAATTGCTGCGCCGCTGCCGTGGGCCGCAGTAAGTTCGGTTTGCTTTAGCCCAAGCCTCGACTGTAAATTCACCCCGCCATGACACAGGGAAGATATGTCACGCTCACCCTCGTGGTGCTGGACACCATCATGGTGTTCATCGTGTTCAACTTCGTCGCCTGGACCCGCGGCGTGGTGCAATGGGATGCGCCGATCATGGCCCCGCTGATTTTGCCCATACTGATGCACGTGCTGTCGGTCTACCTGATCGACGGCTACAGTTCGCGCTCCGATATGATGTCGGTCACCTATACCAGCTTGCACGCTATAGCGCTGCTGTTTGTCGCCATGCTGACCCTGTTGCTCACCTACGCGATCATCCCGGCGGGCTTTCCCCTGCAAGTAAGCCGTTTCGTGCCCATCGCGTCCTCCCTTGTGCTGATTCCCGGCACTCTGATCTACCGGAGGATGCTCTACCAGCGGCAACAGGCCAAGAAGCAGCAGCGTTACTTCATGTTTCTCGGCAGTCCGGAAAGTTGCATAGCTTTTAAGCAGGAGTGCCTCCGCACCGGCATGACACAGTCCGTACTCTACGCCACCAACGAAACTTTTATTCCAAACCAGCAGCCCCGCTCGCCGTCAGTGCCACCCATGGGTGACGTTGCCCACTACCTGGATGAATATAAGGGAACCCTCGATGCCATCATCCTCCGTGAGTCCAGCCAGGAGCTCCCGGCCTTGGTCGCGCAAAAGCTGATGGAACTGCACTTCTCCGGTGTGCCGACCTATACCCTTGAGCTGTTTCATGAAGTGTACTGGCGCAAAATTCCGCTCTACCGGCTCAACCAGACGTGGCTTTTCCAGGAGGGATTCCAAATCGCCCGTGAACCAGTGTTCGAGCGCCTGAAGCGTCTCAGTGACCTTGCGCTCTCCTCGCTGGGCCTGCTTCTGACCCTACCGTTCCTCCCCCTGGTCGCCGCCCTCATCTGGCTCGGAGATCGCGGGCCGGTTTTTTTCCGCCAGCCCCGCGTCGGGAAGAATCGCGGGCTTTTTGACATTCTCAAACTACGCACCATGACCATTCACAGCGATGGGGCGGTCTACACCGGGGCCAACGACAGCCGCATCACCGCCATCGGCCGATTCCTCCGTGCCACCCGGCTCGATGAGGTTCCCCAGCTCTGGAATGTGTTCACCGGCGACATGAGCCTTATCGGGCCCCGGGCTGAATGGGTCCGGCTCGTCGAGGACTACGAGAAAAAAATCCCCTGCTACCACTTCCGCCACCTCGTGAAGCCGGGCATCACGGGCTGGGCCCAGGTCAACTACCCCTACGGCGCCAACCTCGAGGACACGCTCCGCAAGCTGGAATACGACCTCTACTACATCCGCTACTTCTCCTTCGTGCTCGATGCCTCCATCGTCCTGAAGACGATTCACATCATGCTCTTCGGTAAGGGCCGGTGAAAGCCAGTCCCCCGCGGACTAAACGGATGGTTTCTTTTCCCTCTCTGCGTTCATCCGCGTAATCCGCGGAGAACCTCCTTCTTCCTTTGAAAACCTACGACTTCATCTGCATCGGCGGCGGCAGCGCCGGCTTCAATGCCGCCCGCGTCGCTGCCGGCCTGGGTCTGAAGGTCGCCGTCGTGGACGGCGCACGGCAGCTTGGCGGCCTTTGCATCCTCCGCGGCTGCATGCCCTCCAAGACACTGCTCTACACCGCCGAGGTGCTGCACCACGCCCGGCACGCGGACCGCTTCGGTCTCAAGGTCACGGGTGCCCGCGCCGACATGAAGGCGGTCCACGCCAGGAAAAAACGCCTCATTGCCGATTTCGCCCGCTACCGCGTGAAGGCCCTCACCGGCGGCAAATTCGACCTCATCCGCGCCCACGCCCGCTTCCTCGATCCGCACACGCTGGAGCTTTCCGACGGCCGGCAGCTGCGCGGAAAATATTTCCTCCTCGGCACCGGCTCCAAGGTCAGTACTCCTCCACTCCCCGGCTTGAGCGAACTCAAATGCTGGACCAGCGACGACATTCTCGAGCTTGATTTCGTGCCGAAGAGCGTGCTCGTGCTCGGGGGAGGTATTGTGGCGTGTGAGCTGGCCCAGTTCCTCAATCGCATCGGGACCAAGGTCACCCTCATCCAGCGCAGCCCAAACATCCTCCGCGATCATTCCGAGGACGCCTCGACTGTGGTGCAGCAGGCCTTCGTGGACGAGGGGATCGAGCTATTCGCCGGCACGCAGATCCGGCAGCTCAGCCAGGACCGTCGGGGAGTGACCGCCACTTTCCTCCACGACGGCAAGGTCGTCACCCGCCGGGCGGCCCACTGCTTCAACGCCCTCGGCCGTGAGCCCAACACCGCTGCTCTCGGGCTCACCGCCGCCGGGGTGAAAACCCGGCCCAACGGACAAATCATCATCAACCGCTGGCAGCGGACCAGCGTGCCCCATATTTATGCCGCTGGCGACTGTTCTGGGCCGCACGAGATCGTCCATCTCGCCATCGCGCAGGGCGAGCTCGCCGCCCGGCATGCCGCCAAGGTCAAGGGCCTGAAGCCCGTTGATTCCTCCCTGCTGCTTAATGTCGTATTCACCGACCCGCAGCTCGCCACCATCGGCGTCTTGGAACGCGATCTGGATGAGCGCGGGGTTAAATACCTCCGCGCCACCTACCCGTTCAACGACCACGGCAAGTCCATGCTGATGGAGGCCAACTACGGCTATGTGAAGGTGCTGGCCGAGCCGAAGCGCGGACGCATCCTCGGGGCCGAGATTGTCGGCAAAGACGCCGGCGAGCTCATCCATTGCTTTTCAACCGCACTTGCGATGCGCGCCACCGTGCGCGACATGCTCCGGGCGCCGTGGTATCACCCGACCCTCGCGGAGATCATCACGTATCCGCTAGAGGAAATTGCGGAGCAGTTGAAAGGCTGATCAGCCGGACTGCGTTTACGTTTACTGGACTCATAGGGCATCGCTTTGCCTAACTTTAAAACGTAGGCTTTCCACGGTGAGCAGCACCCGTTAAAAGTTTACGGTGAAAATTCAGGTTTTGAAAACAAACAGGTTGTAGCGTTTTTTCTGGTAGGCGGGCCAAGCCAGCGTAGGTTTTCTACGTAGCCTGAATAACACTGATCGGCAGAAGAATTTGTCGTCAATGACCTCTGACTATCTCAAACAGCTCGGCGCCCAAGGACACCTGAAAGTAAAGGAAGCACTTCGGAAGTGGGACCCCATCGGCGTATATGGTCCGGGTAGCACATGCCCCGACGACGAGTATGACGGCTATTCTGGCGCTGTCGTCGGTTTCCTTGATCACGGCTCCCCGAAAGAAGAGATCCTCAGATATCTCGAGCGAGTTAGCGTCGAGCACCTGGAGATGTCGTTTGATCGGGCCCGCGCCAGCGCGGTGATCAAGGAGTTGCTCGTCTTCTGGCCACAGTTGAAGGAGTTGGGACCACATCATACCCCAAAAGCCTGAAGCGAATAGTTTCAGGTCTGAAGTGCAACGCAACGGAAGCGCGGATGGCGGAAGGTAGACGACCATTCTTGTGAGCAGCCGATGGGCCGCTTCCGAGGACAG
>JAYUBB010000314.1:0-10159 GCA_043741015.1 Opitutaceae bacterium
GGCCAGTGCAACGGAGATCGAGAATCGCGTCACCAGACCGATGGAAAAACTCCTCTGGGAGATTCCCGGGGTGGAATATCTTTACTCGACCGCCAGCCCGGGCGGCAACCTGACCATCGTCCGCTTCAAGGTCGGCTCCGACCTCGAGCAGAGTCTCGTCCGCCTCAATCAGAAGCTGCAGGGCAACTTCGACCGCATGCCCCTCGGCGTCACCCCGCCGCTGGTCAAGCCGCGCACCATCGATGATGTCCCGATCCTCGCCCTCACTTTCCACAGCTCACGCTACGATCATGCCACGCTCCGCCGCCTCGCCGCGCAGGTCGACGACACCGTCAAATCCATTCCGCAGGTGGCCGAGACCACGCTCATCGGCGGCCAGGCCCGCCAGATCCGCGTGCAGTTGGACCCCGCCCGCCTCGCTTCGCGCAACCTTAGCGCCAGCTACCTCATTCCCCTGCTCCAGCAGGCGAATGCCCAGACGCACACCGGCGTGCAGGCCGCCACCAACCAGGAGACCCTCCTGCAGACTGGCACCTTCTTTCGCGATGCCCGCGATGTCGGCGCCGTTGTGCTCGGCGTATCCGACGGCCACCCCGTCTATCTGCGCGATGTCGCCACCATCACCGACGCACCCGCCGAGCCCGCCGACTATGTCCTCTTTGGCCGCGGTGGCGCCCAGGCCGGGGATGATCAGGCCGCCGTTACCCTCAGCCTCGCCAAGCGTCCGGGCGCTAATGCCGTGGATGTCGTCACCGCCGTCCTCGCGCGGGTCGACGGACTCAAGGGCACGCTCATCCCCGCCGACATTGCGGTTTCCGTCACGCGCAACTACGGGGCCACGGCGTCCGAGAAGTCCAACGAGCTGCTCCTGCACATGGGGATTGCGGTCTTCGGCGTCGCGTTGCTCATCCTGCTCTTCCTGGGCTGGCGCGAGTCGCTCATCGTGCTGCTGGCCATCCCCGTCACACTCGGCCTGACGCTGCTGGTTTTCTACCTCTACGGCTACACGCTGAACCGCATCACGCTGTTCGCGCTGATCTTCTCCATCGGCATCCTGGTGGACGACGCCATCGTCGTCGTGGAGAATATCGTCCGTCACATGGGCCTGCCGAGCTGCCGTCGCAAGCGCCTGCTACAGATCGCCGTCGAGGCCGTCGACGAGGTCGGCAACCCGACCATTCTCGCCACCTGGGCTGTGATCGCCGCCGTCCTCCCGATGGCCTTCGTGAGCGGCCTCATGGGCCCCTACATGCGCCCGATTCCCATCGGCTCAAGCGCCGCCATGATCTTCTCGCTCCTCATCGCCTTCGTGGTCACCCCGTGGGCCGCGCTGCAGATGCTCCGCGGCCACGCCCGGCACGACCCCAACGCCGCCAGCTTCGTCGACGCCCCGCTCACCGAGGAGGAAGAGGCCGCCGATGAGACGATGCCCGACACCTTCTTCACGCGCCTCTACCAGCGTTTCATGCGTCCTCTGCTCGAGCACCGCGGCTGGCGCTGGGCTTTTCTCGCGGTGGTTGCGGGCGCCACGGTCACGGCGATGACCCTGGTCGGAATCGGCGCCGTCAAGGTGAAGATGCTACCCTTCGACAACAAGTCGGAGTTCCAGGTCATCCTCAACATGCCCGAGGGCAGCACCCTGGAGCAGACCGCCCGCGTCGCCCGAGAAATGGCCGCGGCCATCCGCGCCGAACCCGAGGTGCGCGACTACCAAGTCTACGCCGGTACCGCCTCGCCCTTCAATTTCAACGGCCTCGTCCGCCACTATTTTCTGCGCCGCGGTTCCCATGTCGCCGATCTGCAGGTCAACCTGCTGCCTAAGCGCGAGCGTTCCGCCCAAAGCCACGACATTGCCCGGCGGATTCGCCCGCGCTTGGCCGCCATCGCGGAGAAATACCACGCTGTCGTGGTCGTCGCCGAGGTGCCGCCCGGCCCACCCGTGCTTTCCACCCTCGTCGCCGAAATCTACGGGCCGACCGAGGAATCCCGCCTCGCGCTCGCCGCCAGGGTCCGCGACATCTACCGTGCGACCCCCGGCGTCGTCGACATCGACTGGTATGTCGAGGACCGCCAGCCCAAGACCGTCTTCCGCATCGACAAGGAAAAAGCCGCCCTCCGCGGCATCACCGAGGCCGCCATCGCCCGCACCATCCAGCTCGCCGTGCAGGGCTACCCGGTGACCCTGCTCCATACGCCCGCCGCCCGGGAGGATGTGAACATCGTCCTGGAGGTTCCCCGCGCCCTGCGCGCCCGGCCCGACGATCTCCTCGCCCTCTCCGTCCGCTCCGAGATGAACCCGCAGGCGCCGCTCGTGCCGCTGCGCGAACTTGTCACCGTCGAGCAAACGCTGGGGGAGCGAAACATCTACCACAAAAATCTCCAGAACGTCACCTACGTGACCGCCGACGTCGCCGGCATCGTCGAGAGCCCGGTGTATGCCATCTTTACCATGAACCGCGAACTCGCGAAGCTCGATGGCCGCGACTTCGGCGGCACGACGCCGGAAGTAAAGATCTACAACGCCTCGATGCCCACGGACGACCACGAGCCCGCGATGAAGTGGGACGGGGAGTGGCAGGTCACCCTCGAGGTCTTCCGCGACCTGGGCCTCGCCTTCGCCGCGGTGTGCATCCTCATCTACATGCTCATGGTCGGCTGGTTCAAAAACTATTCCACGCCGCTCATCGTGATGACCGTTATTCCGTTTTCCCTGATCGGCATCCTGCCCGCGCATGCGGCGCTCGGCGCCTTCTTCACCGCCACCTCCATGATCGGCTTCATGGCCGGGGCCGGCATCGTCGTGCGCAATTCGATCATCCTGGTGGATTTCATCGAGTTGCGCCTGAGCCACGGCCGCACCCTGGCCGAGGCGTGCCTCGAGTCCGGCGCCGTGCGCTTCCGCCCGATGATGCTCACGGCCTTCGCCGTGGTCGTCGGCGGCCTGGTTATTCTCGCCGACCCGATCTTCCAGGGCCTGGCGATTTCACTGCTCTTTGGCGCGATCGCCTCGTTCATCATCAGCCCGCTCGCCGTTCCGCTCATCTATTACATGACCCACGCCGGTCGCGCGGCCGCCCCCGCAATGCCCCCTGATGAAAAATGCCTGATCACGCCATGAACTTCCTGTCTCTGATACTCGCCGCTGTCGCCGCCGTCTTCATCATCCGGATGCTTATTCGCACCCGCCCCGGCATCGACCTCGCCACCGCCCAAGCCGCGGTGAAATCCGGCTCGGCTGTGCTGGTGGACATCCGTGAGCCGTCCGAATGGCGCGGCGGGGTGGCCCGTCAGGCCGCGCTCCTGCCCTTGAGCGACCTCCGCGGCTCCCGGACGCAATGGCGTGCCTTTCTCGAAAAACATCCCAGGAAAAGACTCCTGCTCTACTGCCAGTCCGGCACCCGCTCCGGCATGGCGGCCGCGCAGCTCCGCGGCGAGGGACTCGACGCCGTCAACGCCGGTTCGTTGCGCGACTGGGGTCGCGCCGGCTGGCCCATCTGCACACCCAAAGGTCTTCGCTGATCACCGAGCCCCTCGCAAATTTGTCTCAACCCCAAATCCACCCCATGAAAACAAATGTCGGCGGCATTGACCGCATCCTCCGTTACGTCCTCGGTCTCGCCCTGCTGGGCGCCGGCCTTTACTTCAAGTCCTGGTGGGGCCTCATCGGCTTGGGTCCGATCTTCACCGCCACCTTCCGCTTCTGCCCGGCCTACTTGCCCTTCGGCCTGAACACCGGCGCGCAGCCGGACAAGAAAAAGTAACGGAGGGCCCTGCCGGGCGCTCCCGTTATGGGCGCAGACAGTTGCCTTGATTTGCGCCGGCCCGAGCCGGCGCACGGTGGACTTTCGTGTCATAAAGGAGGAGACTGGCCGGCAACAAAATCACCCCATGACAAAATTGACTGATGCCGAAGCCTCGAGGCTGCACCCCGAAACCCTTGCCCTCAGCTACGGCTTTGATCCGTTGCTCAGCGAGGGCTCCGTGAAACCGCCGGTGTTCCTCACCTCCACCTTCGCCTTCAAGTGCGCCGCCGACGGCAAGCGTTTCTTCGCCTGGGCCCACGGCGAGGGTACGCCGCCCCACCGCCGCGAGCAGGGACTCATCTACTCGCGCATCAACAACCCGAACCTCGAGATCCTGGAGGACCGCGTTGCGCTCTGGGAGGGGATGAAGGACGCCTATAGCTTCTCCAGTGGCATGGCCGCCATCGCCACCACCCTGCTCGCCACCCACCGGCCGGGTGACGAAATGATTGTCTGTGCCCCCGTCTACGGCGGCACCGATTCCCTCATCCACCATTTCCTGAAGAGCTTCGGCATCGCCGCCCATTTCGTCCCTGCCGGCGTCGACGCCCCGGAACTGGCGGACAAACTCATCACCCCGCAGACCCGCTCCATCTTCATCGAGAGCCCGGCCAACCCCAATAACCGGTTGACGGATATCGGCCGCATGAAGGAACTCGCGCAACGGCACGCACCCGCGGCGCCCGGTCAGGGGTGCAGCCGCATCTTGGTGATCGTCGACAACACGATGGCCGGGCCGGTGCACGCGCAACCCGCGAAGGTCGGCGCGGATATCGTGCTGTATTCCGCGACGAAATTCATCGGCGGCCATTCGGATGTGGTTGGCGGCATCGCGCTGGCCAACGATGATGCACTCCTCGGTGCCATCGCGCAGCACCGGGCGATGCTCGGCGGCATGCCCAATCCCTTCACGGCCTGGCTGCTCACCCGTTCGCTCGAGACCCTGAAGATCCGCGCCGAACAGCAGCAGCGCAACGCCCAGCAGGTGGCCGCCTTTCTCGCGACCCACCCGAAGGTGCGCCAGATCTGCTATCTTGGATTGCTGACGGCGTCCGACCCCGAATACGCCATCTATCAGAAGCAGCACACCGGCCCGGGTTCGCTCATTTCGTTTTATATCCGCGGTGGGGAGGCCGAGGCGTTCGCTTTCCTTGACCACCTGAAGATCTTCAAGCTGGCAGTGTCGCTTGGCTCCACTGAATCACTGGCGCAACACCCGGCCGCCATGACGCACTCGGGGCTCGCGGCCGAGGACAAGGCGCTCGGCGGGGTAACCGATGATCTGCTGCGCCTGTCCATCGGTATTGAAAACCATGAAGATCTGATCTGGGACCTGCGTCAGGCCCTCGACCATGCCTGAGCCACCCGCTTGGTCAATAAGGTCGGGGGAGGTCCGGTCGTCCATCCTCAGGGTTGCACGCATGACGAGTCGGGCTATCCTATGCCCCATGAAACACCTGCTGTTCGCCCTGGCCCTGATTTCTTCCGCCTACGCCGCGGAAGTCGCAACCATCACCCCCGCGGAGGCCGCCAAACTCGTCGCCGCCGGCAAGGCTGTCCTCGTGGACGTGCGCGAACCTTCCGAGTGGGCCGAAACGGGCGTGGCGGCCCCGGCCGTGCTGTTGCCCAAGAGCGAGTTTGACGCCGGCCTGATCGGCGAATGGAAGGACTTCCTCGCGAAGACCGGCGACAAGGAGATCATCACCTACTGCCGCTCGGGTCGCCGCTCCGGCGTCGTCGCCGCCGCGCTCGCCGAGAAGGGCCGCAAGGTCGCCAACGCCGGCGGCTTCAAGGACTGGCAGGCCGCCGGCCTGCCCGTCCGCAGCGGCACCCCGGAAAAGAAGTGAATTCCGCCGGGCGGCTGGTTCCTGGGTGAGGACGATTCAGCAAGATCTGCGAAGCCGGGCTGGCCCGGCCGGAGTATCATCGTGCCATGAAAGCACGGTCATGCCCCGTCGTTCTTTCGGTGTTGCTTGGCCTGATGGTGTCTGCCGCGCGAGCGGAGGACGCGGCAGTCCTATCGCATACCTTCATTGACCCCGCCGATCCCGCCGTGTCGGAGGTCCGGCGGCTGGGTGAATGGACCCTCGATCGGGCGGGGGTCATGATGCAGGCGGAGGTTCGCCGGGTGCTCGCCGACACCGCTCCCGCCATGGCCATCGGCATGATGCACCTGAAGGACTACAAGCTGCCGGCCACCGCCCCGGACAAACCGGCCGTGACCGGGCTCCGGCGCACGAGCCTGCATGTGCGCAACCCCGCCAATGCGCCCGACGCGGCCGACCGCGCCGCCCTTGACCTGATCAAGGAGCAGCTCGACCAAGGCGAGCCGGTGGCCAAACTTCTCGTGCAAAAGGTAACGCGGCCGGGCCAGCCGGCCGAGTGGCGCGTCTATCGCCCCTTGGTGGCCATGAAACAGTGCCTGGTCTGTCATGGCCGGGCTGCGACCCTCGCCCCGGGCGTGCAGGATGCCTTGAAGGTATTTTATCCCCACGACACCGCCGTGGACTACGAGGAAGGGGATTGGCGCGGGTTGATGCGGGTTGCCATCGTGGTGCCAGCCGCAAAAAAATAATTCCCGACCGACCGAGGCCATGCCGCAAACGTTTCCTGTGCTCGCAGACCAGGAAGCCGGGACGCTGCTCCAGTCCTGCTCGGATTCCTGCGCGGGATTTCGGTCCTTGGCCCAGCACGGCTGGCCCGACTATGATCTGTGTGAAAATCCGCGTTCGCCCCTCAAAGGCGCCCCGGTGCGGGTCGGCCGGGAGTGTGCCTACGCCGTTCCCCTGAGCCGCGCGCGCGAGGCTTGATCCGTCGCTCCTTACCCGCACCACTTCGCCAGCCGCACGGCCTGGACCACGCACACGCAGTCCTCGCCGTCCTCGGTGTGCAGCCAGTGCAGGGCGAGTTCGGGCCAGGCCCGGTCCATCGCGGCGCGCAGGCCGCCGACCTCCAGCACCACAATGCCCTGTAGTTGGAGCCGTTCGCTTGCCTGGCGCAGGATTTTGCGGATGATGTCGAGCCCGTCACGGCCGCCATCCAGCGCCATCGCGGGCTCCTGGGCGAACTCTACCGGCAGGCCGCGCAGCTCGCGGGTCGGCACATAGGGCGGGTTGGAAATAATGAGGTCATATCTCACCGGCTGCACGGCATCGAACACGTCGGAGTGGTGTAGCTTGATGCGCTTCGCGAGCTGGTGCGCCGCGATATTGAACTTCGCCACGGCGAGCGCGCCGGGGGACAGTTCGATGGCGTCCACTTTCGCCTCGGGAAATTGGTGTGCGAGCAGAATGGCCAGGCAGCCCGATCCGGTGCACACATCCACGGCGCGCTTCACCGGTTTGCCGTCCGGCAGCCACTGTGGGATCTGCTCGGGCAGCAGTTCGAGAAAGTAGCTGCGCGGGATGATCACCCGTTCATCCACGTAGAACCGATGTTCGCCGAGAAAGGCTTCGCGGGTCAGGTAGGCGGCGGGCACGCGCTCGTCGATGCGGCGGCGAAAAATCTCCGCCACCCGGTCGGTTTCCCCCGCGGTCAGTTTGCGTTTCAACACCGCCGGTTTGCTGTCGAGCGGCAGCCCGAGCGCGTGCAGCAGCAGATAGAGCGCCTCGTCGTGCGCGGTGGTCGCCACCTGGCCGAGGGTGACCCCGTGACGGACGTAGGCGCGTTGCGCCCACCGGAGCCAGTCATTGAGAATCGCCTCGGGTCGCGGCGCCCGGTTTTTCTTGCCGGGCCGGCGGCTTGGCGAAGGCCGGCCGCCAAAGGTGCGTGGTTTCGCCGGCATGGGGTCAGTTTGTTTTTGCCACCGTGTGCTGGTGATTGCGCAGATGCTCGGAGCAGTAACATTCCTCGCCGGCACACTGCGAGCAGTAGCGGAAATCCTCCCGGGGGTGCGTCCGGTCCGTCTTGCCGCAGACGTGGCAGCGGTGGCGGGGCTCGTCGTCACTGCCCTGAAAGGCAGCCCGGCGGACTTGCTGCTGCATGTGCCGGCGGCCGGTTTTCACCCGCTGGATGATCTCCCCGGCAAAAAATATCAGGTAATTGCCCGTGGCCGCCAGCACCGTCAGGCGCATGTTCCGGTCGCCCATGATGAAGCTGTAGCCGAAGCCAATCCACATCAGGAGGGCGAGCCACTTGATTCTCACCGGCAGGAGCATGAACAGGTAGATTTCGAAATCGGGATTCAGGAGGGCGAAGGCCAGAAACACCGAAACCGCAAAAAAGGCATAGCCGGTCGGCTGGTCCGGCGTGAGGAAGGAAACGGCGACGGTCAGGATCCAGCCGAGCAGAAAGAAAAGATTGAAGCGAAAGACCCCCCAGTAGTTCTCCAGCGCCTGGCTGATCATATAAAAGAAATACCAGCTCATCGCGAGGAACAGCGCCCCGACCATGCTCAGCTGACCCGACACGGGCGGCACCAGCGCGAATGTGCCCAGGCGCCAAACCTCACCGTACAGGACCCGGACCGGCACCAGCGTGATCCGCCCGAGATTAAACCCGGCAAGCATGGCGAGGCTGAAAAACAGCACCTGGCCGCCAATCAGGTACAGCGCGAGATTGGGGATCGCGTAGCGCCCAAGGGCGCGTTCGAGGCGGTTGAGTAGACCCATGCCGGGCTACTTTGCGCCCGGGGGAGCCAGCTCGTCCAGCAAAGTCTGCTTCTGTTTCTGCAGGACCTGCTCGGTCACGGTGATCAGGAGGGCGCGGGCGTGATCGGCGCGGCCCAGTTTTATCAATATGTTGGCGGCGTGCAGCCGGATCGTCTGCTGTTCGACGCCGGGCTTCGCGCGGAGCTCGAGGGCACTCCATTGCTTGAGCGCCTCGTCCCACTGCGGGGTTTCCAAATCGTAGTAGGCCTCGGCGTGGCGATAGGCGTAAGCGAAGTTGTCGGGCGCAAGCTCGGCCCCGCGCCGGAAGGCCTCGAGCATGGCCTTGTCCAGCGCGGCGCGGGTGAACTGCCCGGTGGCGATGAGCTCGTCGCGGCCCTCGGTGAGCAATTTGCCAAGGTGGTAGTGGTAGAGCGGCTCCTGGGGCGCGAGGTCGATGGCGGCCATGAGCCACGGCAGGGCGTCGGCCATCTTGCCGTCCTCGGCGAGGAAGCGGGCCATCTCGTTTTTCACGAGGGGAATCTCCGGGTCGAGCTTGTTCGCCTTGAGCAGAATGCCGACGGCCTCGCGGGTCATGCCGACCTGACCGAGCAGGAGACCGTAGGCGACGTAGGCCGCGGCAAAGTCAGGGCTTTTCTGGATGAGCACATCGTAACTGTTGATGATGCCCTGCAGCTCGCCGCGCAGCCAGGCCTCGTCCGGGTGGTCATTCTCGGCCGCGACCCGGGCGAAGATGTTTTTTTGCCGGGCAACAAGGTCCTTGAGGTTCTTCTCGGCCAGGGTTTCGGCCACTGCGGGGCTGGTGGCCAGCAGCAGGCACAGCGCGGCGAAAAGGATTCTCAGGAGGAAAAGCATGTCCCTACGACACGGCCTCGCTGGAATCGTTCAAGGCTTTCCGTGTTTTCTAATCCTGCGATGCAGTAGCATTGATACTCCTGTGACTGTAAAATTCACCTGATCGGCACGTGCGGAGTGGCACTGGACATGCTATGGTATGCTCAGTCGAAAGACTATTGCTTTCAAAGAACCCCCAGAACTCGTTCTTTGACTTTGGCGGGTACCGGCGCGAGGCCGCCGGGACCGGCCAGGACCATTTTCATGTGTTTTCATGCGGGCCCCCATGTGGCCGCAACCTCGTGCCACCAGATTGCCCCAAAGCAGACTTTTGCCGCCTGCAGCCCCTCACCGGGCTGTGGCGGTGAAACGAGGTGCCTAACCTGCGGTCATTCCGGCCGGTGGCGGCGCCTTGCCTGAACAGAAAACAACCTCCGCCTCACCGCGGAGATTATGCCATGAACATGAAATCCAAACTAGCCCTCAGCCTCGGTCTGCTCGCGGCGCCCCTCGCCCTGCTGGCGTGGTCGCCCGAGAAGGCCTATGTCGAGTCCTACCGCATCCGTCCCGACACTCCGGTGCCGATCTCCGTCATTATGCCGGAAGTCAGCGCCAGGTTCGCCGGCCAGCAAGTGGTGCTCGAGTTCGTTGTTGATACCGCGGGCAAGCCGACGCTCATCACGTCGGTCACGCCCGGGGCCAATGCCGAACTGGTGGCCTCGGTCACCAGCGCCGTGGCGCAGTGGAAGTTCTCCCCTGCGCTCGTCGATGGCAAACCGGTCGCCCGCAAAGTCGCGCTGCCCGTGAACATTGTCGACAACCTCGATAATGCCACGCGCTTCGCATCCAGGTAATATAATAAAGCAAACAACCAGGGCCGTCCTCTGCTCACGCGGGGGGCGGCCCTGTCATTTT
>JAYUBB010000315.1:0-10142 GCA_043741015.1 Opitutaceae bacterium
GATACCCTGCGCTTCCGCACCGATTCCAAACTCAACCAGATCATCCGCGACCTGGCCGCGGCCGGGCTCCCGCAGCTCGAGGTGGTCGACGTCGCGGCCGCCCTCGCGGCGCGCAGTCCGCACGGCATTGTTGGTGACGAATTTATCTACGAACACGTTCACCTGACTTTTCGCGGCACCTACGAGGTTGCCGCCGCACTGTTCCCCCAGGTTTCCGTTGAGCTGGGTCGGCGTGGTCTGGTCGCAGGTCCTGCTCCGGCACCCATCGGTTACGAGGAGGTTGGTCTGAGTCTCGGTTACAACACCCACGAACAGGTCATGATCGCCCTGGAACTTCTGCGGCGCTTCTCCAAACCGCCGTTCTCCGGGCAGTCCGATTTCGCCACCCGCACCGCTACCTGGCGGCGGCGTGTTGAGGTTGCGCAGACTCTGCTTGCCCGGCCCGACGCCTCCGAGGCCCTGCACGAAATTAGCCGTCGTGCCCTCGAGCATTCGCCTGATGACTGGGTGCTCGCCCGCAACACCGGCGCCATGTTCGTCAGCCGCCAGTTGCCCGCCGAGGCCCTGCCCCTGCTAGAGCGGGCCACCCGCTGGATTGACGATGATGTGGATGCGCTGATCGCCCTTGGTTGGGCGCACCGTGCGCTCGGCCACGCCCCGGAAACCGAGGCTGCTTTCGCCAAAGCCCGCGCCTTGGAACCAGACTATCCTAACCTCCCCAAGCCCGGCTCGAACTGACCTAGCCAAGTGACAGGACCGGCTCCTCCTCCGGCCAATTCCATCCGGTATTCCTCAGTCTGACGTGAAGAATCCCTGCACGGCGTAAATTTGCTCGTGCCCGTTGGCCAGGTCGCGGCAGGCGCGGACTCCGCAACCAAGCGGGTCGAAGGCCATTGGCTGTCTCGCCCCGGGAGAAGGATTGCATCGGAACGAATTAGGAAATCCCTGCAGTCCACGGACTCATTTGGCAGATCGTCAGGTTCCGCCGGTTCTTTTCCTGTAACCTTGGGCCGCCCACCCGGTTATCCCTCCCACACATCCATGATCTCCCCCCATGCTTCTCGCTTCCACCGCCCAATTCCGAGTTCACACCGCGCCTGCACCGGTTAGCCTGACTGCCAACGTGGACGCCGCTTCCGATCACGAACTCATGATTGCCGTGCGTGCCGGGGAGATCCGCCGCCTCGGCGATCTCTTCGAGCGCTACCACCGGCCGCTCTATGGCTTCTTTGTCCGCCTCACCAACCAGTCCTCCGCCAGCGAGGACCTGGTGCAGATCGTCTTCTACCGCATCTTGAAATACCGCCACACTTACCGCGACGAGGGCAAGTTCTCCGCCTGGATCTACCACCTCGCCCGCAAGGTCGCCGCCGACCACTTTCGCAAACACGCCTCCACCCCGATCCCGGCCGACCCGGCCGATTTTCACGATCATCCCGACCTCGCACCCGCGCCTGACGCGAACGCCGCCACTTCCGACGACCTCGCGCTTCTGCGCCGCGCCCTCACCCGACTCACCCACGAGCACCGCGAGGTGCTCGTGCTCGCCCGTCTCCAACATCTCAACCACCAGGAAATAGCCCGTCTGCTCGACTGTTCGGTCGGCGCCGTCAAGGTCCGCGCCCACCGCGCCCTCAAGGAGCTCCGCGAGGTTTATTTTAAAATCAGAAAGGAACAAGCGGCGTAGCCGTCCTGAGCCTGTCGAAGGACAGTCTGCCACTTTCAACCCAAGACCTCCCATGAACTGCTCACGTGTCCAGGATAGCTTCATCGATTACCAGGACGGCACCCTGTCCGCCGGCGACGCCACCGCGCTCCGCGCTCATCTCGCCACCTGCCCCATCTGCCAGCGCGAATGGTCCGCCCTCCAGGAGATCACCCGCAAGCTCGACGCCCTCCCCGCCACCGAGGAGCCCAGCCCGCGCCTCCGCGAGCAATTCTACGCCATGCTCGAGACGCACCAGCGCGACGCCGACGCACCGAGCCCGTTCGCCCTGGCCCGCAGCCAGCTTGACCGGTTTTTCGCCGCCCTCCTGCCCGCGCAACCCGCCCTGCAGTTCGCCCTCGCCCTCGCCCTGCTCGCCGGCGGCCTCTTCGCCGGCGCCCGCTTCCTGCACCCGGCGGCCCCTGTCCCCGTCGTGGACAACTCCGCCCAACAGGAGATCGCCGCCCTCAAGGCGCAGATGAAGGACGTGGGTAACCTCGTCGCCGCTTCTCTCCTCCAGCAAAAATCCACCAGCGAACGCCTGCAAACCGTGCTCGCCACCATGGACCTCAAGAGCCCCGACCGCCAGGTGCTCACCGACCTCGTCGGCGCCCTCGCCCTTGATCCGTCGGTCAACGTACGCCTCTCCGCCATCGAGGCCCTCACACCGCACGCCGGCGAAGAGGTGGTCCGCAACGGCCTGCTCGCCGCGCTCGCGCGTGAATCCGCCCCGCTCGTGCAGGTGGCCATGATCGAGCTGCTCACCTCAGTCCGTGAGACCGGCGCCACTCCGCTCTTCGAGCGCCTCAGCCGCGACGAAACCGCCGACAAGAATGTCCGCGAGTCCGCCCGTCGCGGCCTGGCCCTCCTCCGCTCCCCTTCACCCACTGACACTCTCAAAAACAAACAACCGTCCAATCCCGTCCTCTCATGAACTCCTTGTTCCGTCTCACTCCGCGTTATCTCGCTCTCTTCGCCTCGCTCCTCCTGCTCGGGCCGACGGCCCGCGCCAAGGACGATGAGCCCGGCCGTTCCACCGTCCGCGTGCAATTCTCCGATCCCGCCAAGCCCGGCACGCTCAAGCTCGCCCTGCCGTGGGCCGAGGCCCGCATCACCGCCACCGACAGCCGCGAAGTCGTCGTCACCTCCAGCCTCGACCAGAAAGGTCGCGCCGAAGTGGACCACGAGGGCTTCCGCCGCCTTGACGAGGATGTGACCTTCGAGGTTGTCGAGAAGGACAACATCGCGACCATCACCATCGCCGGCGACAATCCCTGGGCCGCGCACGGCGCCGAGTTCGACATCACGGTGCCGCGCAACACCAACCTGATCCTCCGCACCGAGGCGGGTGGCGATATCGAGGTCAACGGGGTCGAAGGCGACCTCGACATCAACAGCATGAACGGCGACGTCGTGCTCCGTGACGTCGGCAGCTCCGCCGTGGTCAACACCATGAACGGCGAGATCAGCGCCACTTTCAAGCGCGCCCCCAGCAAGCCCGTGTCGCTTTCCTCGATGAACGGCGAGATCGACCTGCGCCTCCCCTCCGACACCAAGGCCAACCTCCGCATGCGCACGCACAACGGTTCCATCCGGACCAATTTCCCCGACGGCGTCCTGCAGGCCAAGACCGAGAAGACCGGCCACGTTTCCGCCGACGCCCGGCCCGACTCCAGCTCACGCGAGGCCTCCCGGGAAATGGCGCGTGAAGCCGCCCGCCTCGACCGCGAGCACATCAAGATGGCCAAGGAAGTGGCCAAGGCCGTCGCTGAGGCCAACCAGATGGCTGTCGCGATCACGGAATCCTTGAACAACAATTCCTCTGTCCCGCCAGTGCCCGCGATCGCGCCGATGGCACCGATGCCACCTCTGCCTAATTTCGGCGGCAAATCCATCGTCGGCACGCTCAACGGCGGCGGCATCGACATCAAGCTCACCTCGATGAACGGCACCATCACGCTGCGCGAAACCAAGTAAGCCAAAGTGCTTCAGCCGGGTCGCCCAACCGCGGCCCGGCTTTCCTATTTGGGGTCCACGAAAAGCGCCGTGTCAATCCGGCGGTCGTCACGGGTTTTCAGCACCAGCATCCACGCTGGTTCCGGCGGCAGCGGATGCAGCCTGTCGCTCCGCACCGTGATCCACGCCAGTCCGTCAAATTGGAAAGGCCAGCCCGTTTCCCGGGCGGCGGCTCGCGGCGACCCATCGGGGTTGACCGGCTGGATTGCGATCCGTGAGTTGTGGCCGTTGATCTGCAGGCGTTCGCCCCGGGGCTGGTCCGGAGCGAACAACTCCATTGATTCGACCGGCTCGCCGGTCCCGATCAGGCAGGTCCGGAGAACGGTTTCGCCGTCGTTGCCGCGGATTTGCCCCGCGGTTCCCACCGGGGCGATCACGCGCCCGTTTCTCACCCAAAAGCCCAGCCCGTGCAGCCCGAACGCCGGCCGGTAGTTGGACAGCAGATAGGCATACAGCGGCCCCGTCGGCGGCGCCCCGCTGGCCTGCAGCAGGGAGACCAACGCCCAGTCGACCACAAGGCCCGGCCGGCGCGCGCGCTCCAAGGCCTGGATGATCGCGCGCTGTTCCGGCTCGCCCAGCAACGAATACCACAGGGTCGTGTTTCTTTGCGTGGGAGTTGGCCGCCCGCTCCACAGGTTGAAGCTGAACATTCCCGGCAGCGAAAAAATCATGTCCGCATGCAGCACGCCGTTGGCCACCACCGTCTGATAGGTGGCGGCTTCCCGCTCGGTCAGTCGCATCCCGCCGGTGCCCGGCAGCGCCAGCTCCGTGTTGGCGGCGTAGGTGTCGTAATATTCGTTGGCCACCAACCCCGCCTTGGTGCCCGCGACCAGCACCAGCAGACAGTTCAATGCCACCCGCACGCGAAACCGTGCCCCCCATCGCGCCTCCAGCCACGAGCCGGTTTCCGGAACAGCCATCGCCACCAGGGCGAACAGCAGGAAACTCCCCCAGCAGATCTGGACCCCGCCGACCGGATAGGCATGCAGCGTCTGCAGGAGCAGCACGCAGGCCACCAGCTCCCGGCCTTCCCTTTCCTCCTTGCGGTGCGAACCGCCCTGGAGCGGCACGAGCCACACCCACAGCCAGGGTATGGCGTAGCTGAACAACGCGCCGACCATCCGAAACTGCCCCAACAGCGCGACCACGGCCAGCAGTCCCAAAATCTGCCCCAGCCTGAGTGTCACCACCAGGAGGTCCGCCGCTTCGTCGCGTCCCCGACTCTTCAGCCCCCGATACCCTGCCAGCGCGGCAACCGAAACCAGGGCCAGCACCAGTGTCCCCGGCCGCCAGTCCACGGCGAATGAATAGACGTTAGCGTGCTTCATCGGCCCCAGGATCACCCCCTCCAGCAGCGCCCCGGCCGTGGTGCCGCGATGCATCACGACGGCCACCACCAGCGCAACCACCCCGGCCGCTCCGATTGAAAATGCCGCGACCGGCCGGAAGCCGATGCTCCGGCGCGGACTGATGACCGCGCCCAATCCGGTCAGCCCGACCGCAAAAAGTACCAGGAATGTCCGCACCCAGGCCGCATCGAGCAGCCCATGCATGAAAGCCATGGCAAACAACACCCCGCCCGCCACTCCCCACATCGGGAACCCGCGGCTCCGCCAGCGCTGGCCCGCCGTGAAGACGATCCAGACTGCTCCACCTACCGCGAACAAGAGGCCGACGTTGATTTTCAGCAGCCCGAGCCCGGCGGCCCCCGCGCCCGCCACCGCCGCCGCCCAGCCGGTCCGGTCCCTCCGGATCAATTCAAGCATGGCCCAAAGCATGGCCGGCAACAGAAACACGATTACCGCCCCGGGATGAAACGCTTCCAGGCTCAATTGGTAGAGATACAAAAACACCGCCACGCAGGTGAACCATGCCATCAAACGCGAGTGGGTCACCCGCCTGACCACGGCCCCCGAGCACGCCGCGCTGCCCAGCCACAACGCCAGGGTGAACCACCGGGCGAAGGCGTGGTCGATCACGAACCCGGTCAATCGCTGCAGCCCCTCGAGCAGCACATAGAATCCGGGCCCATATTGCGAATAGACCTCTCCGTAGAGTCCGCCGTGATCCAGATATGCCCGCACCGTGAGCAGGATGTAGCCCTCGTCGTCATAACCCGGAAAGTGCGCAAACATTCTCCAGAAACCGGTCAGGCCCAGCAGCACTGCCGTGGCCGCAAGCACCAGTATCCCCGGCAAATTGGCCCGCTGCGAAAGTGGTGTCCCGGATGCCATGAAAACGCCTGTCTCGTCTAGATCAGCACTCCGCAGTCGCAAGTGGAATGACAGTCCTGTCATGATCGACCGTTTTTATTTTCAGTTGCACGCAATTGGGCCGGTCACCAACTTTCTCGCACCGGGCCGGTCACCATGGCTCGGCCTTGGTCAAATTAATGCCGCTCCATTCCGTTTATCCCGTCGCCCTGTTGTTTCTAACCGTCTTTGGCGGTTTGCTGCTTTTACTCCTCCAGCGCTCCCGCGCGGGATTATTTTCCGCGACGGTTTCGCCCCAACCGGAGATAACCCTTCGTTCACCCATGCAGGGGCCTTTATCATCCCCCGGTCGCCCGCCGGCTAGCAGCCGTTCTTCCAGCGGCACCCCCTTCCCGCCTCCCGCCCAAGGCGAGCTCATTCTGGTGGTCGACGACGAGGCGAGCGTCCGCGACCTGTTATGCACCGTGCTCATCAACCACGGGTATCAGGTTGCTGTCGCCCGCGATGGTGTTGAAGGACTCCGCCTGTTTTCCGCCCAACCGGACCGGGTCGCCCTTGTCCTGACCGACCTGCAAATGCCCAACAGCAGCGGGCAGTCTTTCGCCGACCTGCTTCGACCCATCCGGCCCGGTGTCCGGATTCTGTTCATGAGCGGAATGGACAGCAGCGAAAGCGGACCCGAGCCCAGCCCTGTCCGCTCGAGCGACCCGTTCTTGCTAAAACCATTCAAGCCCGCCGCACTGTTGGCGACGATCCACCGGCTGCTGCATCCCGAAGACATTCAGAAAGCCTGATGGCCGGGTTCAATGCCGGCAAGTGTAGTGGCTTTCCTCTTCCTGCTCTGATTTAGAAATCCCATGGCCCCAAAGGAAAGATCCTCTGGCACGTCCGTTGCCCGCGCACCCGGCGCCCCGCTGTTCAACTGGCTGCAGGCGCGCGGCGCGGGCATTCTGCTGCACCCCACCGCGCTGCCCGGCGCGCAAGGCTGCGGTGTTTTTGACCAGCACGCTGTCCGCTTTCTCGATTTCCTGCAGGCCGCCGGTATTAAATTCTGGCAGGTCTGCCCGCTCGGCCCCACCGGCTTCGGCGACTCGCCCTACCAGTGCTTCTCCGCCTTCGCCGGCAACCCCAGCCTCGTCGATCTCGCCGCACTCGTCCGCTACGGCCTCCTGCCCGCCAGCGACCTGACGGCCTTCGCCTCGCTCCCGGTCGACCACGTCGATTTCGAGGCCCTTGCCCGGCTGAAACCCCGGTTGCTCCAGACCGCCCACGCTCTTTTCAAACAAAAACAACCGGTCCTGCCCTACGGCGATTATGCTGCGTTTTGCCGGCGCGAGGCGCATTGGCTCGACGCTTACGCCTTTTATCGCGCGCTGAAGGATCACTTCGAAGGCCACCCCTGGTGGGCGTGGCCCGCCGAGGCGCGCGATCATCAACGCGCCCTTAAATCCGCACTGCGCGCCAAGCTGGCCGACGCCGCCGACGCCTACCGCTTCGGCCAGTATTTGTTCTTCGGTCAGTGGGCGCAGATCCGGGCCGCGGCCCGCGAACGGGGCATCGAGGTCATCGGCGACCTGCCCATCTTTGTCGCCGGTGACTCGGCCGATGCGTGGGCCAGTCCGCATCTCTTCGAACTCCACCCGAAAACCCTCCAACCGGTCGCGGTCGCGGGTGTACCGCCGGATTATTTCTCGGCCGACGGACAGATGTGGGGTAATCCGCTCTACCACTGGCCCGCCCATCGCGCCGACGGCTACGCCTGGTGGTGCGCCCGTTTGCGCGCCTCGCTCGAACTGTGCGACATCGTGCGCATCGATCATTTTCGCGGCTTTGACGCCTACTGGCGGATTCCGCTGCCCGCCGGGAACGCCCGCAACGGCGAGTGGGTGCCGGGCCCCGGACTCGATCTCTTCCGCGCCTTTCAGCGCGCGCTGCCCGGTGCCCGCATCATCGCCGAGGATCTCGGCGTGCTCACCGATTCCGTTAACCGGCTCCGCACCGACACCGGCCTGCCGGGCATGCTGGTGCTCCAGTTTGCCTGGGGCAGCGACGCCGGAAACTCCTACCTGCCGCACAACGCCCCGCGCAACGCCGTCATCTATCCCGGCACGCATGACAACGACACGACCGCCGGCTGGTATCGCACGACCAGCGAATACGAACGCGACCGCGTGCGCCGCTACCTGCGCGTCTCGGGTGAGGACGTGGCGTGGGATTTCATCCGCGCCAGCTACGCCAGCCCGGCCCGCCTCGCCATTGTGCCGCTGCAGGACGTGTTCGCGCTGGGTTCCGAGGCGCGCTTCAACACGCCCGGCGTCGCCGAGGGCAACTGGCGCTGGCGTTGCCGCGCCGAGAATCTGGAAAAACTTTTCCGCACCTCGGGCGTTTATCTGCGGGAACTCGCCGCACTCACCGGACGCTGATGAAGTGAAAATTGTTCGTGCAACCGCGCGGAATTTCCCGGATACTTCGTCATGGCCAAGAAAAAAGCTGCTAAGAAGAAAGCCAAAAAGAAGAAGTAACGTTCGCGTTACCCTTCATTCTTCACTCGACGCGGGTTTCCACCCGGCGTTTTTAAAAAAGTCCCGCGCCGTCACTGGCGCGGGTTTTTTATTTCACCGCCGCCCACACGCGCTGCACGTCTTCATGGTCCTCGAGCGCCTGGAGGAATTCGCCGACCGCGCCGCGACTCGCGTCGTCCAGCTCGGGAAACTGCTTGGCCGTATAACCGATCTCGCTCGTGACCACCTGCCAGCCGTGCTGCTTCAACCACACGGACACGGCGTGCACCGCCGTGCGCTCAGTGATAAACCGCGCCCCGGTGGCGCCCTCGGGGATGTCGTCGTTCTGCGCGTGGGTCAGCGGCTCGAAATCATTCGCCCCCGCCTCGATCGCCACCGCTTCCAGGTCGGCCTTCCCGTCGGCTGTGTGCGCCTCGACGAGGCCGACGTGGTCGAAGAGAAACTTGTTGCTGCCGGCCGTGCCGAGCACACCGCCCTTGAAGAGGTAGCGGATCTCCGGCGTGATCCGCTGATGGTTGTCGGTCATGCATTCGACGATGACCGGCACCTTGTGCGGGGCGTAGCCCTCGAAAACCACATGGTCGAGGTGCATCTTCTCCCCACCGCTGCCCGTGCCCTTGGCGATGGCGCGCTCGATGGCGTCGCGTGTCACGCTGGCCTTCCGGGCTTTTTCCAGGACGGCGTGCAGCCGGGCGTTGCCCTCCGGGTCGCCCCCGCCCAGTTTGGCGGCCACGGTTATCTCCTTCACCAGTTTGCCGACGGTCTGACCCTTCTTCAGGTTGACGATTGCGCGTTTCGCGTGAAGCCATTGACGTCCCATAAGGCAGGCAGGCTACGACAGGGATTGCCCGCGCCGCAAGTCTGCTGACAGGCTGTTGTCAGCATTCTGGGTTATCCTCCCGCATGAAAAACCGCTGTCCTTGGGCCGAAGCCGAGCTTCACCACCACTATCACGATACCGAATGGGGCGTGCCCTCCCACGACGACCGGCATTTGTTTGAGATGATTATATTGGAAGGCGCCCAGGCCGGCCTGAGCTGGTCCACTATTCTCAAGAAGCGAGAGACCTACCGCCTGGCCTATCATCATTTCGATGCCGCCAAGGTTGCGCGTTACGACGCGCGGAAGAAAGCCCGGCTCCTCGCCAACCCGGGCATCGTGCGCAACCGCCTGAAGGTGGCGGCCTCGGTGCTCAACGCCCGGGCTTTCCTCGCCGTGCAGGAGGAATTCGGCTCCTTTGACCGCTATCTCTGGCCGTTCGCGGGTGGCCGGCCGATTCAGCATGCTCTGTCCGCTCCGGCGCAAATTCCAGTCAGTACACCCGAGTCCGCCGCACTGAGCCGGGATTTGAGGCAACGTGGATTCAAATTCGTCGGCCCCACAATCTGCTACGCCTTCATGCAGGCCACCGGGATGGTGAACGACCACCTCGTCTCCTGCCCGCGCCACGCCCTCTGCGCACGGATGACTTAAAGCGCGAGGTGCGTTCTTGCCTGACCGGGATCAGGCCGTCACACCTCGCCGCTCATGTCATGGATTGCCGCCAGTCTCGTCTCCGCCTTCTTTCTTGGTCTCTACGACCTGAGCAAGAAGCACGCGCTGCGCGACAACGCCGTGCTGCCCGTGCTGTTCCTCAGCACGCTCTGCGGCGCGGCCGTGTGGTTGGTGCTTCTGCTGTTTGGGCTC